>NZ_AJLG01000001.1 GCF_000258495.1 Pedobacter agri PB92
CCGAATTGGAATGCAAAGATATAATTCGTTTCTTTGTACTGCAAATTTTTTTTAAAAAATATTTCAATGGCGCATAAAGCAGGTTTTGTTAGTATAATAGGTAAACCAAATGTAGGTAAATCCACCCTAATGAATGTGCTTGTAGGCGAGCGACTTAGCATTATCACACCAAAGGCGCAAACTACAAGGCATCGCATTTTAGGTATTGTAAATGAAGAAGAATATCAGATTGTTTTTTCTGATACACCAGGCATAATCAAACCTAAATATTCTTTGCAGGAGAGTATGATGAGCTTTGTAAACGGATCTTTAACTGATGCCGATGTACTTTTGTTCGTTACCGATATCAATGAAACGCATGATGAAGATGATGTGCTGGATAAGATTTTAGATAGAGACATTCCAACAATTGTACTCATCAACAAAATTGATAAAGCTTTACAAGAACAGGTTGATGAGAAGATTGCCTATTGGCAGGAAAAGCTTAATCCGGTTTCTATTTATGCTATTTCTGCTTTGCGTAAACATAATGTTGATGGAATAATGGCACATGTTTTAGATTTATTACCAGAGCATCCACCATATTATGATAAAGAAGATTTAACTGATCGCTCGGAACGTTTCTTCGTTTCTGAAATTATCCGTGAGAAAATTTTTCTGAATTACCAGAAAGAGATTCCTTACAGTACGGAGGTAATTGTTAAAAGTTTTAAAGAAGAGGCGCTTAAAAATGGTAAAGGTGCCATGGTTCGCATTATGGCAGAAATTGTGGTGGAGCGTGATTCTCAAAAAAACATTCTGATTGGAACAGGCGGAAGTATGCTCAAGAAAGTAGGTACAGAAGCACGTTTAGAAGTTGAGAAGTTTTTGGATACAAAAGTATTTTTAGAACTGTTTGTAAAAGTAATTCCAGATTGGAGAAGTAAAAAGAATTACCTGAAGAGCTTCGGATACGATAATTAATTTCGAAATTTAGGTATGAAGAAAATTTTAATAACGCTCTTATTGTTTTCCGGCTTTACTGCTTTAGCGCAGGAATCAAACAACGGTAAAAAGCTTTGGGCAAAGTCAGTTTTAAATGAACAGGCGCCAAAGCTTATTGTCGAACAATGGATTTCCGAACAACCGAATATGAAAGGTAAATTTGTTTTGGTCGATTTCTGGGCAACCTGGTGTGGACCATGCAGGGCATACATTCCAACACTAAATGAAATTCAGAAAAAATATGCCGATCAACTGGTAGTTATTGGGATGTCTGATGAAACAGCAGATAAGGTAAAAGCTTTTGCTAATCCAAAAATTGAATACTTTGAGGCAATTGATACTAAGGCACAGGTGAAAAATGCACTTGGTATAACCGGTATTCCGCATGCTATTCTAATCGATCCGAAAGGAATAGTGAGGTGGGAAGGTTTCCCGTTGCTTCAAAATAATCAGCTTACAGAAGATGTGATCAAAGGACTTCTAAGTAAGTATAAAAATTAATATTAATACAGGTTCCAAAAATTAACCATACCTTTGCAGCCCGAAATAAATCGGTTAGTAGTTGATAGTCAATGGCTGATAGCCAAATAGTTTAAGCAGCTTGCTGAACATCCAGACCGTTAACTATAAGCCATTAACTATCAATAATACACGAAATGAGTAATATTATCGCCATCGTAGGCAGGCCAAACGTAGGCAAGAGCACCCTTTTTAATAGATTAACCGAAAGTCGTAAGGCTATTGTAGATGATATGAGCGGCGTTACCCGCGACAGGCATTATGGCGTAGGTGAGTGGACCGACAGACAATTTAGTGTAATTGATACTGGAGGTTACGTGGCTAACTCGGAAGATGTTTATGAAGCTGCCATCCGTGAACAGGTAATGATTGCCATTGAAGAAGCCAGTGTTTTGGTTTTTATGGTTGATGTAACTACCGGCATTACTGATCTGGACGATGATATTGCACAGGTGCTACGCAGAAGTAACAAACCCGTTTTTGTTTGTGCTAATAAAGTAGATAATACCGCATTGTACAATGAAATTCATACTTTCTATGGTTTTGGTTTAGGTGAGGTTTATCCTTTATCATCCATGACTGGGTCGGGTACAGGCGAGTTATTGGATGAGATCGTTAAAAACTTTGAAGATATTCCGGAAGAGGAAAATCAATTGCCAAAAATTACCATCGCTGGTCGGCCAAATGTAGGTAAATCATCCTTGGTAAATGCTTTAATTGGTAAAGAACGTAACATTGTAACGGCAAATGCCGGTACCACCCGCGATTCGATTAAAATTCACTACAACCAGTTTGGACATGAATTTATGCTGATTGATACCGCTGGATTGCGTAAAAAAAACAAAGGTTAAAGAAAACCTGGAATTTTATTCCGTAATGCGTACCATCAAAGCTTTAGAAGAAGCAGATGTTGTAGTATTAATGATTGATGCTGTTGAAGGTATCGAAAGTCAGGATATCAATATTTTCCATCTTGCGGAGAAAAATAAAAAAGGTATTGTTATTTTAATTAACAAATGGGATTTGATTGAGAAAAATACTCAAACCATGAAAGCTTTCGAGGAGCAAATTCACGAACGCATTCGCCCGTTTACCGATGTGCCTATCATATTTACCTCGGTATTGAATAAACAACGTATTTTCAAAGCAATTGAGGCTGCTTTAGAAGTTTATAAAAATCGTGGAAAGAAAATTCCTACATCGAAATTAAATGATGTAATGTTGCCATTGATTGAGAAATTTCCACCACCAGCATTAAAAGGAAAGCACATTAAAATCAAATACATTACGCAAATTAACGGTACTTCGCCAATGTTTGCATTCTTCTGTAATTTACCACAGTATATAAAAGATCCGTACAAACGTTTCATTGAAAATAAGCTTAGAGAGAATTTTGATTTTTCAGGTTCGCCAATTCAAATCTTCTTCAGGCAGAAATAGCATTCGGCATTTCAATAATAATATTTATAAAACAGGGCTTGTATTTCATCAGAAGTACAGCCCTGTTTTCGTTTCAAGTCCCGATGAAAAATCTGGATATTTCCAGGTCAAGAGATTTGGTTAACTCAATATCTAATTCCATATCTTCGTTTTATGCAAATTGAAGTAAAAAACAGCCAGCCAAGTGATATAGATGCCATTTTTGATTTTTACGACATTGCTATTGCGCATCAAAAAAAGGTATTTAACAAACATTGGCAAGGCTTTAGCAGAGATTTGGTGCAAACCGAGATTGAGGAAGACCGTCAATATAAAATTTTAGTGGATGGAAAAAATGCATGTGTTTTGCCGTTACCTTTACCGATCAACTTATTTGGGGCGATCGCGATTTTGATTCCATTTACATCCACCGGATTGTAACGCATCCTGATTTCAGAGGTTATTCTTTCGTTAAAGAAATTATCAAATGGGCAAAGAAGTATGCGGCTGAACTTCAAATAAAATATATCCGGATGGATACCTGGGCAGATAATGAAAAGCTTTTAAAATATTACAACGGTTGTGGTTTCACTTACGTTGGAGTGGTTATCCTCCAAAAATCAGAAGGTTTGCCGAAACATTATGAAGGCATCAGTTTAAGTCTGTTTGAAATTATTGTGTAGGTTTAGAAAGTGATTTTCCAGCTGAGCATGTCATCTACTTCTCCAATATGAAGGAAATGGTTTTTCTCTAATATGGAATATGAAGCCACATTTTGCTTCTCTGTGGTCGCAAAAATTGATTTTACTTTAGGTTGCAATTTGGCCCATTCAACAATTCTGCCTACAGCTTCAGTCATAAAGCCTTTACCCCTAAACTCTTCGTAAGTTCCATATCCTATCTCAATTTCTCCTTCTGCATCAGGTTCGCCTACGAAACAAATATCTCCTACCATCCTGTTGTCTGGCTTAGAAACTATTGCCCAAAGGGTATGGTATAAATAATCCTTATCCCGATCAGAAACATTTGGTAAAATCGTTTGCGCTAATGCATCATGTAATGATGTGGATATATTTTTCTTTGTAGGTAAAAGATTTAATTCCTTTTCAAGCGAATGATCATCCTTAATATATTTTAGCAGTTGATTGTGTGTAAGAGGCTTTAAAATAAGGCGATCGGTTTCTAACATATGAGGGCACTAGTGGTAATCAATTTGTTTGATGTAGCTAAATTACGAGATAAAATTTCTCAGAAATGCATTTGGTAAGGCTATTGCAAATTCACCAAAGCTTGCTTCACCGCATTATCATTTTGATTTGCCGAACGGTAATAGCCCACATCGCCAAGGTAATAGCGGCAGAGCAACGCTTTTAAGTCGTTAAGAATGACTGATCTGGAATTGTATAACTGAAAACGATCAATCTGAACATTTTTACGTTGCAAATAGCCGATAAAATCTTTAAAGTCGTTGTCGCCAAGCGTAAAAGAATTGATGTTTTGTTCTACAAAGCCGGCATTATACTTATTGGTCAATACGTTAAAAACATAGTCTGAAAGGATTTTTTTGCTAACCAATGTGGCATAGAACCTGTTATATCCAGCGGTATCAAGCTTAACGAAAACATCCGGTTGGATTCCCCCGCTTGGCTTTTGCTTTCTATTGTTTTGAATGGCTACACCTTCAGCTTTTTCAATTGAATCCTGAAAAGATGTACGGTCGCCAGTTAATTCACCATCCATCATTCGCTCATCGAGCTCGTGTTTATAGGCATCATAACCCTTTTTGTAAGATTTTTGGATGCTTCGTCCTGATGGGGTGTAATATCGAGCAATCGTTAAGTTCAACGCAGAGCCATCACCAAAAGAAAATTGTTCCTGTACCAGTCCTTTGCCAAAAGAACGGCGACCAATGATAATTCCGCGGCCTAAATCCTGAATTGCCCCGGCGACAATCTCACTTGCAGAAGCCGTATTTTCGTTGATCAAAATAGCAAGCTTCCCGTTTTGAAATGAACCTGAGCCTGTAGAGAAGTAATCTGTTCGGGGTTCATGTTTACCTTGCGTGTATACAATCAGTTTGTTTTCAGGTAAAAACTGATCGGCCAGGCCTGTGGCTGCAGAAAAATATCCACCACCATTATCACGCAGGTCGAGAATCAGCTTTTTCATTCCCTTTGCTTTGAGGTTATTAGCAGCACTAGCGAAATCATTGTCAGTATTGGCGCCGAATTTACTGATCCTCACATATCCCGTTTCAGCATTAATCATATACGCCGCATCTATGCTGCTGATGTTTACTTTGCCTCTGGTCACCATCAAGCGGCTTTGCACCTGTGTGCCACTGTGCAATAGTGTAACACTAACGCCACTACCAGCTTTACCCCTAAATCGACCCGTGAGTTGTTCTTTAGGTAAATTTCTTCCGCTTACTGTTGCAGTATCAATCGTTAATATTTTGTCGCCCAATTTTATTCCTGCCTGGTAAGCCGGACCATCTTTAACAACGCCGGTCACCATCATGGTGTCGTTGAGCATGTAGTATTCAATCCCAACACCTTCAAAGTTTCCTTCGAGGTTATCGCTCATGTCTTGAGCATCTGTTGGAGGTAAATAAACACTATGTGGATCCAACTGATGAAGAACACTATCTATTGGAAGGTTTTGAAATGAATCTGTGTTAATGTCATCAACATAATTTTTGTTAATGATATGTAGAATTTCCTCCAGTTTTCCATCGCTGTTAACCGCTAATTGCGAACTTCGTTTTACGCCAAAGCCCTGATCTTTGATGAACTTTATACCCAAAATCATACCCACTATTAAAATCACAGAATAGCTTATTGCAATAAGTATGTTATTTCGGGTATTCTTTTTCATTAGCGTTATGCAAATTTATGAAATTTAGCGGTTTACTATATTTTTTAACTGCATTTTCCTGTCTTTTGTTTCTAATATTTAACATAAATTAACGGTGTAAATAGGCAACTAGAATTTTAGCAGACATATTTTTAAGTTTTTAGGATACTTTTTAAAAAGAATTTACCGAATTTTATCAAAATTAAATTTATGAACAGAGTTACCGAGCAGGAATCTAACTATAATAATATCGATCAAATGTCGGTATTGGAGGTTTTGCAGGGCATTAATAATGAAGATAAAACTGTTGCTTACGCAGTTGAAAAATCTTTGCCTCAAATAGAAAAACTAACTTCGGCCGTTGCCGAAAGAATGAAAAAGGGAGGTCGTTTGTTTTACATTGGCGCAGGTACCAGTGGCCGCTTAGGCGTGGTTGATGCATCTGAATGTCCACCAACGTATGGCGTGCCTTTTGATTGGGTAGTAGGTATTATTGCAGGTGGAGATACAGCGATTAGAAAAGCTGTGGAATTTGCAGAAGATGATGCTATTCAAGCCTGGAAAGACCTCGAAGAATTTAACATCAATGAAAAAGATTGTTTGGTTGGTTTAGCCGCTTCAGGAACCACACCATATGTAATTGGAGGTTTAAATACCGCACGTAAACATGGTGTTTTAACTGGTTGCATTGTTTGTAATACTGGTGGTCCAATTGCTGCGGAATCTGATTTTCCGGTTGAGGTGGTAGTAGGCCCTGAGTTCATTACCGGTTCTACACGTATGAAATCGGGAACGGCCCAGAAATTAGTTTTAAACATGCTGAGCACCACGGTAATGGTGCAATTAGGGCGTGTTGTCGGAAACAAAATGGTTGATATGCAGTTAACTAATAATAAACTGGTTGATCGTGGAACACAAATGGTAGCCGACGAATTAAACATTGGTTATGACGAAGCAGCCGATTTGCTTACTCAACACGGAAGTGTTCGTAAAGCTGTTGAGGCTAGACAGCATGGCGTTAAAAGCTAAAGGTTATACGTTTAAGTCTGGGTGCTGATAAAAACCTTCGCAATACTAAAGTTTGGATAAATACACATTTAACTTTTAACCTGCAACTTTAAACTTAAAATGCACGAAATCGAGCCTTATTACCAGTGGAGAGATGATTATGTTTCGGCAGAAGATGAGCGCTCACCTTTTTACAATACCGAATATTCAGAAATTTATTTCGATAAGCAGATCTACAATTTTTTGCTACATCCCCAATGGGATGAGTTTGGGTCGAATACGCTTTACATGAAAGTGTTATATGCAGATTACGATCGAAGTTATGCAATAATTGAGTTCATAGGGGAGTGGAATGATGCGATCAACAACGACATCATGTTGTTGAAACGTGATATCCTGGAGCTGATGATGGATGAGGGCATTAATAAATTCATTCTGATTGGAGAAAATGTATTGAATTTTCATGCTTCTGATGATAGCTACTATGAGGAATGGTTTCAGGAAGTTGAAGATGGCTGGATCGTGGGCGTTAACTTTCAGGAACATGTAATTGCTGAATTCAGGGATAATAATATTGATTACTATATCAATTTTGGTGGCGCATTTGATAATTTACCCTGGCGAACCTTAAAACCCTTACAGTTCTTTAAGAAAGTTGAAGAACTGCTGACAAAAAGATTGAACTAAATTGTTATTTTTAAAATCATTTAAATACACAAATTAAAAAATGGAACAACAAAATTATAATTATCAAACCAATAGTGTTTTCGTACAGGAAAGTTCTGTGTCGAAGAAATTTTTTGCGAACGTCTTTTTGTGGATGTTTGTGGCTTTAACATTATCTACCTTATCGGCCTTTTATATTTCAAATACTGAATCGGCACTTAGGGCATTAATCAACTTCGAAACTGGTCAAAGAACAGGTTTAGGTTATGTAGCCATGTTTGCGCCACTTGGTTTAGTATTGGTTATGGGCGCTGGTTTTTCAAGATTGTCTTATGCTGCATTGCTAGGTGTTTTTGCACTTTTTTCAGTTCTGCTTGGCGTAAGCTTAAGTTTTATCTTACTAATTTATACTGGTACGTCAATTATAACCTGTTTTGCTGCAGCAGCTGGTATTTTTGGTATTATGGCCGTAATGGGTTATACCACTAACATTGATTTAAGTAAATTCGGGCCAATTTTAATGGTAGGTGTTGCTGGATTATTCATAGCAAGTATTGCTAATATGTTTATTAAAAGTGAACAATTTAGTTTGGTAATGGCTTTCATAGGTATTGCTGTTTTCACGGCTTTAACCGCTTATGATGTTCAAAAAATCAAAAGAATTGGTCAAGGTTTAGAAGAAAGTGGCGAAGCAATTCCATCAGCTGATACCAAAAAGTTGGCGATCATGGCTGCTTTAAATCTTTATTTAGATTTTATTAATATCTTCCTTTTCCTACTACGTATCTTCGGAAGCAGAAAATAATCTGGTAAAAATCTGATCCATCAGATTACAATTTTTAATTCAATACAAAACAATATTCTTAAGGCCGTGCAGTTTTGCATGGCCTTTGTAATTTTATTTGGCTACGGGCTGATAATTTTTGGAATTGATGTTGCTTTGTTGCATTTTTGTATGCTTATTAAGAAAGACGGAGGGATTAGACCCAACGAAGTCTTAGCAACCTGTGCCAACAAGGTGCTACATTCTAATCTCAGCAGTGGCGAGAGCAGATAAGTTTTAGTGGTAATTTACACGCCAACTTTTAAGATAAGCCTTTTTAAGTATCAGGTATTAAGTATCAAATATCATGACATGGTTGTCTGATGTTTTTTGCCCATTACCTGCAGTTGGGTCGATGTTAAGAATCTTTATACTCGATACTAACTAATGCTACTATAAACAACAAATGGGTATAAGAGAAGAATTAGAAAAACGTATTTTAGTAATCGATGGTGCGATGGGTACCATGATTCAGCGTTATACTTTAACCGAAGAAGATTTTAGAGGGGAAAGATTTAAAAATCATCCTTGTGATGTAAAAGGCAATAATGACTTGCTTAACATTACACGGCCTGATATTATTAAAGCCATACATCTTGAATATTTAACGGCAGGTGCCGATATTATAGAAACCAACACCTTCAGTACACAAAGGATCTCGATGGCTGACTACCAGATGGAAGATCTTTCGTATGAAATGAGTTATGAAGGTGCCCGTGTGGCAAAAGAGGCTGCCAATGAATTTATGGCCGCTAATCCTGATCGTAAATGTTTCGTAGCAGGTGCAATTGGCCCAACCAACCGTACGCTCTCCATGTCTCCAAATGTAAACGATCCAGGTTTTAGGGCGGTTTATTTTGATGAATTGGAATCTGCCTATTATGAGCAAGTTCGCGGCTTGGTAGATGGTGGTTCGGATGTTCTTTTAATTGAAACTATTTTTGATACGCTAAATGCCAAGGTGGCCATTGTAGCGATAAAAAAATACGAAGAAGTTATTGGGCGTAAACTGGAAATCATGATTTCCGGAACCATTACCGATGCTTCTGGAAGAACTTTGTCCGGACAAACTGCTGAAGCTTTTTTAAACTCCGTGATGCATGCCAAACCTTTAAGTATTGGTTTTAACTGTGCTTTGGGAGCAAAAGAAATGCGTCCGCACATTGAAGAACTGGCAAATAAAGCTGGTTGTTATGTTTCAGCCTATCCAAATGCAGGTTTGCCAAATGAGTTTGGTGCTTATGATGAGCAACCGCATGAAACAGCACATTTGGTAGATGATTTTATTCAATCCGGTTTTGTAAATATTGTTGGCGGTTGTTGTGGAACCACACCCGATCATATCGGTTGTATTGCTAAAAATGCTAAAAAAGCATTCCCCAGAAAATTGCCTGTTATCGAACCTTTTATGCGTTTAAGTGGTTTAGAGCCAGTTACGATAAAACCAGATAGCATATTTGTAAATGTTGGAGAAAGAACGAATATCACAGGTTCTCCAAAGTTTTCTAAATTAATATTGGGCGGCGATTACGAAGCCGCTTTGGCCGTTGCTTTGCAACAGGTAGAAGGCGGGGCGCAGGTTATCGATGTGAATATGGATGAAGGTATGCTTGATTCAGAAGCAGCCATGACCAAATTCTTAAACCTTATTGCTTCCGAACCGGATATTGCCAAGTTGCCGATCATGGTCGATTCATCGAAATGGTCGGTTATTGAAAATGGTTTAAAATGTTTACAGGGCAAGGGAATCGTAAATTCAATTTCGCTTAAAGAAGGAGAAGAAAAATTCCGCGAAAGCGCCCGTAAAATTATGCAATATGGCGCTGCAGTTGTGGTTATGGCTTTTGATGAACAAGGCCAGGCCGATAATTACGAGCGAAGAAAAGAAATTTGCAAAAGAAGTTATGATATTCTGGTACACGAAATCGGTTTTCCTCCTGAGGATATCATTTTCGATCCAAATATTTTAACAGTTGCAACAGGTTTAGAAGAACATAATAATTATGCTGTAGATTTTATCAATGCCACAAGGTGGATTAAAGAGAATCTGCCATACGCAAAAGTAAGTGGTGGTGTTTCCAATATTTCATTCTCCTTTAGAGGAAACAACGTTGTTCGGGAAGCAATGCACTCCGCATTTCTTTATCATGCCATCCAGGCTGGTTTAGATATGGGAATTGTAAACGCCGGAATGCTCGAAGTTTACCAGGAAATTCCACCTGAGCTTTTAGAAAGGGTAGAAGATGTGTTGCTAAACCGAAGGGATGACGCTACAGAGCGATTGGTAGAATATGCTGATACGGTTAAATCAAAAGGAAAAGAGGTTGTTAAAGATGAAGAGTGGAGAAAGGGAACTGTTGAGGACAGACTATCGCATTCGCTGGTAAAAGGTATTGTTGAATACCTTGATGATGATGTTGAAGAAGCACGACAAAAATATGCCCGTCCGATTCAGGTGATTGAAGGTCCGTTGATGGATGGAATGAATATCGTGGGTGATTTGTTTGGTGCAGGAAAAATGTTCCTGCCTCAGGTAGTAAAATCAGCAAGGGTGATGAAAAAGGCCGTGGCTTATCTACTTCCTTTCATTGAACAGGAGAAATTAGACAATCCTGACCAGGATCAAAATTCTTCTGCAGGAAGAGTGCTGATGGCTACCGTAAAAGGCGATGTGCATGATATTGGAAAAAACATTGTCGGAGTAGTGTTGGCTTGTAACAACTTCGAAATTGTAGATATGGGCGTGATGGTTCCTGCACAGGAAATCATCAAAAAAGCCAAAGAAATCAATGCAGATATCATTGGTTTAAGTGGCTTAATTACACCTTCATTGGATGAAATGGTTCATTTTGCCAAAGAAATGGAGCGTGAAGGTTTTACCATTCCACTGATTATTGGGGGTGCAACAACCTCTCGTATTCACGCCGCGGTTAAGGTCGCACCAAATTACTCAGGGCCTGCGATTCATGTTTTAGATGCCTCTCGAAGTGTTACCGTTTGCAGTACGTTAATGAACCCGGAAACCAAAGATGATTACGTTGCAGGAATTAGAGCGGAATATGATAAAGCCCGTGAAGCGCATTTAAATAAACGTTCTGACAAACGTTTCAAAACCATTGAAGAAGCTCGTAATCACAAATTTAAAATAGATTTTAGATCAGATCTTCCAGTTCCTGAATTTACCGGAACAAGAGTATTTGATAATTATCCTTTAGAAGAATTGGTTCCTTATATTGACTGGACCCCATTTTTCCATACCTGGGAACTTCGTGGCAGTTATCCTAAAATATTTGATGATAAAAATGTTGGCGATGAAGCTAAAAAGTTGTTCGATGATGCACAGGCTTTATTGAAACGAATTTTGGATGAAAAACTGCTTACTGCCAGGGCTGTAATTGGCTTCTGGCCAGCGAATGCGGTTGGAGATGATATTGAGTTAGAAGTCAGAAGTCAGAAGTCAGGAGGCGGAAGTTTGAGCAGCAACTCAGTACTCGCGACTCCAGAATCCAAACTAGTAACTATCCACACCCTTCGTCAACAGGCTGAGAAAGTAGATGGACAGCCATATTACGCCTTATCTGATTTTATCGCTCCAAAAGAGAGCGGCATTCAGGATTATTTTGGCGGCTTCGCAGTAACTGCAGGCATCGGAATAGATGAATTGGTGGCTGAATTTGAGGCTAATCATGACGATTATAATAGTATCATGGCCAAAGCATTGGCCGATCGTTTGGCCGAGGCATTTGCAGAACGGATGCACGAGCGTGTTCGCAAAGAATATTGGGGATATGCTAAAGATGAAAATTTAAGCAATCAGGAGTTGATCAAAGAAGAGTATGCAGGTATCCGCCCGGCTCCCGGTTATCCAGCTTGTCCGGAACATACGGAGAAGGGAACTTTGTTTCAACTGCTCGATGCTGAAAATCAAATCGGTTTACATTTAACAGAAAGTTATGCCATGTATCCAACAGCTGCGGTTAGCGGATTCTATTTTGCACATCCAGAATCGAGGTATTTTGGCTTAGGGAAAATTACCAAAGATCAGATTGAAGATTATGCGGTTCGTAAAGGTATGTCTGTTGAAGAAGTGGAAAGATGGCTGAGCCCGAATTTGGCTTATTAAAGTTGTAGGTTATAAGTTTAAAGTTATAGGTTTGGGAGTATAATTAGCATAGGCCATTCATAACGCTTATATGGATAGAGATAAGAGAAATTATATTGATTTAGATGTTTGGAAAGGAGCAAGAGTACTCTCAAAGGAAGTATACTTAGCATCTTCGCAATTTCCTAGTGAAGAAAAATTTGGTTTAACAAGCCAAATAAGAAGAGCTGTTGTATCAATTCCATCAAATATTGCTGAAGGATGCGGTAGAAATTATCCAAAAGACAGCATCCAATTTTTTTACATTCCGAGAGGATCTATTTATGAGGTTGAAACACAATTATACCTTGCTTTTGATTTAGATTTTATTTCTGAAACCTACTTGAGCGTACTATTAGAGAAACTTGAAACAACAAGGAAATTGCTTAATGGATTTATAAAATATTATCAAACGCTGGTTAAATAGGCATTCAGGCCTTTAACTTTTAACTCACAACATTTAACTCAAATGAAGATTACAGATCATATAAAAAACGCAAATGGTAAAGCGCTATTCTCTTTTGAACTATTGCCGCCGATTAAAGGGCAAAGTATTCAGTGGATTTACGATGCCATTGATCCGTTATTAGAATTTAATCCGCCATTTATCGATGTCACTTCGCTAAGAGAAGATTACATTTATAAAGAGCAGGAAAATGGTTTGCTGCAAAAAGTTTCTTACCGCAAGCGTCCGGGAACCATTGCCATTTGTGCAGCAATCATTCATAAATATAAAATCGATGCCGTTCCGCATTTAATTTGTGGTGGTTTCACCAAAGAAGAAACTGAAAATGCACTAATCGATTTACAGTTTCTGGGAATCGATAATGTTTTGGCGCTGCGTGGCGATGCCAGAGCTGCAGATACGGCCTTTATTCCAACTAAAGGCGGACATTGTTATGCTACTGATTTAATTGAGCACATTAAAAACCATAATGAGGGAAAGTTTCTTCATGAAGATATCGAAACATTTAAAAGTGATTTCTGTATCGGCGTGGCAGGTTATCCGGAGAAGCACTTTGAGGCACCTAATTTGAATGCCGATTTCAAATATTTGAAAAAAAAGGTGGACATGGGTGCTGAATTTATTGTAACCCAGATGTTTTTCGATAATCAGAAGTATTTCGACTTTGTTAAAAAGTGCCGTGAGAACGACATTAATGTGCCTATTATTCCAGGATTAAAACCAATTAGTACACTTACACAATTAAATGTTTTGCCTAAAATATTTCATATTGATTTGCCAGATGAATTAACTGATGCATTAGCTCATGCAAAAAGTAACGCTGAAGCAAAGGAAATAGGAACCGAGGCCATGATTAAACAGTGTAAAGAATTAATAGATTTTGGTGCTCCAGTTTTGCATTTCTACACTATGGGCAGGCCAGAACAAACACGTCAAATTGCCAGAGCGATATTTTAATCTTAAAACATGAAAATTTTTAAACCTGTTTGTGTATGAAACAAATGGGTTTTTTCATTTTGTTACAGAACATTAACACTCAATGTTTGTTATTTAAATCGTACAACTTATATTTGTAACAATGAAGTTTATTGGTTTTAAATATGTCTTAATTCTTTGCCTGGCAATCGCTTTATTTTTGAAGCTAGGCAGCGTTTTATCGTATTTAAGTTATGCTTCTGTTGATATCGAAAACGTATCATCAAATGATGATGCTACAGAAAAAGAAGAAAAGAAAGTTGAAACAGAGTATTTTGCTCAGGATTTTCTGATGATTGATAATGCTGTTTCGGTATTCGAAATGCCTGCTAAAGTGGTTATTCCCAATCACTTTAATAAATTAAGCTATTTTCCTGAGGTTTTAACACCTCCTCCTTCCGTTTAGAAATTACTTTCTAAAATCATCCCTAATTATTGGGTAATCCATTTTTAATCTAAATATATAATCATATGAAACGAGCAATTTCATTCGGTTTTGCAGTATTTTTAATAGCTGCATCCTTAAAAATCAGTGCACAAGAAGTGGCACAAAAAAACGTGAAACCTGTAAATAATTCTTTGGAGATGGTTTCTAAATTACAACCCGTAAGCTTTAATTATGATAAGGCATGGGCAGAAAAACTCAAACTACCTTCCACCTCACAATATGGATTTGTGGGTGCTGATGCAAAAGCAGCAGTTCCATCTGTTGTAGCGGTACAGGCAAAACAATATCCGGCAGGTAAAAACGCTTATAATTCGGCAACGCTTACCAAAGTTGATTATGAAAGTTTAATCCCTTTGTTGGTGGGGAGTATTAAAGAACAACAACAGCAGATTGAGGAGTTGAAAAGTGAACTGAGATCATTAAAATCTCAAGCTTCAAAATAATTAGGTTTAGTTTTATAGTTGAAAGGTTGGAGTTTAATAATTCCAGCCTTTTTTTATTTAGCCAAACCTAAAAAAGATGAAAATTCAAAATAATTTTAGGCTGACAGATATAAATCCAGTATGTTTATCACTCAATTTTAATTTATGTTCAATAAACATTTACTTCTATTGCTGACTTTATTAGTTGGTTTTTTTTGCACAAAAGCTCAGGTTTCAGTTCCACAAATTCCAACTCCAGAACGAGAATTTAGGGCAGCATGGGTGGCTTCGGTTGCAAATATAAACTGGCCTAGCAAGCCTGGTTTATCTACGCAGCAACAACAAGATGAAGCTATTGCTTTATTGGATCTATTGAAGAAAAATAATTTCAATGCGGTTATCTTTCAGGTTCGGCCACAGGCTGATGCCTTATATAAAAGTAATATAGAACCTTGGTCTTATTTTCTGACAGGCGTTCAAGGTCAGGCGCCAAAACCATATTACGACCCGTTGGAATTTTGGATAGATGCAGCACATGAACGTGGATTGGAATTGCATGTTTGGTTGAATCCGTATCGGGCTCACCATATTTCTGGTGGGCAACCTTCAGAATCATCGATTATTAAAAAACATCCAGAGCTGGTTTATAAACTGAAGCAAGGTTATTGGTGGCTTGATCCATCAAAAAAAGGCACTCAGGATTTATCTGCGAATGTGGTGAAAGATATTGTGAAACGATACGATATAGATGGCGTACACTTCGACGATTACTTTTATCCGTATGCGGAATATAATGGTGGAGCAGATTTTCCGGATTCAGCAAGCTACGCTCAATACCAGCAAGAGGGAGGCAAGCTGGCTGTTGGAGATTGGAGGAGAGCGCAGGTAAATATCTTCATCCAAAGGGTTTATAAAATTATTAAAGACGAAAAAAAACATGTCAAATTTGGTATTAGTCCATTTGGTATCTGGAGGCCAGGATTTCCAGAATCTATCAAAGGTTTTGATCAATATGACAAGTTATATGCTGATGCTAAGCTCTGGTTAAATGAAGGCTGGATAGATTACTTTATGCCTCAGTTATACTGGCAGGTAAATAATATTCCTCAAAGTTTCCCGGTGTTGTTGGGCTGGTGGCAATCAGAAAACACCAAACAGCGCCATCTTTGGCCCGGAATGAACAGTGGCATTGGCGGAGGAGACAAAAATAGCGACGAAATTATCAACCAGATTATGATTACAAGAGGCATTTTACCAAAATCACCTGGTGCTGCCCATTGGAGTATTGCCGCGTTGGTAACACATGAAAGTTTGCGTAGAGACTTATTGAAAGGCCCTTACAAAAACGAAGCATTGGTGCCTGCTTCTCCTTGGTTAGATGATGATAAGCCCTTGTCGCCGAAAGTGGAAACCGAAAATAGAGAGGCTGACTTATACATCAAATGGAAGCCTGCTAATAAGAAAGATGACTTCAAATATATTGTTTACACCAATTATGGTGGCAAATGGAGTTACACGATTTTAAATTATAAAAGCAGGTTTCTACAAATTCCAAAGGTTTTATTTGCCGATGCTGCTAAATTAATCAAACAGGAGTTACAAAGTATAGCTGTTACAGCAATTGACAGGACTGGCAATGAGAGTGAAATTAAAATTGAGCAAGTTTTATAAAGGATTAAAAGCCAGATGCTAGTCAGGATTTGTCATCCCGACTAGCATCTGGCTTTGTTGGCCGAGATCTGCAATCTCGACTAATTTCCTTGAATTTTCAGAGCTAAGCTTTGTTCAATAGGTAATTTTTAAATCCTTCAAAATCGATACCCAATTGATCAGCATGTTGTGGCTTGCTCTCTAACGCGGTAACCTGCTCTGGAATTTCGATTTTGGCGGCAATATCCACCGGAAAAATATCTGGGAATTTGCAAGCATGAGCCGTTGATAAAAACACCGCGGCACTTTCATCTTCAGGGTTTTCTTGCCTGAATTTTTCAATGGCTAAATAAGCAATGGCGGTATGCGGACAGGCAACGTAATCAAATTGCTCATCGATTTCTTTGATGCCGGCTAGTGTTTCTTCGTCGTTGAAGCGATAAGATGTAACCACTTTTTTTAACGATTCAACATCTTCATCAAACAAATCCATAATGCGAATCCAGTTGCTGGGTGCGCCAACATCCATTGCATTTGAATAGGTTTGGGTTGATGGTTTGGTTTCATAAACACCGGTTTCCAGAAAACGAGGAACGGTATCATTAATGTTGGTGGCAGCAATAAATTGTTTCACTGGTAAGCCAAGTTTGTAAGCCAATAAACCTGCGCCAATGTTTCCAAAATTTCCACTTGGAACGGAAAAAATCACATCATTCAAACCCTGTCTTTTTAGTTGTGCATAGGTGTTGAAATAATAAAAAGTCTGCGGAATTAACCTTGAAATATTAATTGAGTTTGCAGAAGTTAAACGGAAGTTCGCGTTCAGTTCATCATCTGCAAAAGCTTGTTTCACTAATGCCTGGCAATCATCAAATGTTCCTTTAACTTCAATCGCCCTAATGTTTTGTCCGTTTGTAGTCAATTGCAACTCCTGTATCGGACTTACTTTTCCCTCTGGATAAAGAATAGTTACTCTTGTGTTTGGCACCCCTAAGAAACCCAAAGCAACTGCGCCACCGGTATCGCCAGATGTGGCCACCAATACGTCCAGTAGCTGCTCACCATCTTTAAGGAAATAAGACATTACACGACTCATAAAACGAGCACCAAAATCCTTAAAAGCTAAAGACGGTCCGTGGAACAGTTCAAGCACAAAAGTTTTATCATCAAGCTTTACGGCTGGCGCCTCAAAATTAATCGCATCATCAATTAATGCCTTTAAATCATCCGCTGGAATTTCATCCTTCAACAAAGTTGAGGCAACCTTATAGGCAATTTCTGGTAGAGAAAAGTTTTCAATGTTCTTAATAAAATCTGCATCAAGGTGAGGAATTTCTACAGGCATATACAAGCCTTTATCCTGGGGCATACTGTTAAAAACGGCTTCTTTAAAAGAAACACGTAAATTTTTATTATTAGTTGAATATAGTTTCATTGCTGGTTCAAGGTTTAGAACTTAAGGTTTAGGGCTTCGGTGTTTTAAACCTTGCCCTTTACTTTAAGCTTTTACTCATTTAAATTACTCTTGGTCCTTCGGCGTTAACCGATGAAACGTAAGCTTTGCTGTTAATATTAATCTTGTGAAGATGTTGTTGTTGTGCTTTAGTTATTTTCTTGGCTGTTTCTTCATCTTTGGTTAAGGCAAAAACGGATGGCCCTGAACCTGAAATACCGAAGCCAATTGCACCATTTTCCATGGCAATGTTTCTCATTTCTTCAAAACCTGGAATGAGGATGGAGCGGGTTGGTTCTACCAAAACATCTTTCATACTCCGGCCGATTAAATCGAAATCATTCATGAATAGTCCGCTAACCAGGCCTGCAACATTTCCCCATTGGGTAACTGCATCTTTTAAAAATACTTTGCTGCGAATCATCTGGCGGGCATCTTTAGTCGGTACATCAACTTCGGGATAAACAATTGCTGCATACATTCCAGCTGGTGTTGGTAAAGAAATTACATCGAGTGGTTCGTAACTTCTAACCAAAACAAATCCACCTAAAATGGCAGGTGCAACATTATCTGCATGGCCATAACCACAGGCTAATTCTTCACCTTTCATAGCAAAAGGAACAAGCTCTTTTGGTGTTAATAAATCGCCCATTAGTTTGTTGATGGCAAATAAACCCGCAACGGTACTTGCAGAGCTTGAGCCCAATCCGCTACCGATTGGCATCTTTTTGTGTAGCTCGATTTCAACGCCTACATCCAAGCGGTTAATGTGTTGTAAATAGTGCTGAACGCTTGCGCTAACTGTATTTTTCGCTGCATCTAAAGGCAAGCGACCGTCATCGCCAGTGATTTTTTTAATAACTACTCCTGGTGTTTCCGTTAAACGCATCTCGACTTCATCGCCAGGTTCATTTACAGCGAAACCTAAGACATCGAAACCGCACACAACGTTGGCAACAGTTGCCGGAGCGAAAACTCTAACCCCCAAGCCCCTAAAGGGGGCTTTTGCCTTTCCATTGTTCATATCCAATGTTTCAACAGGGTTTGTATTATTATTTGACATGATTATTTATTTTTTTCCAAAACTGAGGTCTTGGGCTATTTTGTTAATTTTCTAGGTTCCTTTATCATTGCTCATTTCCATATCGCCTGTAATTCCCCCTTTAGAGGGTAGGTGATTGTTTATGGATTTTGCCCAACATTTATAATGTCAGCGAAAACGCCGGCGGCGGTAACTTCTGCACCTGCACCCGGACCTTTTACTACCAATGGACGAGATTTGTACCTGTCTGTTGTAAATGATATAATGTTATCACTTCCTGAAAGCATATAAAACGGGTGGCTGTCATCAACCATTTGCAGACTGATTTCTACATTACCATCTTCGAGCTTTCCAATGTACCGGAGCACTTTTCCGCCATTTGCAGCTTGGTTTTTTAGGTCTTCAAAATAAGCGGCGTTTTTCTGCAGTTCAGTGTAAAAATCCTCTACCGAAGTGGCATTTAAACAAGCCTCGGGTAAAATATTATCGATTTTAACATCGGCAGCTTCCAAAGGATAACCGGCGTCACGAGCCAGAATTAACATTTTACGCATGAAATCCTTTCCATTCAAATCATCACGTGGGTCTGGTTCGGTATAGCCCAATTCCTGCGCTTCCTTAACCGTTTCATAAAATCCTGCATCACCTTTAAAGTTGTTAAAGATGTAAGAAATCGTTCCAGATAAAATCGCCTCAATGCGGGCAACTTTATCACCACTCATCATCAATTCTCTTAAAGTGCGGATGATTGGTAAACCTGCACCAACATTGGTTTCATAATAAAAATCTACACCAAATTTGCGGGCGGTATCTTTAAAAGATTTATACTGGGCAAAGTCGGCCGAATTTCCTTTTTTGTTACAGGTAACAACGGAAATGCTGCTTTCGAAAATGCTTTGGTAATATTCAATTGGCGATTCTGCTGCAGTATTATCAACGAAAACACAGTTTGGCAAATTCATCGATTTCATTCGCTCTACAAAAAGTGATAAATCAGCTGTTTCACCATTGCTATCTAAATTGTTCTCCCAATCTTCAAGCGATAATCCTTCTGCTTTGAAAATCATTTTACGGGTATTGCTAATTCCCGCAACTTTAACTTGTAAATCATTATTTGCCGCAAGAAATGGCATTTGCTCTTTCAATTGGTTGAATAACGTTTTGCCGATATTTCCGGTTCCCAAACAGAAAATATTCAGGGTACGTTTCAAATCAGTAAAGAAGGCATCGTGAACAGCATTAACGGCTTTTGATAAATCATCTTTACTGATAATCACCGAGATGTTGTACTCGGAAGAACCTTGTGCAATAGCCCGAACGTTGATGCCGTTTCTGCCTAAAGCACTGAATAATCGTCCGCTCATACCTGGTGTGCGTTTCATATTTTCGCCAACTATGGCTAAAACAGCAAGATTATTTTCAACCTCTGGTAAGGCCAGTTTGTTGGCATCCAGTTCCAACTCGAATTCTTTTTTAATTAAAGCAATTGCCTGCCCGGCATCAGTTGGTTTAACTGCAAAAGTAATACTATGCTCTGATGAAGATTGTGTAATCAGCACTACATTAATTTGCTCCCGAGAGAGTAAAGAGAATAATCTCCCACTAAAACCAGCTTTGCCAACCATACCACTGCCAGTTAAATTAATGATGCTAATGTGGTCGATGGAAGAAATACCTTTTATGGGTAAGCTAGATGTTTTTACGTCGCTTTTAATATAGGTTCCTGCAAAATCAGGCTGAAAAGTATTCTTAATAACAAGCGGAATCTTCTTCATGAAAGCCGGAATCATCGTTGGCGGATAAATTACTTTCGCTCCGAAATAACTCAACTCCATTGCTTCGGTATAACTCAATTCGGGTAAAGAAAATGCTTTTTTTACAATTCGAGGGTCGGCCGTCATCATGCCGTTTACATCGGTCCAGATTTCGATTTCTTCTGCATTTAAAGCCGCACCCCAAACTGCAGCCGTATAATCAGAACCACCACGCCCGAGGGTTGTTACTCTGCCGGCTGCATTGCTGGCAATAAAACCAGTTACGAAAAGCACATTTTCTTTATGAGCCTGGTAAAAATCATTAATCAACATTTCTGTCAATTCGGTATCAACCTTTGCCTGCCCGAAATTGCTGTCGGTTTTTATAAATTCTGAACCGTTAACATATAAAGCTTCTGGCAATTGTTGCGAGGCGATGTGTGCAATCATGAAAGATGAGCAGCGTTCGCCATAACTTAAAATCTGATCTTTCGTTTGCAGACTCAGCTCTTTAAGGTTGGTTACTGCCTGCAACAGATCTTCTAGCTCATTAAAAAATATTTTTAAGCGGGTAAAAACCGGGTTTTGCGCTGCTGCTGGTAAAAGCGAACGGATTACTGCAAAATGTTTTGCCTCAATCTCTTTTAGGCCGGCATCGTAACTTTCACCGCGTTCGGCTTTTTCTGCCATGTCGGTTAGCAAGTTGGTCACCCCACTCATTGCCGATAATACAACTACCGGATTGCTTTGTAATTTTTCTTTTGCTACTATGTTTAACAGCGTTTTAATGTTCTCGGCCGAACCTACGGATGTGCCGCCGAATTTTAATACTTTCATCAGTTTTTAGTTTTAATGAATCTTACACTTTTGCTTGTTAATTATTTTGTGCAGTTTCAATGGTTTTTGGTTTAAAAAAAAAGCGCCCCGATTTGTGTCGGGACGCTTTCTGTGTTTATCTTTTTTCAATTTACAACAAATTAGCCTCCCTGATTTTCTCCGGTGGTAATAATAATCGTTGTAATAATTGATGTGTTAAAATTCATGTTCTTGGTGTACTTTGTACACCGTAAAGTAGAAGATTATTTTTTTAAAATGCAAATGTTTTTGAAAATTATTTAAAAATATTTTAATAAAACGATTAACCAGATGAAATGACAGCATGTTTTGAACCGAAAACTAATATGGGTTTTCATATGCTGGATCGAACTTCCACCCTTTTTTCAAGGAGGTGTGCCCGCAGGCGGAGCGGTTAATTCAATAGAGCTATTTTTAGAAAAGCTGAATCAGTAATTCTTCGGCTGGAGCAGTCCTGCCATTTGCTACAATCTTTTTTTAACTTCCATCATGCCGAGGCAGGGGGGGAACCATTTCATCGGCTGCAATGCTTCGTGCCTCAGCATAACAGTTTATTAAGGGCCGCTGCTAAAAAAAAGTATTTTCGCGTCTGTCAGGTTTAGTTAAATCTGGTTTGTGGAACTATTTGAGTTTATCGTTCCAATGGGTTAGAAATTTAGATTTTCCTGAGTAAGACAGAAAGGTTAAGTCGGTCGTTATGGAATAGCCAGCAATTGAGAATCATTAATAAAAAAAATTACATGAAATTCATTTCCTTTCTCTTATTCCTTTTGACTTTTAGTATCCATACTTACCCTCAATCCGCACCAGTAATAAGAATGAGGTGTTATGCAACAATCTCAGAAAATCAAGCACTTTGGATCGTTGTATTAAAAAAGAAGAGCTATATTTTAAATCATTCACCAGAAAGATTGATTAGACCTGAAACAGTCGAAAACATAAAAATTTTAAAAAATGCGGAAGCAACGGCGCTATATGGAGTCCGGGCGGTTAATGGCGTTGTGGTTGTAACCATTAAGAAATCTAAATCCAGAGAAGAATATAAGCGGTTAAAAACTTATTTCGAAAAAGCTTAGGCTTAACTTCTTACCCCAATATAAATCTCCACTTCAGATGCTGCTCCTTGTTGAGATTTCGCTCCATAAACTTCAAAATCTGCATTATAAGTTCTGTATAAAGCAATGTCGTTTGCCCAGATTTCCTGCCAGGTTTCTACAACTGCTTGAGGCATTTCACCTTTCGCCGTATATTTTATAAGTCTATCATTTTTAATTTCTCTGCCAACCAAACCATCAGGAATATCAGCCAAAGTAGTTACCCGATGCCCTAAAATGGTGCTGTACTTTCCTGTGTAATTACTTTCGTAATCAGTGTAGATAGCGTAAACATCGTCGCTTTCTTTATTTGGAATTTTATTTGAGATTCCTTCAGTGTAGAATCGTTGCCAAAGCATACCTAGATCTGTTGATGCCTGATTATTCTGGTTTGTTGTTTCAGTAGAGATGCCAATAATTTTGAAGTTTTCCATGGGATAGGTTTTTAGCGAAGATAACGTTTTCAATGATGTTGTCAGTCTGAGCTTGTCGAAGAACTTTTTATATTATTACCCTTCGACAGATCACGATAATCAAATGGCTGAGACTTGTTACAAAATCTTTTGTTTCTAAACCTGATTGTAGCGAACACGGAGCGCAGCGGAGTAAAGCGAAAAGCAGGACTAACGTTAAAATGAAACATAGGTTTTGCTTTCCAAATCATTCTAAATCATCTTCTACTTTTACCGCCTACATCTTCCATCCTTTTCATACCTTTGTTTTCAAATATGCAGGGCTTAATTATTAAATCTACCGGAAGCTGGTATAGCGTTTTGGCCGATAATGGCAAACGTTACGACTGCCGGATTGTTGGCAAATTCAGGATTAAAGGAATTAAAACGACCAACCCGATTGCAGTTGGCGACCGTGTTAAATTTGATCTGGAAAAGGACAGTAACCAGGGTTTGATAAACGAGCTGTTGCCCCGTAAAAATTACATTATCCGCAAATCAATTAACCTGAGTAAGCAGGCGCAGATCCTTGCTGCTAATCTGGATATGGCGATTTTGCTGGTCACACTGGCTTCGCCAAGAACTTCATTAGGTTTTATAGATCGTTTTTTAGTTACGGCCGAAGCTTACGATGTGCCGGCAGTTTTGGTATTCAATAAGCTGGATTTGTTTAGTAAGGAAGGTTTGGAAATCCTGCAGGATTTTAAAGAAATTTATGAGAAAATCGGTTATCCGTGTTATGAAGTTTCGGCTCTAAAAGGCATTAATATTCCCGTGATTCAAGAGTTAATAACCGATAAAATTACTTTAATTTCAGGGCATTCAGGTGTTGGGAAATCGAGCTTAATTAATGCTTTGTTGCCTGATCGTGATTTGCGTACCGGTGAAGTTTCTGACTGGAGCGACAAAGGGCAGCACACTACCACTTTTGCAGAAATGTTTGAATTGCCGCAAGGCGGTTTTATTGTAGATACACCTGGAATCAGGGAATTGGGGGTAATTGACATCGAAAAAGAAGAATTAGGACATTTTTTCAGGGAAATTTTCGAAACTTCTCACCACTGCCGTTTTAATAATTGCAGACATGTAAATGAGCCTGGCTGTGCCGTAATTGAGGCGGTGAATGAAGGAGATATTGCCGTTTCGCGTTATGAAAGCTATCTGAGTATTTATCACAATAACGATACGCGACATTAAGCTTAAAGCAGAATTAAATCATTATAACTTTAAATCTTTGTGTACTTTGTGCCTTTGCGGTTAAAAATAAATTATGAAATTTAAACTAGGAGATTTTGTTCGTTTTGTTGATGAAAAACGTGAAGGATATGTGACCAAGATTATCGATAGCCAAACTTTGGGCGTTACCGATGAAGATGGTTTCGAGATTCCTGTTGCAATTGGCAATTTAACTTCAGTTTATGGACATGGTGTATCTGCCAAAGAAGTTGATGCGCCCAAACCAATTGAGGTTAACGTTCCTTCTATCAGTAAAATTGAAAATGGAATTTATGTTGCCGTTGCTACTGATCAGAAAGCGGGTAATGTTGTTCATTTCCATCTTCAAAATCAATCGCCCAATGTGCTTTTGATTAGTTTAACAGCAGAGAAGAAGGAAAAATATTCAGGTTTGTTTCACGGTATAGTTGAATCTTACCAATCGAGTTTAATCTATTCTGCATCATTGGCTGATTTAGATATCTGGCCAGAATTTACCTTTCAGATTTTAGTTTTTAGCAAAGCTGATGTAAAACCCGTTGATCCTTTGGTGATTCGGAAAAAATTCAGGGCAAAAGATTTCTCAACAGAGCAGAAGGAGTTGCCACAATCGAAAAACAAAGGTTGGTTAATTCGTTTGGATGATCTTGTGCCGATTACCATTGATGCACAAAAACTGAAAGAAAGCTTCTTTAAGTCACCTGCCGAGAAACGAACTGTTGAAGCACCATCAAAGGAAATTGATCTTCACATTGAAAAATTGAGAGATGACCATCATTTTTTAGAAGCTGATGAGATTTTACAAATACAACTGAATCATTTTCAAAATGCATTAGATGCTGCAGTGGTGCACCATTTTGATAAAATGGTTTTTATTCATGGTTCTGGAAATGGAACACTTAGAGATAAAATCCATAAGTTAATTAGTAAAAATCCGCATATTAAAACCTATATGGATGCACGTAAGGAAAAGTTTGGTTATGGGGCAACCGAAGTAGTTTTTAAATAATGGCGTAATGTTTTTAGCTGTTTAATCGGTTAACTGCTAGCTGTTAATCAAAAACTTCATTACTATAATCTGGATTGGCGCCCGGTTGAGACGCGACAAAAGCACCAACTTTGCAGGCCCTATCTAAAATAGTATCTATAGGAAAACCTTGTAAATAACTGGAGGTAAAAGTAGCCAGGAAAGAATCTCCTGCGCCTACGGTGTCTGCCACTTTAACCTGATAACCTTTGTGATGATGTAATTTGCCATTTTCCAATACATAGGCACCTTTTTCGCCAACAGTAAGGCAAATAATTTTTATTGTAAACAACTGGCTCAATTGCTTAAGCAGCTGTTCATCGGTATTTCCGGTTAGCGAAAGTTCGTCTTTTAAATATACCAGCTCATGTTCGTTCACTTTCAGAATATCAGCTTCGATAAGCAATGCCTTTAAGGTATCAATATTATAGAACGGCGGACGAAGGTTGATGTCGAATATTTTAAGCTTTGCCTGCTTTAATAACGCTAGAATGGTGTTTTTACTTTTTTCATTTCTACATGTTAAGCTGCAATATACAAAGGCATCTGCATGGGTTACAGCTAATAAAGCTTCTTCCGATAATTCAATAGCATCCCAAGCCACAGGCTCTACAATGGTATATGTCGCTTGGTGTTGGTCATCTAATTTTACCTCAACGGTACTTGTTGGCAAGTTGTTGCCTTTTTGAATTAAATCGATCGGATAATTTTTTGAACTAAGGAAATCCAGGAGTTCCTTTCCATTGTCATCATCTCCAATTGCGCTGATAAATTGGCTGTTGATATTTTGTTTATGAAGATTTAAAGCCACATTCATTGATGATCCGCCTGCTTTTTTACCTTCAGGAAAAACATCCCATAATATTTCACCAATGGCCACAACTGATTTTTTCATAGTAGATTTTAAGTTTCGCAAGGTAGCAATTTTGAGAAAAAAACTTTAAAAAGATCAAGATCTCACCTGATTTTCACTTTTTAATGTTTTTCTCCGGCGTAACTTTCTATAAGTTAACAGCATTAACCAGCTCAATAGTGATGCAACTGCTAGATCACATATAAAGTTTAGTGTATCAAATTCGATGCTGGTACCGCCTTCCAAGGTTATCTCATTGTAGCCAGTTACTTTAGTGTAAAAGTTAAGCGGAAAACCATATTGATCGGCACCATCGGCATCATAATCTAAGCTCGTGGTAGCTAGTGTAATTATGCCAAATAATAAAACTCCACCCAATAAGATTTTAATACCATTTTTCATTTTTTTAGTCGAAATCGTAATAGATTCTGTATTTGTTGCAACAAATACATTGAAAGAGATAGCCTTGACAAGAGCCATTGTCCCTTAAATAATTTGGTAAATCTGTTAGTTTGAGTCCTCCGGCTTTTGCTAAATCACTTTCTATATCTGCGAACTGATCGAGCAAAGGTTCAATTTCCTGCCAGCCGACATAACCTTTAAAAGCACAGTAATCATTGCAATGCGCTAACCAATACTCTTGCTGCCATCCATTGTAACCCGGAGTGCGTTCCACTAATTCCTTCAATTTTTCTGGGTCATTTATATCATCAACATTGATATCATCCTGAAAACTACCTTCAAATTTCCTGGCTGCTTTACCATCGGCTATGCACCATGGACAAAGCGCTTCAATCTCATCAACAGCGAAAAATGGATTAGTATAGTAAATATCAGTGGGCTTTTTACAGCAATCGCAAGTCACTACCGTACCTGTTTCAAAAGCACCGGTAACTGTTGGTTCCGGGTGATATTTAAAATAAGGAAGCGCTCTTTGAAGCGAATCACTTTTGGTTATTTTTACCTTTGCCTTTGGTTTCGGAACATCTTTATGTTCCATTAATTCTAGTAACTGGGTTTTATCTTTTTGTTTATTTTCCAAAACAATTACTTTTTCTAATGCTGTGATTGCTTCCGCATAATCCATGGTATAGGTTTTAACGTTGCAAAGCATTCGCCAGAAATTAGTATCGGTCGGATAATCTTTTAAGATGGCATTTAACTGTGCTTCGGCTTTTTCAAATAAAGGCAAAGACATTTGCGAAGGCAACACATGCTCAAACCAGAATTTGTTGCTTTTAGAAATTGCACTCGAAATTAAAATGTTAATCTCCTTCAATTTTTCAATCCTGTCATCCATGATTACGCTAGTAAATTTTCTCTGCTATTATCTAAAATTTCCTGTGCATCTTTCTCAATCAAACGATCTAAAAGTGCATTGTAATTGTTGGCGATTTTGAACTCGAGTTCATTTTTATAAAGTGGAAATAAACTGTAAATATTAATTAAATTCTCTCCAGCTTTAATTTCCGTAAATTCTTCATCAAACGTTACTGAAGGCAGTACCACTAACCCCACAAAATCGGTTTCTGTGCTATACGTTTCCATATCAGCAGTACTTTGTAAGGTGTGCCCAATGCTTAACCAGGTATCATAATGATGTGGAAAGCGAGCAGTATCTTTAATCATTTCTAATATCCAGTCGTTTTCATTCTTACCTGGAAAGGTTTTTCCAAATTCGATTGACTTAGGTAGTAAGATCATCAGCTCTGCAAATTTATACAGTTCAGGCTCTTCAACTGATTCCGGAACAGTCATTTCCAGCAAGCTCATGCCTGAAGTTAGTAAAATATTAAAAGCGTGTCTTTTAGAGTTGATGAAATAAACATCTAAATGAATATCAGGTGAAACCATTTCATGAAATACTGTGATTTCGTTTGATTCATAAAACTGATCTAAATGATCGGCAATGGCTTCTGGATGATGGTCAAAATAGGTTCGGTTGCGAAACTTCTCGTAGAATTCATTCATATTTCTAAATTAAAAAGAAAACTAAATTATTGTTGCGTTTAAATTCACTGCAAATCTTAATCCATTTAATCAATTGAAGAGAATCTTATTTTTCAAAGGTTTTATTCATTTAGTTGCGGATGTATTTCTACATTTGAGTATAGAAGTAATTCATTTTTCTCATTTAATAAGCGCAACATGACTAAATCAATTTTTACCTTATTTTTCTGCTGTATTGTTTCATTTGCTTCAGCACAAATGGCAAGTGATAAAAGAGCAATCTTAAATGTGCTTGAAACACAAAGACAAGCCTGGAACAAAGGTGATGTAGAAACGTTCATGGAAGGATATATTAAAAGCGATAGTTTACTTTTTGTGGGTAAAAGCGGACCAACCTATGGATGGCAACAAACACTTAATAATTATAAGAAAACTTATCAGGGAAAAGCAGGAATGGGCATTTTAACTTTTGGAATAAAAAAGGTGGAGTTTTTGAACAATGACGTGGCTTTCGTTTTGGGTAGCTGGCATTTGAAACGCGATAAAGATGAACCGCAGGGGTATTATACTTTATTGTTCAGGAAGATTAATGGAATCTGGAAGATAATTGTTGACCACAGTTCCTAGTAGATGAAAAGATATCTTTTTAGCATTTGCACTTTAATCATTGTGATTTCGGCTTGTAATCCTTCAGCTGAAAAGCAACAGAACTTAATTTATAGTAAGGATGGATTGAGTTTTAGCTTACCAAAATACTGGAAAGTTAAAAAGGATCGCCCCATTGATGGTGTTGCGAATAGCCGTTTTATTTCAATAAGTGACGAAGAACCTTTTTCAAAAGATGCTTATCTAATTATCACCTCGATAGATTCTGTAAATCTAGATAAGACTTTACAAAATTTGATTACACAATCCAGAGCGAGTTATGGAAAACGCAAAGTGGAGTTCGGGATGTTAAATGAGCCAAGATCAGTTAAGATAGGAAAATATGAGGTTTTAAAGGCTGATTTTGAAACCAGGATTATTGCCAACCGCAATAAAGGAAGTTTAGCTGTGATGCATCACAAAGGAAAAACCTATTCTTTCGTTAGCAGTGTTGATATTAAGGATAAAAAGGAAAACTTTAGCGTAGCCGATTCGGTAATTAAATCTTTGCGTGTGAAATAAACTTCCTGTTAAAGTAATACAGTGAATAAATAGTCAGCAAGCAGCCAATTATCGACAATAAGATTACGCTGTTGGAGAAAAAATTTACCCAGTTTAATTGTACCTTAAATATCTCTTTGCTCAGCAAAACACCTATACTCCCCACATAACCGAATGAATCAGCAATATAAATGAGGAAACCCACATTGCCTGCTTGTTTGAAAGTAGCTATTAGCCGATCAAAAAACACCGCATTAAAGGGAATGTAAACCATATAAAGTCCTAAGCCTACCAAGGTCATCCACCAAACAGGAGGAATGAGGCTTGCCTTAAACATTAGTGTACATGCACCGGCTAATAGAAATCCCACAAGGATAAAATAATGTGCCGTTTTTAAGGCAGTAAAATTATTTTTGATGAGAACCATACTGCCAATGAGCACGAGCACGATTAATGTAATTGGCGTTTCTGTTTTCGCGAATATGGCAGGTTGATTTAAAAAACCCATTTCCTTCCACATTTCTGCGCCAAAGTTGTCTCGGATATCTCTGAAAATAGTTGCAAAGCAATAAATGATCACACAGGCGATCAGTCCGCCAAAAAATTCTTTAACAAATAATTTCCGATCTAGATCGATCATTGGTGTTCGCTCTGATCGATATTGAATATCTTCAGTATCTGGTAGTGGAATTTTTTCCATCAAAAAGATAAACAGCAATAGGGGCAATGCAAAAACTAAACCGGTGCTAAAAGGAATCCAAAATTCTGAAAGATGAAAAGTAATGGCCAACCACGAGCCAACAGATTTTACAAATCCTGAAGCGAAAATAAAACTTACCGCTAATGTTGCCCCGATGAAATCGGTGCTTCGCCTGCCTTCAACATAAGAGAAAACCACTCCCCAAAGCATGCCAAGTGGAAAACCATTAATGAAAAGAAAAACAATATTGTACGGCAAGGGCACAATGGCAAAAAACAGCCAGCTTAGCCAGGAAATTGCAGTTAGAAAGATAATTATTTTTCCTCTACCGTTGCGTTTTAATTCGGAGATAAATTTTATACCGTAAAATTTTGCCAATAGATAACCCAGCATCTGGCAAATGACCAGCACGGTTTTATAGCTGTAACCTCCAATAGTGAGCCCATCGAATGTGGCAACCGTGAATGATTTTCTAAAACCAAAAATCATTGTATATGCTAAGAAAACCACTATTGAAGTATATAGTCCTGTTTTGAGGTGGTTATTGAACTTGAAGGTTTTAGGCATCAGTATTTCCAAATGTTTGGTTTTGGAAATATAAATAAAAGTTAAGATATGTTTTTAAGTTCCTACGAACTTAACATTGCTGAAGGTAAACTGCGTTGAAATATCCGATTTGGTAGTGTTGTAAAATGGAGAAAACATTTTACCAGAAATGGTGCCCTGCTTCGTATCAATTTGCAGCAACCTTAAGTAGCCACCTCCGCTATCTTCGCATTGATAATTTTGTAGCATGGAGTAAATGGTATTTCCATTTGTTCCAAGATCTGACCGTTGCGCAGCATAACATACATGACCGCTTAAAACCATCAACAGGTTTTTATGATTTTTTAAATACTTATTAAAAATATCTGAGCATTTCATGTTTCCATAGCCAGCATTAGTTGTATTTATTTCGCCGGTAGGGGTTAAATGATAATGGGTCAGTACGATTGTATTAAAATCCGGGTATACTGATATAATACTGTCAGCCCATTTTACAGCACTTTCTCTGGCACAAAATTCAAGGTTAATTACCATCCATTTTTTATTGGCGGCTGTAAATTGATGAAAGGCATTATCGCTTTTATTTGCTTCGAAAACGCCTTTTTGAAGTTTGAATCGACTTGTTGGGAAAAAGGAATTGAATTTTGTGGTATTCCTGAGGTTAGCATTTACATTTCCGGGTGCCGCACTTCCGCTATTAGGTAAAACAGCTCCGGTATCATGATTTCCGATGGCGATAACATATGGTACATTGCGATCGTCCAAACGTTTCATAATATTACTGGCCGTTTGGTATTGCGGAATCGTATCGAAGTTTACCAAATCTCCAACATGGAGCGCCAACGGGATATTTAATGAATCCTTTACTCTTGCTATCCAATCGCATTGCGTGGTAAACATCGCATTGTTTCGGGTAACGGCTTCCTGTGTATCAGGAAAAATTGGAATAACAAAGGTTGTACTGATCGTTTCAGGCGTAGCTATAGCCGGTTCAGTATGCTTTGAGCAGCTGAATAAGAAGAGTAAAACAAAAATATTAATTAAGTTTCTCATCTCGTTTATCCAGATAACGATTATGAATTTGTTTTAGTATTACCAGGCTATCGTAAATATTATTCTCCGAGCTTAAAATCTTTATAATAGAAATCTTTGTCAGCATCAGTAAGCTGTCGGATTACCCTGCAAGGATTTCCTGCCGCGAACACATTATCAGGAATATCTCTGGTAACAATACTTCCTGAGCCAATAACCACATTTGAGCCAATTTTAACGCCAGGATTAATCACTACATTTCCACCAATCCAAACACTGTTGCCAATGGTAATTTCTTGTGCCCATTCCCATTCCTGATCGCGTAGATGTGCATGAATAGGATGACCTGCGGTATAAATGGCTACATTTGGAGCAATGAAAACGCTGTTTCCGATACTCACCTTTGCGCAATCTAAAATAACCAGGTTAAAGTTTGCATAAAAGTTGTCGCCTATTTCGATGTTGTAACCATAATCACAACGGAAAGGCGGCTCGATGTAAAACATCTTTTCGGTTTTGCCGAAAAGTCTTTTTAACAACTCTTTTCGTTGCTTGATAAATTTGGGCGCAAGGTTGTTAAATTCGAAAACAATTTCGCGGGCTTTTAATCTTTCTTTTGATAATTCGGCATCTCCAGCTTGATACGCTTTGCCGGCTAGCATCTTTTCTTTTTCGGTAAGTAAATTAATTTCCATAAAATGATTTTGTTCTTAGCTGATCCGGAAAAGTTATAAAATAAAATCTTTTTAATGTGAAGAATTACCAGAATAATTTATCAACGATGTTAACATGGCGAGGTGCGAAGCATTTCATATATGTACAAGCACCAATCAGCAAATTAAAATTGCGTTTTGTTTCAAAAAAAACGGGGCTATCGATACATCGATTCCCCGTTGAAATTGCTTTCCCCAAAATCCTTAAAACGGATTTTGTTATCATTTATTTTAAGGCTTGCCTTTCGCTAACGCTTTTTCAGCAATTTTAATTGCTTTTTTCTCTCTCCAGTGGGCGTACTTTTCTTTGAAAGTCATTTTAATTAAACTATCCACAGCACCGTGAGTAAACAAACTCCATACACTTGCAACTTTACGCGAGATCGATTGATCCCAGGCTCGCAAGCTTAATGAGAATGAACCATCTAAATATTTCATCCAATGCCACATTCCTGTCGGCATAAATAAAGTATCTCCATGCTCTAGGAAAACTTCGTAACCTTCTACACCTTTTAAGGCAGGGAATTTTTCGAAATCCGGATTTGCAACATCGTAATCTTCCAAGGCATAGGTCGCATTTGGAAGGCAATATAACCGGTCTTTCCACTTGTTGTCAAAAAGAACAATATGCTTTCTTCCACCAAAATGAGTGTGAAAAATATGAGGTAAATCGATGTCGTAGTGCAAAAAGGTAACCGAGTTCGAACCACCAAAAAACATCGCTGGCATACTTTCGATAAAACCGCCCATTAAATCTTTGGGAATTTTAACGTCGTTAATTAAACTCGGAACTTTTTTGAATAAATTGAAAAAGAAGATCCTCAATTCAGTAGGCTCACGTTTAATTAGATCTAGGTAATCGCCGAATTTCATGTGTGCCGTAGCAGCATTAATTGGCTTTGAAGGATCTGCTTTAGAGTTGTCGTACAAAGGAACTTCTAAATCGCCACCAATTTCTTTCAGATATTCAGTAGTCCATTTTTCTCTCGCTGGCCAATCTTTTGTTAAGCCCCGAATCACTAATGGTTTTTTTGTTTTCAGGTAGTTTTTCTTGAAATCCTCAGGAGTGATATTCTCGACGATGTCTACTGGTTTTAAGATGAAACTCATGCGTTTTATTTTGGTTTTTGTTGCCGAACAACAAATGTGTAAATTTTATTTTACAAATAATATATCTCAAAAGAAATGTGACGAAAATTACTTAATTCTAAAGTATCGTTCCCTTAACATTTCCGTAATGTTAAGCAGGGATCTTTCTTCCTACGATTTCTGCATAAGCAGCATCCCACAAATCAATACGTTTTTGCAGCGCTTGCCTGGTCGTTTCTTCAGCTTCAGCCCAATAACTTTCATCTTTTTCGCATAGCTTTTCGGTCATGGCCAAAGCCAAATGACTGTGATGGTCGCCATCTACCTCGATATGGCGTTCCAGGTAGTATTTAAATATCGAAACACGGTCGGGTTGTGTGCTGTTTAAATCGTTCACCATGCTAAAAAACATGTTCGGAATTAAATCTTCTCTACCAAAAGTAAAACTTGCCGCCTGTAGATGTGTTTTGCCACTGTTAATCGTGTCGAAGGTAGCTTTTACAAAATCTCGGGCAGCTTGAGGTACTTGTGCCAGTTCAAAAGCCATGTCAAAATCTCTGCCTTTTTGCAAGGAGCTTAAAAAGTTTTTAACTGGTAAAACATTTGCACCACATTGTGCCATGGCATCCAGGTAGAGCTCGAAATGACTTTTAATCTTACCATCTGCATCTACATCACTTTCTTCGCCGGCGACGATTTCATTAATGAGCTGCCTGGTAACCGCATCACCAACCGGAAACCAGGGCAATGTGGTGCAGGTTAAATTTATTTGTAAAGCCTTAAGTAGCGACATGAAATCCCATACGGCATAAATATGGTGTTCCATAAAAACCTGAAGATCTTCCAATTCACTGATCGCTGAATAAACTTTATGATTTATAATTTGCTGCCTAAGCGGCTCAATGTTCTCTTGAATTTTTAAAATGTTGGGATGCATATTCTAATTGTGGATTGAAGATTAATGAGTGAATGTTTTATAGTGCTGATCTTCGTTCTAGAAATCATTCAATCTTTTGTTATTTTGGTAAATTATGTAGCAGTGATTTCTTTGCTCGTTTGATGGCTAAATTCTCTTTCCAACTCATATATTTCTCTCTGTAATTTGCTTTCATAAAGTCGTCAAAATTGCGCTGTAGTGTTAAATTGTATAAGCTTTTTGCTTTCACCTTCCAGCTATTATCCCAGGCCCGTAAACTGATAGAGAATGAACCATCGAGGTATTTCATCCAATGCCAATAACCTGTAGGCATAAAAAGTGTATCGCCATGTTCAAGAAACGCTTCCACACCTTTAACACCTTTCAACGCCGGGAATTTCTCAAAATCTGGGTTTTCGACATCATAATCTTCTAAAGCATAGGTGGCATAGGGAATCTGATAAAGACGCTCTTTCCACTTGTAATCAAATAAAATTACATGTTTTCGACCATTAAAATGTGTATGGAAAATGTGCGCCAAATCAATGTCGTAGTGTAGAAAAGTTATTGATCCTTTTCCTCCAAAAAACATATTAGGATATCGGTCTAAAAAACCACCCATAAGCTTTTTCGGAGCGATATAATCATCGAGTAGGTTGGGCGCAAATTTTATAGGATCAAAAAGAAAAATCCGTAAATCTGTCGGTGTTTCTTTAATTAAATCAATATACTCAGTGAATGTCATTTCCGCTGCTGCGGCATTTATAGGTTTGGATGGATCGGCTTTTGAACTGTCGTACAATGGAATAATTTTCTCTCCAACTACTTTCTTCATGTAATCCATTGACCATTTTTCGTACGCAGGCCATTCTTTTGCCATGTTTTTTATAACCAGCGGTTTGCGTGGATTAAGATAATTCTTTTCGAAATCTACTTTAGAAATATCATCCACCACATCAATTGGAGATAAATCGAACTTCATGTTAATTAAACTGTTAATGCATCAAAACTAAGGAGTTAAAACTGCAATGCCGATAATAGGTGAAAACTTGAAATACTACTGACAAATAACGTAGCCATTGATTAACAAAAAAAAACGCTCCAGCTACCAGCTGGAACGTTAATTAATTATACGGGGACGTGATATGTTTCTTTAAATATGGATGATTTTTCAACCAACACCTATATTTACGAATAAAAAAAACAGCTGGTTTTTAAGTGCTGCATTTTTTTTAAAAACATCTAAATAACTTTAGCCTCACGCACCTTTTTCGAGAAGATTTTTGGGAAAAAGCGTTTGAGCAAAACGGCTCTAGTCTCTTTTCCACCGATGTAGACTTCTTCTTTTTTGGCTTTTACTGCTGTTACAATTTCCGAAGCACAATCTTTTGCCGACATGGCTGTTTCATGGGCTTCGCCCATTACGTTAAGTGGTTTTCCATCCCCGGTAAGGGCATTATAGGTAACATTTGTTTTGATAAATCCAGGGCAAATAATTGTTATATCAATATTTTTATCAAAAACTTCTGACCGCACTGAGTCGAAATAGCCATGCAACGCATGTTTTGAGGCTGCATAAGCCGATCTTAATTTCGTTCCGAATTTGCCTACCAGACTGCTGATGATCACGATTTGACCGCCCCCATTTTTGATCATATTTGGTATAACAGCTTTGCTTAAAGTAACTGTTCCCCAAAAATTAGTGCTCATAATTTGTTGTTCGGTCTTCAAATCAGTTTCAAGCGCCAAGCCTCGCTGGCTAACGCCTCCGCTATTAATTAACAAATCGATTTTGCCGAAGATTTTAATGGCGTCCTGAGCCTTGCTTTCCAAAATTTCTGTTTCACTTAAATCGAACGGCAGCACGTGTACATTAAACGAGTTTTGGCAATTTCCCTTTACCCTAAACAACTCATCGCGGTTGCGGCCCGAGAGGATTAACTTGTCTCCGGCTTTGAAATATTCATAAACCAGGGCTTCGCCAATTCCTGAGGAGGCACCTGTTATCCAAACAATTTTCGACATATACTTTAATTATTAAATTCTGAATACTTAAATATTGATCTCAATTATGCTTCAACTTTGTTCCTCATCATTGAGTTATCCGAACTCATTCCTTAATGATAAACAATTCAGCGGCGATATGGTCAGCAAAGAGCTTTCCATTTTGGCTTAATTTAATGGTATCCTTCTCGAGGATCAACCAGTCTTTATCTTCAAAACCTCGAAGGTTTTGAATGGTTTCCTCAAAAAAATCTTTCCCAAAGTCGTTGGCGATTTTCTTTAAATCTATACCCCACATTGTTCTCAAGGAAGTCATCATATATTCATTGAAACGATCTTCTATGCTAAGCGTTTCAATAACTTCCGGCAACTTATTTCTTTCCAGGGCATCTATGTACATGGCGTTGTTTGCCGGGTTCATATATCTGTTTTGCCCATCAAAACCATGTGCTGATGGGCCAATGCCGATGTAATTAATGCCTCGCCAATAGTTGGTGTTATGAATAGCATAGCAGTTTGGCTTAGCAAAATTTGAAATTTCATAATGATCAAATCCTGATGCCGTTAATTTGTTCATTAAGATTACAAACTGCTCGGCACTTTGATGATCGTTAACCGGTATTTGCTTTTTAGTTTTAATGGCATGAGCCAGAGCTGTTCTGGGTTCAACAGTCAACGCGTAAGCGGAAATATGTGGAACATTTAACTCAATCGCTTTGTCGATATTACTGAGCCACTTCGTGTCCGTTAACAATGGGTAGCCATAAATCAGATCGAGCGTCAAATTTTCAAAACCGGCATCTTGACTTCTCTTTATAGCATTTTCCCCTTCACTGGCATGATGTGCCCGGTTCATCCAGGTCAAATCCTCATCAAAAAAAGATTGGATGCCAACACTGAACCGATTCACGGGTAACTGCTTTAGTTCTTTTAATTTTTGTGCGGTCAAATCATCAGGATTGGCCTCCATGGTAATTTCGGCATTCGAATCTATCTGATAATTTTGAGTAATGGTATCAAAAATCTTTTGTAGTGCAGCCTGCGATAAAATAGATGGGGTTCCTCCTCCAAAATAGATACTACCAACCTGCCCCGGTATTCGGTTTTTCTTCATTTTAATTTCTTTACAAATGGCTTCAACCATCTCATCAGCATATTTTAAAGATGTACTGAAATGGAAATCGCAATAATGGCAAGCCTTTTTGCAAAAAGGAATATGGATGTAGATACCGGACATTGCTGCAAAGATACAGCATATTCTAAATCCATTTATTTTCTTTAGGTAAACAATGATTATTCAACTACTTTTGCAAGCTTAAAGTTTTGATTCAAAGCATGCCGAAATTCGCTTTCATTTTATTTACGTTTTTATTGTGGGGAAATATAACAGCTGCACAACAAACTCCCGTGAATATTGATTCTACATCGGTAGTGAAGTATCAATATCGAAGATATCGGCTGGATTCGGCAGCAATTGCCCGGCAAAAATTTGTAACAGATTCTATTGTAAAACACACCTGGGCACTGCCAGACAGTTTAATTAAGAAAACTATTTTACTGGATAGTGTTGAGAAAGAATATCTTTTTCCTTCACTCGATTTAATAGCCTGGCATAAAAAATATCAATACCTAAAGAAAAAGGCAAATCCTTACCAGTTAGGTTCTCAAATTCCTAAAGGCAATGTAGGTTTGCTGGGCTTTATTTTTGCCATGCTTGTGATTTTTGCCATTTTAAAAAATGCATTTTCAAAGCAATTGTCGGCAATTGTACAGTCATTCTTCAGTAACCGTATTTTAAATAATATAAACAAAGAGGATAACCTATTCAGTTCCTGGCCATTCTTGTTGCTGTTTGTTCAGTTCGGGTTTGTATTCGGAATGTTTTTCTTTTTGGTGGCACAATGGCGGGATATGTACCAGGCAAAAGAAGGATTTCGGTTTTTCTTTACGATTTCACTCACGATTATTGGTTTTTATGCGTTGAAACTTGTCGTTTTAAGGTTTCTAGGTTTTCTGTTTAATGTACAAAAACCAGTTGGAGAATACATTTCGATATTGTACCTCAGTTATTTCAATGCATCTTTACTTTTTATTCCTTTAGTAGTGGCATTTGCGTTATCACCCCTTAAATATGGCGAGGTATATATTGTATTGGCGGTCTTATTGTTAGGGGTTATTTTTGCCTTTCAACTTCTCCGGGCTGGAGTTACTATACTTTCTAATAATAAGTTTTCTAGAATGCATTTAATTTTGTACTTTTGCGCCCTCGAAATATGTCCTATTTTAATACTAATTAAAACGATAGGATTGTAGCTGGAAAAAGGAAAATGCAAGAAAAGAACGACTCTAGAATTCGCAAAGTGAAAAGTATTTTGGTTACTTTACCAAAACCTGAAACAGAAAAATCTCCTTATTACGACTTGGCCAAGAAGCACAATTTAAAAGTTGACTTTAGGTCTTTTATCCACGTTGAAGGTGTGCCTGCAAGGGACTTCAGGAAGGATAAAATTAATCTTGCCGACTTTACGGCTGTTATTTTTACAAGTCGCAATGCTGCAGATCATTTTTTCAGAATTTGTGAAGAAATGCGTTATGATGTTCCGGCTGAATTAAAATATTTTTGTCTGTCTGAAACTATAGCTTTGTATTTGCAGAAATATATTCAGTATAGAAAGCGCAAGATCTTCTTTGGAAAACAAACGGCTGCTGACTTAGCAGAAGTATTGAAGAAGCATGCAAATGAGAAGTTTTTATATCCTTGCTCTGATGTCGCAACAGAGGATACTATGAAGTTCCTTGAAAAAAGTGGTTATGATTTTACTCCGGCTGTGCTTTTCAGGACCGTAGTGAGTGATTTATCGGATTTAGCGGAGGTTTTTTATGATGTAATTGCCTTCTTTAGTCCTTCAAGTATTCAATCGTTGTTTAAAAATTTCCCTGACTTTAAACAGAATAATACACGTATTGCAGCTTTCGGAGTAAACACAAGTAAAGCCTGTACAGATATGGATTTGATTGTTGATATAGCAGCGCCAACCCCCGGCGTACCTTCTATGACCATGGCTATTGAAAACTATATCAAAACATCTAATAAATAATACATTCAATAATTTATTTTCAGTCAACACAATAAAAGCGTAACTTTGCTGTTATAAGAAGGTTACGCTTTTATTGTAACAGAAATATTAGGCGAATTAGTGCTGGTAACTACAGCTATTTGCTTTAAACAAACGATTTAACTTAAAATATTTGCAATTGTTGATAATTTCAATGATTTTTGATAAAATTGCTCCTAACGTGCTTTGCACACTATATTTAATATGAAGAAAATCTACCTTCTAGCTATTGTGGGTATAACTGTATTGCTAGCAAGTTGTGGTCATGGTGGCCAGGGCGAGTTAGTTGGTGCATACAACCGAAAATTCAAAAACAACAGAATTCCTTTAGGCATGGTTTATATTCCGCCAGGCCACACTCCGCTCGGTGGATCTGATGAAGATATTACTTTTTCGCAAAATGGTCCGAGTAGGATGACTACCATCCCAGCTTTTTTCATGGATCAAACTGAGATCTCAAACGCAGAGTATCGTCAATTTACCAATTGGGTTCGTGATTCAATTGCAATTGCCATGATGGGAAATCCTCAGCAGTTTATGATGACACCGAGAGGTAATGCAGCGGCTCAGGTTGGTGGAGAGAAATACATTGATTGGAGGAGGGTTGGTCAAAACGGCGCCAATATCTGGCGTAATAGAGGTAGAGGAGCTAACGGTGCTCAGGCAAGCCAGTTAGACGGCATGTATTATTCTGGTTTAGATGCATTACCTGGCAAAAAGGAAATCGATGTACGTAAGTTGGAGTATTCATATGCAGAATTAAATATGGATAAAGCTGCTTTAGGACATAAAAATCCGAACAGCAAACGCCAGGATTATATTGACAGGTATACTGTTGCCATTTACCCTGATACAATGGTTTGGAAAACAGATTATTCTTATTCAATGAATGATCCGATGGTACGTGCTTACTATAGTCACCCATCTTATGATGATTATCCTGTTGTGGGTGTAAGTTGGGAGCAGGCAAAAGCATTTTCTCAGTGGAGAACAAGATTGTATGATGGCGTAGCGCAAGCGAGAAAAATGCCGGTAGGCTCTAGATCTGATTACAGATTGCCAGCTGAAACGGAATTTGAATATGCAGCAAGAGGTGGTAACACTAAAACAAAATATCCATGGGGCGGACCTTACATCAGAAATACCAAAGGATGTTTACAGGCAAACTTTAAACCGGGTCGTGGAGATTATTCTAGCGATGGTGGAATTTACACGGTAGGAGTAAGATCATATTTTCCAAACGATTACGGTTTATATAACATGGCTGGAAATGTTTCAGAATGGACGATTACTGCTTACAATAAAGGTGCTGCTCCGTTACTTCATGATTTAAGTCCGAACTTTACTTACGATGCCAGTGCTGGAGACAGTAAATACAAAAAACGTAAAATAGTTAAAGGGGGCTCTTGGAAGGATACAGGTTATTTCTTACAGAACGCCGTTTCTACCTACGAATATCAGGACACCCAAAGATCATACATTGGTTTTAGATGCGTTTCATCTTACCCAGGTACCGATTTAAGAAATTAAACCAAAGAAAAACTAAAACTAAAGAAAAACATCAAAATTTTATGGCAGCAAAGAAACAACCAAGCTGGTTACACGTAGCGATTTCATGGGGAGCAAGTATTGTAATTGTAGGGGCTTTATTCAAAATCCTTCATATTGGAGGAATTGTAGGTAACTACATGATTGGTATCGGTCTTGGTGTAGAAGCGATATTATTCTTCTTAACAGGATTTTTTCCGCCAGAACCAGAACCAGCATGGGAAAGAGTGTACCCAGAGTTAAAAGAAGATTACAAGGGCGAATTGCCGACCGTATCTGCTAGACCAGTTGCAGCACCTGTTTCAGCAGGAAATACTGCAGCATTAGATAAGTTATTAACTGATGCTAAAATTGGACCGGAATTAATCGAAAGTTTAGGATCAGGTTTGCGTACATTTGGTGATAAAGTAGCTACTATTTCAAATGTTGCTGATGCATCAACTGCTACAAATGAATTTACAAGCAAAGTAAAAACGGCTTCTGCTGGTTTTGATAACTTAAGTGCTTCTTTTGAAAAGGCAACAGCTAACTTAAAAGCAATGGGTGAAAGCAACGTAGATTCTCAGGCTTATCACGATCAGGTAAATAATTTAGCAAAGAATTTGTCAGCGCTAAATGCAGTGTATGAATTAGAGTTACAAGATTCTAGCGCACACTTAAAATCGATGAATAAATTCTATTCTAACCTATCTTTAACCATGCAGAACTTCAATGAATCGATGGAAGATTCTAAACAGTTTAAAGAAGAGGTGAATAAGTTGGCTAAAAACTTAGCTTCACTTAACTCGATTTATGGCAATATGTTATCGGCCATGAACGGCCCACGTGTATAATTTATCTAGTTTTTAATTTTTAGAAAAAAAGCTACATAAAACATGGCAGGCGGAAAAGAAACAACAAGGCAGCGGATGATCAATATCATGTATTTGGTATTGTTAGCTATGCTTGCCTTAAACGTATCAGATACAATTTTAGATGCATTCAAAAATATCAATGATAGTTTGGATACTTCTAAAAACAATGTAAACACCAGTATAAATCAGCTTTTTTCTGCATTCGAAAATTCGAAGTTGAAAGAAGAGCCTGCTCGAGCACAGCCTATTTACGAAAGGGCTAAGCAAGCACAGGCTGCTGCTGATGAGTTAAACAACTACATTGAAAACATCAAAAAAGAAGTTTACAACAGCTGGCGATGGAATTGATCCAGAAACGGATGATTTAGTAAACAGATCTAATCAGGATATTGCTCAGAATATCATGATTAACCAGAAAAAGGCTACGCAGCTTAAGGACAAAATTAACGCGACAAGAGAGAAATTAATTTCATTGTTAGATCCTGCGGATCGTGCAAACGTTGCTTTCTCTCTAGAAGCTAAAGATCCGGTTAGAAAAAGAAAAGGTAATTGGCAGGAAACTTATTTTGGAGAGGGAACGCCTTTAACGGCTGCAATGACAATTTTAACAAAACTACAAGCTGATACAAAAAAATGCAGAGGCGGAAGTGGTTAAAAAGTTGTTTGGAAATATGGATAAGGCACAGGTAAATTTAGATCAGTTTGCAGCGGTAGCTGTGGCACCTACATCTTATGTAATCCAGGGTCAGCCGTATACAGCAGAGGTGTTTTTAACGGCAAGCGATTCAAGATCTACTCCTGATATCTCGGTTAACGGAAATAAACTATCTATCAAAGAAGGTAAAGGAACTTACACAGGTGGAACAAGCAGTGTTGGTGAATTTACATGGGTGGGTACAATTCGTGTTCGTCAAACTGACGGGCAGGTTAAAGAATACAAAACCCAGCCACAAAAATATCAGGTAGCAAAACCATCTGCTACGGTTTCATCAACAAAAATGAATGTAATTTATGCAGGTATTCCGAATCCATTTACAGTTTCGGCAGCAGGATTTCCGTTAGAAAGTGTTCGTGCTACTATTTCAGCTGGATCAATGTCTGGCTCAAATGGAAATTACAACGTTAACGTTTCAGGTGGTCAGGTTGGAAGTGAAGTGTCTATTAACGTAAGCGCAACAAATGCAGGTAAAACGGTTAGCCTAGGTGCTCAGAAATTCAGGGTAAAAGCTATTCCTAAGCCGGTTGCAAAAGTTGGTGGAAGAGCGGGCGGCGATATTGCGTCAGTTCAGTTAAAAAGCGAATCAGAAATCGAAGCAGATTTAGATGATTTTCCTTTTGATGTTAAATTTAAAATTCAGCGTTACAAGTTAACGGTAATTAAACCACGTTCAGACGCGGTGACTATTTCTGGTAGTGGAGGAAGTTTTGCAGGTGCTGTAAAAGCTGCAATCAATTCTGTAACGCCGGGCACCAGAGTATTTTTTGAAGATATCGTTTCTGTGGGTCCTGATGGCCGCCAGAATGTTTTACCTTCATTAGCATTCAATGTTAAATAAGAAGAAGATGAAAAGGATTGTAAGCATCATTGTTTTAGGTTTATGTACATCACTGGCTTTCGCTCAAAAAAAGCCGACGAAGCTGGCACCTAAAAAAGCTGCTGTTACTTCGGCACCTGTTGCAGATACCGTAGCAGCTCCTGTTAAAGTTGCTAAGAAAAAGCTAAAAGTACCGCCTAAAGATGGTTTTTATGCTCGTAGAGATATTGATAGCACAGAGATGGTGCCACTGGCCGAGGTGCGTGACGAGGATGTATTTTACGCAAAACGTATCTGGAGAGAAATTGATTTAAGAGATACAGTTAATTCTGCGTTGAAATCTCCGAAATCGAGATTGATTGATGTATTATTATCGGCAATCAAGTCGGAAGAACTAACTGCGTATGCCCCGATTGACAGTGTTTTAAATGAGGATGATGCATTTAATACGCCTATGACAGCTGATTCTGCAAGAATGGCTGCCGCAGGAACTGTTGAGGTTACAGATGCTAAAGCAGGTACAGTAAAAACCGTAGCGAATGATCTCAATCCAGAATCATTTTTAAAATTCAGAATTAAAGAAGATTGGATTTTTGATGTGAAACGTTCCATCTTCGAACCACGTATTGTTGGTATTGCTCCAATGAAATATAACGAAGTTTCGAAACAATGGCAACCGGTTTTCTGGGTATACTATCCTGAAGCCCGCGAAATATTAACTAAAAAACGTTTAATTAACACCAATAACGATGCTTCTTCTTTGAGTTTTGACGATTTCTTTATTCGTCGCCTATTTAGTAGCTACATTGTAAAAGAATCTAATCCAGGAGATAACAAACTTAGAGACATTATTACGGACCCTAGACAGCGATTGTACGAATCAGAACGGATTAAAAAATCTGTTCTTGATTATGAACAGGGACTTTGGGAATATTAGAAAAAAAAGCTTCGATGAAAATCGAAGCTTTTTTTTGCTTTACTACGCTGTTGTGATTTAATTTATTACAAAAACCTCCGCCAGTGGATTAAAAAGATATATTCGTTTATCATCCAGGCAAACACAGCGGTAACGTTTTCTAATACGTTCGCCTTTGGTGAAACGGCGGCCATCCTTGATTTTGAAAATGGTATTTACAGGAAGTTGTTCTAAATGCAACGTTTCAGTTTGATCAGAATCATACTTCTTTAACGCTCTAGACAAATGCAAATCAGAACAGCTTGAAGCTGCTGGATTAGACATATAGTTATCAATAGCTTTATGAATATCGTCAGGAAAAATGTTCATTTCAAAAAACGGAACCATCATCCGCTGAAAGTTTTTCTTCCATTCTCCACCATGTGGTTTTACTTTGTTCTTGAAATCGTTCCAGGTTAAAAGATGTGCAAATTCATGAACTGTAGTCACCAGAAAAGCATAATGATTCAAATTAAAATTTACTGAAATCCGATGTCCTTTATCGCGGTAAGGATGGCGGTAATCTCCAAGTTTGGTAGAACGGGTTTTAGCGATTTTAAATTCGCACTGAAAATAATCTATCCATTTTGCAATTAGCGGCGCCGCCTGAGCCGGCATATATTGCGCTAATAAATCAACTTTCTCCATTTAACCGCAAAGTTCGCAAAGTTTTTCGCAAAGAAACAAAGAAAAGTTACAGGCCATTAGCGATACGTTTTAAACCATCCTTTAAAAGAATAACATTGAAATTCATTAACAAACCCAACTTATAATTTCCTAGTTTCATATAAGTTAATGTTTGAGCCAAGTGCACATCATTTAAAGCTTCAACGCTTTTCAGCTCAAGGACTAATTTCCTTTCTACTAAAATATCAATTCTATAGCCACATTCCAACCTCACCTCTTCAAATATCAAAGGCATTATCTTTTCCTTTTCTACAAATAATCCAGCTTTAGCAATTTTGTAAAATAAGCATTCTTTGTAAGCACTTTCTAACAAGCCTGGCCCTAATGCATTATGTACTTCAATTGCTAAACCGATTACAACTCTTGATAATTCATTCTCACCCATAATTTTAATTTAGCTTAGTGTTCTTTGCGCCTTTTTTCTTAGCGTTCTTTGCGGTTAAACTAATACTCTACTCCTCCGATGGAAATAACGACGCCAGCACCAGCTTAATCTCACCAAAAGAATAATCCTTACCCAAAAAATCCCGAATCGTTGCCATTGATTTTGTTTTTTGGCTTTCAACAGCTTCGCTAATGTTTCTGATTTTATTTGGTTTCACCAGTTTAGCTACATCAATTTGTTGCGTAGATACATAATAAGCCAAATGACCTTCGATAGTTGTAACTGACAAACCTCGTTCTTTTGCAATCTCCGCTAAAGTCTTACCTTGCTCATAAAGTTCAAAACTTACCAGTTTGGTATCTATTTTTGGCTCTTTTTCTTTTTCTCTACAGCCGATTTCACTTTCAAAACCTGACCTTTTAGCTGAATAGCTTTTTGTAATTGTTGGTTCCGTTCAGAAATGTTTAACAATGCATCAGTATCTGCTTTGCTAAACTCCTTTCCATCAATAATGGCCAGCAGTAAGGCCTTGCCTTTGTGCATCTTTTTTAGCTGCTCATAAACCAGTATCTCCAATTCAAGCAATTCGGTCAAATATGTCTTTATTCCCTTTTCTTCCTTCACTGCTTCAATTTGGGCTAGAAACTTATCCGAAACCGCTTTAACCAGCGGATTAAAATATTTCAATGCCGCTTCAACCCTTTTAGAAACATTAAATAAAGTATGCTCCGTTTGATGTGCAAAAAGGTTTTTAAGCTGGTTAATAAAAGTATCTGCCGTTACTGTGATTTTTTGAAAATCCTTGTATAAATCCATTGTCCAGCTATCGTAACGCTGTTTTGTAGATTTTGCCTCGCTCTTATCGAAAGTTTCTACATGCTCTTTCACGTAATAGCGAACGACGTTCAAATCGAAAGCGGCCAACAGGTAAGTTCTAATGAAATCGTAGCTTTCCAAACTAATCTGCTCTGTTAAAACTTCAGAGGGTTGTTTTGTACTCGAAAAATAATGGATGTTTTGGTCTTGCTGCAAACCATTTTCACGCAGATGCGAAGTTAAAACCAAGCCTTTTAGGGAGCGTAAACGCGAAAGCGCAACATAAGCTTGCCCAGGGGCAAAAGCATCGCCAATATCAATAATTGCTTTATCAAAAGTTAACCCCTGACTTTTATGCACCGTAATTGCCCAGGCCAATTTTATCGGATATTGTACAAATGAACCTGCAACATTTTCAGCAATTTCGTTTGTGGCCTCATTCAATTTATACTTCACATTTTCCCATGTATAGGGTGAAACAGAAATTACGGTTCGTTCCTCAGGAAGTTCAATTTCAATCATATCCTTTTCGATATGATGTACCACACCTATTTTTCCATTATAATAACGTTTTTCGGCAGTCATATCATTTTTAATGAACATGACTTGTGCCCCAACTTTAAGTTCTAAACTTTTTTCATTCGGGTAAGCATATTCATTAAATTCACCGGTAACCTTGGCTTCAAAAAAGTAAGATTTGGTTTTGAGTTGTGTTAATCGCTCACGATTAATGGCGTCAGCTTTGTTATTGTGAGTGGTTAAAGTGATGTAGTTTTCATCCGCTGCAGGCTTAAAATCTTGCTTAAAGTGTTGTCGTAATAAAGCGGTATCTTCAGGTGTAATTTTATTGTTCCTTAAATTATTCAATAAGTTAATAAACACGGCATCATCCTGGCGGTAAATCTTATCCAACTCAATATACACCGGTGGATTATTCTGCAGTGCTAAAGCATCAAAGAAATAAATGCTTTTATAAAAACCGGCCATTATCCGCCATTCATCGTTTTTGACCACGGGAGGCAGCTGATGTAAATCGCCAATAAATAATAACTGAACACCACCAAAGGGTACATTTCTATTTCTTCTGATATAACGCAAGGAAAAATCAATGGCATCGAGCATATCTGCCCGAAGCATACTCACCTCATCAATAACCAGTAATTCTAGTTCCTGAATCATACGCCTTTTGTTGCCCTGCATGTTTAAATGCTTCACAATGGTGCGTGGCGTATTGAAGTTAAAATTGATATTTTGGTTGATTAAACTTCCTGCCGCATCCGGAAAAAATGCACCAAACGGCAATTGAAAAAGTGAATGAATGGTAACGCCAGAAGCATTAATTGCTGCAATGCCGGTTGGGGCACAAATCATCGCTTTTTTATGCGTAAGCTGAATGAGTTTGCGTAAAAAAGTAGTTTTACCTGTTCCCGCTTTCCCGGTTAAGAAAACATGTTTAGAGGTATAATTAACAAACTTCGCCGCAATTTCTGCGGGCATAGAAGTTTCATCTAATTCTGGCATTGGCTAATAAGATTTTAGTTTGCTTAATTCGGAAGGGATGATTAAAGCTAACAATTTTAGCACAAAAATAAGTATGATTTATAAGATAATGGCGCTAGTTAATAGAAATTGAGGATTTATTTTTGGAAATGGGTATTCCGTTTTTCATAGGGAAGTGTAGTCCTGCTGTTCGCTTTACTCCTTTGCACTCCGTGTCCGCTGCCATCAGGTTTACTTAACAATGTTTGTTGGTCTTCGGATTTAAACCTATAAATGAATGGCGGGAATAACTCGAACCGAAGAACTACTGCTATTGCTTTTCAAAAACGCTTAACCATTTGGTTTTCAATTAAACAGTTAAGCGGTAAAAACAGTTCATCAAATTTCTTATCTTTGCAGCCTGATGAAACAAAATTATTCAAATCTAATCGCAGTTAAATTCCTTTAACCAGGTTTCATCGCCATTTTTTACCCAAAATTTTATTATGCTTAACCCCGAAATAGAAAAACGTAAAACCTTTGCCATTATTAGTCACCCCGATGCGGGCAAAACCACATTAACAGAAAAATTTCTGCTTTTTGGTGGTGCGATTAACACAGCTGGTGCAGTAAAACGTAATAAAGCAAACCAGAGCAATACGTCCGATTTCATGGAAATTGAGAAACAACGTGGTATCTCGGTGGCAACTTCGGTAATGGGTTTTGAGTACAGCGGCAAGCGAATCAACATTTTAGATACGCCTGGTCACAAGGATTTCGCGGAAGATACTTACCGTACTTTGTCGGCAGTGGATAGTGTGATTTTGGTGGTAGATTGTGTAAAAGGTGTGGAGGAACAAACCGAAAAACTGATGTCGGTTTGCCGCATGCGTAATACACCGGTAATTATTTTCGTTAATAAAATGGACCGTGAGGGTAAGGAAGCTTACGATTTGTTAGATGAGATTGAAGAGAAACTGAACATCAGTTTGTGCCCGCTTTCATGGCCAATTGGGCAAGGACATACATTTAAAGGTGTTTACAGCATTTATAACAAACACTTAAATTTATTCAATTCTGATAAAACCAAAGTAACCGATTCGGTTGTGGCGGCTAACGATTTGAATGACCCCTCGTTACTGGATTACCTAAAGGAAAACGAAATCAGTACCCTGAAAGATGATGTTGAATTGGTTGATGGTATTTACGGCAAAATTGATAAAGATTTGTATACCGATGGATTGGTAGCACCAGTATTTTTTGGCAGTGCGATTAACAACTTCGGTATAAAAGAGCTTTTAGATACTTTTATTGATATTGCGCCAAGTCCACGCCACCGTGAAGCTGAAGAACGTGATGTGTTGGTTGAAGAGAAAAACTTTAGTGGTTTCGTGTTTAAAATCCATGCCAATTTAGACCCAAAACACCGCGATCGGATTGCTTTCTTGCGTATCTGCTCTGGCAGATTTGAGCGTAATAAATTTTACTACCATACCCGCCAGGATAAGAAACTGAAATTTTCGAATCCGATGGATTTTATGGCCAATGAGAAAAGTATTGTGGAAGAGGCTTGGCCGGGTGATGTGGTTGGTTTGTATGATAGTGGCAACTTTAAGATTGGCGACACGTTAACCGAAGGTGAGAAATTGCAGTTTAAAGGTATTCCAAGTTTCTCTCCATCTATCTTTAAGGAGGTAGAAAACATGGACCCAATGCGGACCAAACAGCTGGAAAAAGGTATTGAGCAGTTAACTGACGAAGGTGTGGCGCAATTATTTGTGATGCAGCCTGGAAACCGAAAAGTAATCGGTGCCGTTGGTGAACTTCAGTTTGAGGTAATTAACTTCCGTTTAGAGCATGAATATGGTGCTAAATGTCGTTTCCGTACCTTAAGTTACACCCGTTCGAGCTGGGTAACATCAGCTGATAGAAAAAAATTAGATGAGTTTGTGAAGCGTAAACAACAGCATATTGGTTTCGATAAAGAGGCAAATCCGGTTTATTTATCAGATAGTGAATACATGATTAACTTAACCAAACAGGATTATCCTGATATTGATTTCCATAAAACGAGCGAATTTAAGAGCTAGACTTTTTCTTGCAAAACCGTGATTAATTTCGCTGAAATTCTGCTTTCCTTTGCGCTATATTTTACAGCAGTATTATGGTTAATTACAGCGAAATTTTCAGTGAGCAAGGCATGGATTATCAAACCTATCGTGCCTTGGTAGATCAACTTTTGTTGGAAGGAAAAGCTACAGGAGATGTGACTTATGATTTGCACTACACCAAAATGAATGTGCAACGTATGAGTCGTGTTGATAAAACCGCTAGCCTAACGGAGGAACTAACTGCTACAATAGATCAGCTTAAAACTAGCTATAAATTCTTGGTCATAACGGAAGGTTGGTGTGGCGATGCCGCACAGATTGTTCCGGTATTCAATAAAATTGCTACAGCATCTTTAGGTAAAATTGATTTGAAATTTGTACTCAGAGATAAAAATCTGCCCTTAATTGATGCGCATTTAACCAACGGTGGTAGAGCGATACCTGTTTTAATCATTTTGAATGAAGAAGCTGATCAGGTTTTGGCAACCTGGGCACCACGACCTCAGGTATTACAAGAATTGTTAAAAGAGTGGAGGCAAGAAACTACAGAAATGACCATTCTGGCAGAAAAGCTACACGGCTGGTACGCCAAAGATAAAACGTTGAGTACACAAGCGGAATTAAATGAGGTTTTGAAAGGATTGGGAAATTAATTTTAATAATTCGAAATCGTCATCCTAAGTTCGATTCAGTGTATTATAGGCATGATTAAGCTTAAAAATATTGAATCATAATCAGCATGACGAACTTTCAAAAAACAATTTAATCAACCGAAACCGTTAATCCTTCTTGCTGTAAAATCTTGCGGTAAACTTCCATCTCGGTAAAAGATCCTTCAAGAACTGGGCATTTGCCGTCATTATGCACTTTCCATGCAATTTTTTCTGCTTGAGATTCGTTATAATCTAGATATTTCATCATACAATAAATTACATGATCGAAAGTATTTACATCATCATTCCACAAAATAAGGCGGTGTACGGTTTTTAAGGAAGTTAGAATTTCTTCGAGCGTGAAGGTCTCTTCTTTGGTTTCTGTAGACATGTTGCAAAAATAACTAATTTTATGGAAGATGTAATAGGTTAAATGGAAGATGGTTGTGATTATTGGGGCGTGAAATAATATTTTGGTGTTCACATTACATTTTCCCGCTTACCCCGCACATGTTCCATCTGTTTTAATACATTTGTTAACCAAATAATATGAGCATGCATCAATCTAAAATAGCAGGAATAGGTTACTACGTTCCTAAAAATGTATATACCAATACAGATTTAAGTCGTTTTATGGATACCAATGATGAGTGGATTCAGGAACGAACAGGGATTCAGGAACGTCGCTTTGCCGATCGGAACGAAGAAACTACCACCACGATGGGGATTGAAGCTGCTAAAATTGCCATCGAGCGAGCTGGCATTACTGCAAAAGATGTTGATTTCATCATATTTGCGACCTTAAGTCCGGATTATTATTTCCCTGGTTGTGGTGTTTTGTTACAGCGTGAAATGGGCATGGGTGAGATAGGCGCTTTGGATATTCGAAACCAATGTTCTGGATTTGTTTATGCACTTTCTGTGGCGGATCAATTCGTGAAAACGGGCATGTACAAAAATGTTTTGGTGGTAGGCAGTGAGAAACATTCTTTCGCAATGGATTTTGAAACCCGCAGTCGCAATGTTTCGGTAATTTTTGGAGATGGGGCAGGAGCAGTTGTACTTCAGCCTACTGATGAAAAAGGTAAAGGTATTTTAAGTACCCATTTGCATAGTGATGGTGCAGATGCGGAAATCCTGGCCATGTATTATCCGGGTTCTCATGCTAATAAATGGATGAAAGATAAACCCGATTTTCCTGACCAGGAATTGGGCGGTTTGTTCATGACGCCAGAAATCCTTGAGAGTGGAGCCGCATTACCTTATATGGATGGTCCCTCGGTTTTCAAAAAAGCGGTGGTAAAATTTCCGGAAGTAATTAAAGAAGCTTTGGCTGCGAATAACTTAACCGAAAAAGATATTGATATGCTGGTGCCACACCAGGCAAATTTGAGGATCAGTCAATATGTTCAAAACCTATTGGGTTTAAGTGATGATCAGGTTTTTAATAACATTCAAAAATACGGAAATACTACTGCAGCATCCGTCCCTATCGCTTTATGCGAAGCATGGGAAGCCGGAAAAATCAAAGATGGTGACTTGGTTTGCCTCGCCGCTTTCGGTTCAGGCTTTACCTGGGCAAGTGCATTAATCAGGTGGTAAGGAAATAATGAATTAAGGATGTTTAGCCTAACACTTTACATCCTTGGTTTTTTTGCCTGAGATGATTAATTTATCATCTGCGGAACCTTAAATATTTTTCTTTGCTCAATAAAGAAATCAGGCCAAAAGATAGGAAAGAGGCACTCATGAATGAAAAAATGATAAAAGATGATGTGAATCCACGGCTGACGCCATAATTTTCATCGTAATATACCAACTTCTTTAAACCCACGCTACTTTCCATAACATCACCGCTATCATCTACAACTTCAACGGTTTTATTTTTATAAATAAATTTAAATACGGGGTAATATACGTAAGTGAACCTTTTATTGGCAACACGTTTGGTAGCTACAATTGTTGCTTCAGTTTTTTCTCCAAATATCATCGGTAAGGCAGAACCAATCATACCGTATGCTAAAAAACCTCCAAGTAAAATTAATATTATTCCAAAAGTTCGGATTATTGCCATTTCATTTTTCTCAAGCGCTTACCACTTTAAACTTTATTTTTTCGCGATAAAATCTCCCAAATAACTGCATTCTCCAGCTGCCACCTGATAAAACGGCGTCTTACCGTATTTCAATTTCAATTCCTTGAAATACGGATTGTTGTAATTCGCATTGATGAAATTTTGATACTTCACATCATCTTTATTCCAGTAACTGAATGAGTTTAATTTCGAATTCAGAATAATTTGCTTTTGAGCACATTTTGCAAGCATAAATGTGCACTTTGCCTTAAAATCTGCATTTGTGCTTAGCGATCTGGCTTTCAAATACCAGTTTTTGGCAGTTTGTGCTTTTTTATAATCTACATCGTAACCATATCTTGCCGGACTAGCATTAGCATAAGTAGACCAATCATAGCTAATCAAAAACCAACTATTTCCATAATAACCTGTTTGATAAACAGCATTAGCCATTTTGTAATAATAAAGGGCAGCATTTTTCTTATCGCTGGTGGTTAGTTTTTGTAATCGAAACATCTCAGCTGCAAAATCTTTCTTAGTTATCGATGCCTTGGCATTTACATATTTTTTAGGGAAATCATTAATGGTTTGGATAAATGGATTTGCATAAAGCTTTGAATTCGCATCATCAGCATACCAGTTTTCTGGATTGAAATAGTGATAATCTGGCGATACTTTTGCAAACATTTGCACCGCTTTTCCATATTGATGTGTCCTCAATAATGTTGTTCCAAAAAGTTCATAAAAACCATCATTTTTAAGTTGATTTAAAGCTTTAGACAACATAGCCATAACATCGTTTCCAGCTGCTTTCTTTTTGTAATTTAACAAACCTTGCATGCTTTTCGGACTTAAATATTGTTGCCAAAAAGCAGTCGTTTGATAGCTCATATTTTTGAAAAGCGAGTTGTCTTTTACAATTTTGTATTCCAAATCTCCTTTAACCATTGCCAGAGCGGCCTTTGCAGTATCGCCTAATTTTAAATATGCAGGTGCCAATAGTTGTTGGTAGAAGTTTCTGGTGGTTCTGCTGAATCGTTTATCTTCCTGATCTGCCCAATCATAATATTTGTCTCCCGGATGTGATTTGTTCTCGGCAAACCTTTTTTCATCCAGCCACTTCAGGGTTGGCAATAAATCGTTTTCGTTAAATGGATTTCCTTTTTTGATATTTTTAGCCTTAATCAATAAATCAGTAATTCGGTACTGATCACGCAATTTTTCCGGAAGTTTTTCAGGGTTTAACCTGTTTAAATAACTGCAGGCTACTGCATCTTTGTTCTCCATCCACGATAAATAAGCTGCCGTTAAAATGCCAAGCTCTGATTGCGGATTATTTTTTTTCTGCCGCCAGTTTTACCGCAAAATTTCTGATCTCATTTAATTGTTTCAGATTTACATTCCTAACACTGTCTTTGGATTTTGACCGGTCGTTGTAGGAGAAATAATAATCAAATGATATTTTAGCGATATCATTCGCTTCGATTAGCGCCTGCTCCAATTTATTAACTTCCCTAACCAGCAAAGTGCCGGTTAACTGGCTTTTTGGATCGTATTGATAAACTTTGTTTAAGCTTTCGATATCGAAATCTGAATTTCCGAAACCATTTATTGCCCAGATATTGGCTTTTTCTTCATCTGTTTTAGCGTATTTTAGCGCACCGCTTACTGGAGCGCTGTTATAATAATAGTTTTTGTAGGCTTGCACTCTTCTTTCTGGATTGGAAGCAAACACTTTCGAAAATAAAAATGCAGATTCTTCAGGATTGCCCAATCTTCTAACCGATCCGGCATAAAGGGCAAGTGCCCAGCCTTTCACAGCGCTATTTGATTGATCTGTTTTGATAAATTTCTCAAAAACATTTTTGCTATCATCATGCTGTCCGGCATAATGAAACATTCTTTCCGCCTGATAGGCATACCGTAATTTTAAAAAAGCGTCTTTCTCAGATTTTGTTATAGTCAATGCCTCTGTTGCAAGCAAACTCATGCCTGCTGTATCTCTTGGTTTCGGATTCCAAAGGTCGAAATCTACATTGGCAAAAGGCTCACAACTTTTGGCGAAAATGTAATATTTCAGCGCACTTTTATGCTTGTTCAAGCCTTGTAAAAAAGTGTTTTTTTGCAAGCTATCCGGTAATTCTGATATTTTTCCATCATAAAGCTGAAGTTTAGCTTTCATGGCACTGTCAGCCTCATACATAATCTGATGCACATCTTGCGGCTTAACATCTAAATATTTTCCCCATTCCCGACTGTTGATCTCTGATTCGCTTTCCGTATTCTCCTCACTATTTAAATACGCCATTTGATTAAATGCAAATGAGGTGTATTCATCGCCCTGAACGTTATTGTGAAAATAGGAAATGTAATAATCGTAAGGATCAACTTCGCCACCGCAGGCAATATTTACGGCAATTTCGCCGAAAAATGTAATTAAGAAAATGCTAGAAATTAGCGATAACTTTTCGAAAATCTTCATCAGTAAAATGTTTTAAAAGGTCGGTGTCGAGATGATAGAAAACGAGATTTCGTTCTTCCGGTTTTAAATATCGGGATAAAAAACTGGATGTTGCAAGTAAATCTTCCGTAGTAATTTCTTCCCACCGAATTACATCGCCACGTTTTAATCCTGCAGCAGGATAATCCATTAACAGATCATACAAAATGGAGTTTTCTCTCTGCTTGAATAATTTTTTATCTTGAATTTGTCCTTTGTTGATCCGTTTAGAAATTCCAGCATATTTCTTATTCCTAAATACTACCGCCCACTCAAATGTTGGTAATGCAACATCAAGTTTCAAGGGGTAATTTTCCAAATAATCTTTTAAATAAAGATCCATTTCGTGTTGATCGAGAATAGAATTTTGATTTCCATATTTCCGTAGGTTTCCCATGTTATAACACATCAGCATTGCTTTTTCAACCGGAGGAATTCCGCTTGTGGCAATGTTTTTTACCTGATGCAAACGCAATGTAACGGAGATGGTTTTGTTTTTTAGAAGAGGATGTTTTTTCAAATGATTTAAAAATTCAAAGTATCGATCTCTGCTTGTTTTAGTCCAGTCACAGTCGATTTGAAGTTCGCTATAACTTGATTTTCCGGATTGTTTCACTTTAGCTTCCACAAAAACCGCGATGTGATCGGCAAGCAACTTTATTCTGTTTGAATCTATCTCATTAAAAATACGGTTAACCAAAAATACCACAGGAATGATATCGACTTGTGGAGGTAAAGGATCGGAAAATTTTATAGGAGAAACAGGAACGTCTTGTTGAAAATCTGGATTAAAATCTACATCCATAATGCGGACATAAAGCGACTTCGATTTGAATTTGCTGAGTGCTGCGGTTTCTGCTTTATGGTTATGGTAATCTGTTTTCCAGAAATAAAAAGTTGGATGAACAACAGATTTTTGCTTACAGCCGAATAAGAAAAACACGAAAATCACTAAAATACTTATCTTGCGCATATCAAATTTATCAATCAAAAATAATATAAAATGCGAGCGGTTTTACAAAGAGTTACACAAGCAAGTTGCACCGTTAATGGAAACATTACCGGCCAAATTGAAGCTGGGTTTTTAGTTTTGTTAGGTATCGAAGATGCCGATAACATTGAAGACCTGGATTGGCTTGCTCAAAAAATTGTAAATATGCGTGTTTTTAGTGATGAAAATGATTTAATGAATAAAGCATTAGCAGATGTTGATGGCGATATTTTATTGATTAGTCAATTTACGTTGTTTGCATCTACAAAAAAGGGAAATAGACCAGGTTTTACCAGAGCGGCAAGGCCTGACGTAGCCATTCCACTTTATGAAAAAATGATAGAAAAGTTAGCTTCATTAACAGGTAAGAAAATTCAAACCGGGATTTTTGGCGCTGATATGAAAATTGCCCTGGTAAATGATGGGCCAACAACCATTTTGATTGATACAAAAAATAAGGAATAGAAGATGACCATTAACGAAGCACAGGAAACCGTAGATCGGTGGATTAAAACCACTGGTATTAGATATTTTAACGAGCTAACCAACACCGCTATATTAATGGAAGAGGTTGGAGAAGTTGCCCGAATCATGGCCCGAAAATACGGCGAACAATCTTTTAAAAAAAGTGATGAGGATGTAAACCTTGCCGATGAAATGGCTGACGTAATGTTTGTGTTGATTTGCCTGGCCAATCAAACCGGGATTAACTTGACCGAGGCGCTGGAAAAAAATCTCGAAAAGAAAACTATCCGCGATGCGGACAGGCATAAGAATAACGAGAAATTGAAATAAGTAATTTAGTCTACATATTCCATTAACGTTCGGTATGCCACAAATCGGTTTTTAAACTTCTCGTTTAACTTTTCTTGTAAAACCGGGGCATAAGTTTTTTGGTATTCATTGTAGTTTTCTAAGGTTTCTGCGATATATTGGGCACAATAGGTAACCCCTTCATTTGGCGAATCCACAACTTTTAACAAACGGTTAGAAACAAACATGCCAGTTGCCAATACTTCGGGAATGTGAATTTCCTGCATCCACTGCAACCATTCTTCAGCAGCAGCATCATCTAAAATCAAAGTAACATTGTATAAAAACATGCTGCAAAGATAATAAATGTGTCTAAGTAAAATGGAGGTTCGCAAACGGATTTCTTATATTCGGCATTTACTACTTTTAGCATACAAATGATTGAAATTTTAACCTCAAGCAGTACTAAAGATCTGGAAGGGATTATTGCGCTTCAGAAACAAAATTTAAGAACTGATTTATCTTCGGAAGAAATTAAGGAACAGGGTTTTGTGACCGTTTCGCATTCGCTTGATGATTTGGAAAAGATGCACCAGCATGAGCCGAACGTGATTGCTAAAGATGGAAATCAGGTTGTGTCCTACATATTAGGAATGACGGAGCAATCGAAAAGCGATATTCCTCGATTGGTAGAAATGTATGAAAGTTTTGACCACATTGAATACAAAGGTAAATCTGTTGCTAACTATCAATACATCGTTGTTGGACAAGTTTGCGTGGATAAGAATTATCGTGGACAAGGGCTATTTGACAGATGCTATGAGGCCTATAGAGCATATTTTAACAAAAATTATGAATTCGCAATAACAGAGATTGCCAGCATTAACTTACGTTCAATGAAAGCCCATGAACGTATCGGTTTCAAAACTATTTATAGTTATACGGATGCTTCAGATACAGAGTGGAATGTGGTAATTTGGGACTGGATATAGTTTATTTGTCAAACTCCATCACCTCTTAAATTTCTAAATCTTTTTCTTGCTTCTGCACTAAACATACTGCCAGGATAATCCGTAATCAGTTTTTGAAAATAAAGCTTTGCCTGAACGATGTCATTTAATTTTTTCTCATACAAATCGCCCAGCGTAAAAAGGGCATCGTCCGTCCAGATCCCGTCTTTAAAATTTTCTGTTAACTTTTTAAGGATGTCTGCAGCACTTTGAAAATCATTTGATTTTATTAATATTCTCGCTTTTGTCATCAATACGGCATCTGTTAATCCGTTTTCAGGAAAAACAATGGCAATGCTATCTAATTTACGAATGGCTTGTGCAGGTAAATTTCTAAAAACCAGCATTTCTGCATCGGCATACATCTTCAAAGCGTTGCTGTCGGTTGGTGTTTGAATATTGTCTGAAATCAATAAGCTTAAATTCAACGCGTCGTTTGCAATTAGTTGTGATGTAGCCGCTTTTAACACTAGGCACTGAGCACTGCTGTAATCAAAATTACCTTGATAAAATGAAAGTTTGGCGCTACGAAAACGGGCTTCGTTGCCTATTGGCTGGCCTTCAAATTGTTTGCTTACTTGCTCATAAACTAAAAATGCTTCCCAGGGTTGGTTGGTTAAAATGTAAATATCTCCTAACTCAAGCTTTAACTGTCCGATATCTTGTCCATTCAATCCGGGCATTTGTAACGCCTCTTCAAGGCCTTTCTCTGCCTGTGCCGCTTGATTTAGATAGTATGCTTGTAGGTTTGCCAACCTTTTAATGGCAAATAGCGTGTTTTTATTTTTACCATTTTCATCCAGTAAAATCTGAAAATCTTTTGCCAACAGATCGAGTGCTGCTGTGTTGTATTTTCCAGCAGTTTGGATATTATACTTGGTATTTAACAGCTCTATTTTCGATGGAAGATAATATTGATTCTCTTTACCCTTTGTTAACAGGTATTCGTAAGCTTTAATTGCGGTTTCATAAGCACTGTTATCTACAAAAGTATATATGGCATTAAAAAGTGTGCCTCCATCAGCTTTTGTTCTTTTATCGAAGGCAATTAGCTGGCGCAACGCCATATCGTATTGCTGCTGTTGAATATAATTCCAGGTTAGCAGCTGTATATAGATTTCGGCATCAGGATCTTTTTGTATTTTTTTAAGAATTCCAACCTGAAAGGTTTGATAATCCGCTTTGTCATCAAAAATCATTGGCAAAACAACCTGAGCTTGTGGTAGCAGCTGAGGGATAGTGGCTAATGCATCCAGGTATTCCTGCATTAGCATGGGCTTATCTTTTTTAAAGCGATAGATATTTAATAATTCATAGGTAAATAATTCATTGTTTCCCAGAATTTTTCTCCCCTGTTTAAACGTTTGCACTGCAAAATCGTAGTTTTCAAACCGATAAAAGTTATTGGCCAGGTTTCGGATTTTAAATTCATCTTTGGGCAGTTTATTAATAATATCACTGAAAATCTTATTTCCATTTTGAACGTCTCCCTTTTCCTGGTATAGTTTTCCTAAGGCAATAGGATAAGCATCGTTTTCCGGATGCTGCCTTATTAGTTTTTTAACTGTTTTTTCAGCAACATCATAACGTTTTAATTTGAGCAATGAATTAAAATAAATATCGAAATATCCTTCGTTATTGGCGCCAGAAAACATCTTCTCCAGCAAAACAACGGCTTTTTCATATTCCCCGTCACGGTAGTACTGAAAAATCAATGGCGTATCATCTGCAGCGATTGAGGAGTTGGAACGTAAAACCTGTGCCTGTACGCTTAAAGTAAATGCAAAAAAGACTAGGATGATCAATCTATTCATTATCCTCATTATAAGCTTTAAATGTAACTAAAAAGGATGAAAGCGAAAACTTTGAACAACTAACGTTGCCTAAATGGATTTAGTTTAGAGCAGAGTGGTGCCATTTTAATTCCAATAATAATGTTACCTGCATTTTATTTTGTCTCCATTTTATAAATACTAAATTGAGCCGCAAGCTGATTTCAATCAGTAAGTAACATTGTTGGTGTAATGCGTGGTTAACTAACCGGGATATTTATTTTTGTCATCCCGTGAGAAAATTGTTTATGTTGAGAAGAATTATTTTATTCGTATTAGTGGCTTCAATTTGGGGGTGTAAAAGTTCCCGGAATGAGCAAACTATACCTGTAGATGATTTTTTTAAAACCTTTGATAAGGCTTACTATCACATTTCTCCAGATGGTAAAAGTTTATCGTACCTGAAATTGCAAGACCGGAAACTAGATCTCTTTGTAGAGGATCTGGCCACCGGAAACAGTGTGCAGCTTACGCACTTAACCGAAAAACAATAAGTTTTCATTTCTGGACCAGCAATAACGAACTGATTTATTATACAGAAGATGAATCCAAGGACCGCCGGTCAGACATTTTCGTTATCAATAAAGATGGCGGTAAACAAGTGCAGCTAAGTGCGAACGAGAAGACGCGGTTGCGGGTAATTGAAGATCAGCTGATAGATGATAAATACATCGTAGTTGCTTCAAATAAAAGAGATTCTACGGTTTTTGACGTATACCGCCTGAATGTACGTAACGGACAAATGGATATTGCTGCAAAAAATCCAGGTAATATCACAGAGTGGATGACTGATCACAAAGGCGTATTGAAAATTGCTGTAGCCAGTGATGGCGTGAATGAAACCCTTTTATACCGCGAAAATGAGACGCAAACTTTTAAGCCGGTTTTAACCAATAACTTTGAAACTACTTTTCAGCCAATTGCCTTCTCAGAAGAAGAACCGAACGTACTTTATGCCATTTCAAACGTCAATCGTGATAAAAATGCTTTGGTAGCTTTGGATTTAAAGAATGGGAAAGAAAAAAAGGTATTGTTCGCAAATGATACACTAAATGTTGTTGATGCAAGGTATTCGCGTACGCAAAAAAAGATGTTGTTCGTAACCTGCGAAACCTGGAAGAAGAAAAAATATTATCTCGATGATCAATCTAGAAACACTTACAGTAAGATCGATCAGCTTTTGCCAGGCTCTGAGTGGCGCATCATGGAGAAGGATAAAATGGAAAATGTTTTTGTTATTAGAACATTTACAGATAAAAACCCAGGTTCATATTATCTGTACACCGCCAGCCAAAATAAACTCAGAAAACTAACGGATATTAATTCTGCTATCAATGAAGAAATGATGAGCGATATGAAGCCCATTAGTTTCAGAAGTAGCGATAGTTTACATATCAATGGCTATCTCACCTTACCACGAAATAAAAAAGCAACTAACTTACCGGTTGTGGTTTTACCTCATAATGGCCCCGGTGGGAGAAACAGTTGGGGATACAATGCTGAAGTGCAATTTCTGGCAAGCCGTGGTTATGCTGTTTTGCAGGTTAACTACAGAGGATCAACAGGCTATGGCAAATCTTTTTATGCAGCCGGTTTTAAGGAGTGGAGTGATAAGATACAGGAAGATGTAAATGATGGCGTACGTTGGTTAATAAATAAGCAAATCGCGAATCCGAAAAAAGTAGCCATTTACGGAAATGGTTTTGGTGGTTATATTGCACTAAATTGTTTGTATAAAAATCCTGATCTTTATAGTTGTGGCGGATCAAATTCAGGCGTAATCAATTTGTTCAGTTACCTGAAAACGATTCCTCCGTTCTTGAAGTCGAACCTGCAGATGTACTATGAAATTTTAGGAAACCCTGTTACAGATACTGATTATATGCGTTTCGCTTCGCCTGTTTTTCATGCTGATCGTTTCAAGTCGCCCTTATTTATTGCACAAAACCCAAAAGATCCGAGGGTTAACGTAGCAGAAGGAGTTCAGTTTATTAAAGAATTGAAAAAGCGAAATGTACCTGTTACGTATATCGAAAAAGAGGAAGGACCCAATCCGGTATTACGCCAGCAAGGTAGAACGGCTTTGTACAAAGCTTTGGAAGAATTTTTAAAAACAAACTTGAGTAAGAAATAGGTTATGGCCCTGGATAAGAAAAGTGGTTACCGGAAAAATTCCTCGCTTGGCGTTACCTTCATTATACTCATCTCCATTCTTTTCATCCTCTCTTTATTTTTAGCGTTTAACTACAGTAAAAAATCTATTGAGAATGAGTTTGTATCTGAAAAGGTAAATGTTTTAGAGCAAAGCATCAAAGCCTATAACGATTTCTTTCAGAATAAAATGCCCGAAATATCTTACTACAACGGGTTTTTAGATTCGGCAACTGCTGCAAAGTTTGTTGATACGGTAACCATTAAATATCCATTTATTGCAAAGGTTACTTTTTACGATACCGAAGTGAAAAATATTCCGGTGAAGGATGGAATGAACGTTGGAAGTTTGTCCATTGGTCCTAAATCGATATTTCAGTTTGGTAAAACCGTTTCACCCGATTCGGTTAAGCTGTTTTCAGAGTACGATACGCGTTCATTTAAAGTTGGCGATGATTTTAATGCCATGGCCTACAAGCTGGTTACTTTTGTAGATCAGTTAGATACCGCTGCAGTTCCCACTCAGGAAGAATTGTTCACCAACTTTTCAGTAGTTAAATCAAATAAGATTACCTATCTCAATATTCCGAGACGGGAAGATTTGAAGATTTATAAGGATATGATGCGCCGTAAGCTCGATCCTTTGCCGGTTTATCAGCAAGACATGCTGGTTTTTCAGCTTGATCCGAACAAAATTAAAGTAACCAATACGAGACCTTTATTGTATCAAAAGATAGAGGTAGAACCTTTAACTTATGATCCGATTGATACTTCGGACGAGAACATGACCACCGAAATAGCACTTCCGGGTGCATTTTCCGATTTTAAACTTTATTTCACTTCATCTAAATCATACATCAAAAAAGAAATATTCATTTATTTCATGCCAATTGCGTTGGTCCTGTTGCTGGTTTACGGTGTGTTGCTATTGGTTGCTTTTTTGATTTACCGCAATTTGAACATCAATAGCAAAATGTTTAAGCTCCAGTACGATTTTGTGAATAACCTTACCCATGAGTTTAAAACACCCGTGAGTGTGATTAAGATTGCAGGAAACAACATTAAAAGTGCCACAGCGTTAAGCCAGAAAGAACAGCAGCTTTATGGTAAGATTCTGGATGAGGAGGCCGACAAACTGAATGGTTTGATGAATAAGCTGCTAGCCTTTACACAGATTGAGAACAAGGCAATTAAGTTAAATCAGGAGCAGGTTAATATTGAGGATTTTATTGAAAGTACAATTGAATCGCACACCTTGAAACATCCTGATTTCAAAATCACCTACGAGGTACTTGGCTTTAAAAGTTTTATCACCGATCCGGTATTGTTAGGCAGTTTGTTTGATAACCTGGCTGAAAACGCTTATAAATATTCAAAACCTGCAAACAAAAAGCTGCATATCAGTGCTAAATTAATTAAAGGTGTTTTGGTCTTTCGTTTTACTGATAAGGGAATTGGCATTCCATCTTCAGAATTAAACAATATCTTTAAAAAGTTTTTTAGAATACAGAATGAATACAACCAGATGGGAAGTGTGGGCTTGGGTTTGGCTTTCTGCAAAGAACTGGTTAACTTTATGCAGGGAGAAATCTCTGTAAAAAGTAAAGTGGGCAATGGTACAGAATTTAAAATTGTGCTGCCTTATAACAAGTAAAATTGAAATAATTTAAAATGTCGTAAAGTTTAAGTGTGATAATATTACCTGGCAACTTGAAATATTAAACCTTAAAACGATTCAAAATATAACAACACACAAATGTCTAAAGAAGTAAAAATATTAATTGTTGAGGATGATGAAAATCTTCGCTTTTTAGTGGCCCATCGATTGAAGACTGAAGGCTATAATGTATTGGAGGCCAACGATGGTGAATCAGGCGAGCGAATGATTATTGCCGACCAGCCGGATATTGTATTGCTGGACTGGATGATGCCAGGCAAGCAGGGCGCAGAAGTTTGCGAAAATGTGCGTAAGCAGGGTTTTGAAAATCTGATTATCATGATGACCGCGAAAGCGCAGGATGTAGATAAAATTGATGCGTATAATTTCGGTGCATCAGATTATATCACAAAACCATTTAATATGGATGTTTTGGTGGCGATGCTTGAAAGTAAGGTGAAGTTTATTGTAAATAAAGATACTGCTGAAATTCACCGTTTTGGTAACATGGAACACCACCCGAATATTCATACTTTGTTTAGAGATGGGAAGAAAATTGAGTTGACGATCTTAGAGAACCGTATTTTACTCTATTTCTTACGTAATCCAGGTAAAGTGATCAACCGTGATGAATTAATGTTGGTGGTTTGGGGTTATAACTCTGATGTGAACACCCGTACATTAGATATGCACATTGTTCGTTTGCGTAAGAAAATCGAATTGAATCCAGATAATCCTCAATTGCTGCAAACCGTAAGAGGCGTGGGATATCGCTTTAATGCAGGTTAATAAATTATTGAATTATTGAATGAGTGAGTGATTGAATAAGTGAATGTTTCTTGCATTGGGCAGACAATTCTCACTCATTCAATCATTCAAAACTCAATAATTTTTTAAGCTCTCTTCAAAGTGAAAACTGTGATTTCCGGCAAAACCCCAACTCTGCCCGGGTAGCCTAAGAAACCATAGCCAACATTAACATACAGTTGTTGTTTCTGTTCCTGGTATAAGCCAGCCCATTCTTTGTAAATATACTGAACCGGGCTCCATTGGTACTCTTTTAAGCGAACACCAAACTGCATGCCGTGTGTATGCCCGCTAAACATGGCGTCTATCTGTGGGTATTTTTCCAGCACCTCTCCACGCCAGTGCGAGGGATCGTGACTCAATAAAAGTTTAACAGGCAAATCATCGGTATTTTGTACAGCCAATTCCATTTTGCCATATTTTGGAAAACGACCCATACCCCAATTTTCGATACCTAAAATGCCAATTTCCTCTCCATCAACCTTAAGCCTGCGGTTTTCGTTCATTAATAAATCGTAACCCATAATCTTATGTACATCAACCATGTCTTTCAGGTTTTTAACCTTTGCAGGCGATGATTCTTTACCAAAATAATAATCACCATAATCGTGGTTGCCTAAAGAAGAATAAACGCCTAACGGAGCTTTAACTTTCGAGAAAATATCCTGATAATCTTTCACCTCATTGGTTAGATTATTCACCAAATCACCGGTGAAGAAAACAAAATCAGGTTTCTCTGCAAGCAGCATTTCTACGCCACCTTTCACCGCTGTTTTGTTATAGAAACTGCCGGAATGGATGTCAGAAATTTGTGCCATGGTAATTCCGTCAAAGGCTTTTGGGAGATTTGGAAGAATGAGATTTACCTTTCTAATCTGGTAATCATATGCGCCTGAAATAATTCCCCAGCTCAAAGAAGTTAAAGGAACTGCCGCCGCCACTAAACCAGCTTTAACCAAAAATTCTGAACGTGATATTGATTCTTCGGTTTTTAAATTGTTTGGTTGTGGAGATGTTGCACTGTCAGGTTGAGCTTTGGATGGTCTTCTGAATAACTTAATGAAAAGCCTGCGTAAATCATCAATTAATAAAAAAGGCAACATGGCCATTTTGCAGGCTACGGTTAAAAAGAAAGCCACAAGTATAATAGCCCGAAGAGTTAAAAACAGATTTAGAAATATCCCAGCAAAAACACCTACAATTAATAAAACGCTGAAGGTCCAATAGAAAATCCCGAAGATTTGCTTTGTTTTTGGTTTCCAGTTCTTAAATACTGCCATCAAGGCATTGAAGCAATAAATATCGAAGGCGGTAATAAGTATGCAAGCAGCAATAATGAAGGGTAATCTTCCCATTTAAATGTTATTAAAATAAAAAAGCTTTAATATTTCTCTCTTATTAGAAAGAAATATCAAAGCTAGTAAAATGTATAATTTAATTGCTATCTGAAATCGTCTTCATCTTCTTCCTCGTCAAATTCGGCATTAAATAAACTGCCAAACATATCAGAAAATCCGAAACCGCCATTCAAATAATTTTTACTCAATTGAGAATATTCTGCCAGGCCATGCAGTACAAACTCCATCAGTAATAAAGTTTGATTTTCGCTTAACTTCGGGTGGAATTTTTTAACGGTATCATACAAACTTGGCACCAGCATCAACGCTTTTTTGTACTGCGAATTGGTTAAGGTATCTGTTACATCAACATTGTTTCCCTCTGTAAACCACTCTGTAATTTCAGTATAGGGATTGGCCGTTTTAGATTTTTTTGCTTTTTCCGGATCAGGAAAATAACGGGCAAACAAAGTTTTTACCGCTTTGCCGATTAAGGTAGTGGCTACATGAGCCGGGCCTTCCAGTTCACCTTCGTAAACCAACTCTATTTTACCAGTAATGGCAGGGATAATTCCAGCCAAATCAGATAACCTAACGAAAGTGTTTTTCTCCCCAGAAATTAACATTCTGCGTTCAGCGGTGCTGATTAAATTCTCGAAGGCCGAAATGGTTAATCGAGCCGAAACTCCTGATTTTTGATCAATATATTCACTTTTACGGGCTTCAAAAGCGATTTGCTCAACTAAATCTTTTACCAGTCCGTCAGCTTCGATATTTTCTCTTTGGGCTGCGGTAAGTTTCGCTTCCTGGAAAGTAATTTTACGCGAAACTTCTATGCTTTTTGGGTAATGCGTTAAAATCTGGCTTTCAATTCTATCTTTCAGTGGGGTAACAATGCTGCCCCGATTGGTGTAATCTTCAGGGTTTGCTGTAAACACAAACTGTATATCTAAAGGTAAACGTAACTTGAAACCACGAATTTGAATATCCTTTTCCTGAAGCATGTTAAATAATGCTACCTGGATACGGGCCTGTAAATCTGGCAACTCATTGATCACGAAAATACTTCGGTGCGCCCTGGGGATTAATCCAAAATGAATTACCCTTTCATCATTATACGTTAACTTTAATGTTGCCGCTTTAATCGGATCAACATCGCCAATTAAATCGGCAACAGTAACATCTGGCGTAGCCAGCTTTTCTGTATAGCGTTCGCTGCGATGCAACCAGGCGATTTCAGTTTCATCTCCTTTAGTTTCAATCTCATGCTTGGCATACCACGAAATAGGATTTAAAGGATCATCAAAAATCTCGCTTCCGGCAACATAAGGAACATATTCATCTAATAAGTTGACCATTAAACGGGCAATACGCGTTTTCGCCTGGCCACGCAATCCTAAAAGTAAAATGTTATGTCGGGAAAGAATTGCAGTTTGCAGTTCTGGAATAACGGTTTCATCGTATCCAATAATTCCTTCAAACTCCGTTTTTTTATCACGTAAAACTTTGATGAGGTTTTCGCGAAGTTCTTCTTTAACTGATCTTGATTTATAATTTGTGGCCTTTAACTGGCCTAGAGTTGTGTTTTGCATATATCTGTGTTATGAGTTGCCAATTGTAGGTTGCAAGTTTGGATATTTAAACCTAAAACTTTTACCTCCAACCTTTAACTTATTTACTTTTCAATTTCTTCATAAACTCAGCAATGGCTGGTTGCAATTCTTTGAAAAGTTCATTATCTCTGTTTTTTAGAATCACCTCAGTAAACATTTTCAAGCCGATGGCAAATTCGGTACTCTGATTTTCATCTTCAAAAATAGCTTTGCTTTTTACAACATTTATAATATTGAAAAGATTATCATGATTGTCAAATTCCAGTTTTAGTGGAGCATTTTTTACCTCATCTTCGCTTGCTAAAGATATTTCTTCTAATGTTAACTTGTATTTATTTGTGCGTTTTGCCATTAATAATATCTCTCGTGATTTCAATCACTTAACTATTGTCTTAGGGCCCTATATATTCAACTTCAGCCAAAAACTTCCGACTATTTAACTGTTTTTCTTCTATTCTTAATGTAATCTTCAAAAATGTATTCACCCAAGCCGTTCAAAGAGCTATAGAATGCCCTGCCGCCGTTAATTTCAGTAAATTGGCGCACAAACTGTTGCAGGTATGGATCTTTAGCAATCATGAAGGTGGTAATGGGAATCTTCAACCGTTTGCATTGAGCGGCCATATTTAAGGTTTTATTAATTACCTTTCTATCCAGGCCCATACTGTTTTTATAGTATTTTCCATTTTCTTTCAAGCAGGTTGGTTTACCATCGGTAATCATAAAAATTTGCTTGTTATGGGTTTTTCTGCGGCGAAGTAAATCGGTGGCGAGTTCCAGGCCTGCAAAAGTATTGGTATGGTAAGGCCCAACCTGTAAATATGGTAGATCTTTCACGGTAATTGGCCAGGCATCATTTCCAAAAACAACAATGTCCAATGTGTCTTTTGGATATTTGGTTTTAATTAATTCGGCTAAAGCCATAGCCACTTTTTTAGCCGGCGTAATCCGGTCCTCACCGTACAAAATCATCGAGTGAGAAATATCGATCATCAACACGGTTGAAGTGAGCGTTTTGAAATCCTTTTCTTCCACCTCTAAATCGCGGTCGGTCAGGGTGAAATTATTAATTCCATGATTGATCTGAGCATTCTGAATAGATGCAGTCATGTCGATCTGATCCAGACTATCTCCGAAATTATATTCCCTGCGATCGGCATTTTTCTCTTCTCCAATACCCGATTGATTGATGTTATGATTTCCCCTTCCCGATTTTTTGAGCTTGCCAAAAATTTCATCTAACGCTGATTTTCGGATAGTTTGCTCTGTTTTGGCTGTAATCTTAAATTCGCCAGATTGATTATCTTCGGTGAGGTAACCCTTATCCTTTAAATCATCAATAAAATTACCAATGCCATAATCATTATTTGTTAATTTATATTGTTTGTCGAGCTCGTTTAACCAACTCAATGCCTCTGCCGCATCTCCTGCTGTATAATTTAGCAATTCGCTAAATAATTTCAGCAACTCATCAAACCCACCTTTTGGCGTATCGCCAGGCTTATAATCAGAAAAACGAAAACCTCTCATGTGCTTGTATTAACGATTTATCGAAGATAAAAGTTTCGATTTGGATTAATTTAAGCAGGGTGTCATATTTGGTGAGGGGAAGAAGTTAAAAGTGGAAAGTTAAAAGTTGAAAGTGGAAAGTCAAAAGTCAAAAGTCAAAAGTCAAAAGTCAAAAGTGGAAAGGCGAAAGGCAAAAGGCAAACTGCCAACTGAAAATTACCCAGTAATTTGGGCGTTCCCCAAGCTGCGCAAGGGGCGGGCTTTTCAGGGCTCCGCTTCGCTGCGGTACCAATGAAAAATTGGTGCTGAACCCTTACAATCCCTAACGCAAAACCCATTGCATCAAAACTGTTTATTCGTCCGTTGACTGAAGTCAACGGCAATGAAATTTTTACGCTTGCGCTCGTTTCTAACGAGCGCATTAATAGTAATACGACTTTGTCGTAATAGGTGAAAACATAATTCTTAAATCGAAAAGTAACTTTGAAAAATTAAAAATGTTCCAATACCAGAACAATAGCATTATTGCTTAACGCTTCCAGCTCAACCTTTTCAACATCCCAAAGTGCCAGTCCATCTCTGGCATGCATCAACCTGCCTTCAATTTCAAAAGCACCATCAATCACCAAACAAAAGAGCTTTTGATCAGGGTTATTTAACGTATAAGTTGCTTCCACGCGAGCATCAAAAATACCTGCACTTAATTTGAATGATAATTTAGGTGTAGAAACGATTTCAATCAGCTGATTCTTGTTTTGATCAAAATCGAATTTAAAAAGCATCTCGCTCGCTCGAAGTAAAAACAGATCTGTGGTCAGCCCAATTTGAATATAGTTAATTACATCATTAGGGTAGGGGTTACTAATTTCCAAAACCTCACCTTTACCCAAATTAAGTATTTGTACTTGTCCGGTATCAACAGCAAATTCCTTTCCGCCCTGAACAATATCTAACCCACCTGTAATGGGAAAAAATATTTGGTAGGAATCTTCCTTTGATAGGAAAAAAATTAACTTTCCTGCAGCTATCGATTCATCATTGCAAACAAACAGCGTTCCTGATGGCGCCCTATGTTCATCGTGATATTTTTCAAAGTTAAAGGTACTGTATCTCCTTAAAGTATTGCTTTCCGTTAATCCCCGTTGATCGGCTAAAAAAATCTTTCCAGGTGTTGGGCTCATGCTAACTTATTGTTTTAATGGAATGGATGCTTACAAAAGGTTGAATTTGGAAGAGATTAGTGAATGTTTCATCCGTTTCAGCTCCAGTGAACTGGGAAACTAGCAAATGATTATCGATACGCTCATGCCACACCAATGGTTTCGAAAAAAAAATTGATCGCCACCTTATGCTTTTCAATGTCATTAAAATCCGAATTAATGATTTCGAACTTAAAATTTTCAAAAGTAAGAAAACGCCTGCCCAGGTTATCTAAAATATCGGGTATAATGCCATTAAGCTGCCGCAAGTAACCGGTAATGGCAGCGCTTACCAAAAAATGAAGTTTATCTGCCCCCGGAACATGCATCAGTAATTCTGCAAATGTGCCATATTTTCCATCTTGATTGTAAAATTGAGACTGCATTTTAAACTCTAAAAAGCTATCTTCATGAACAAACTTATCCCAATGACTGGAATTAGAATCATCAATGATTTTCCGATAACAAAGCGTAATTATTTTTTGGGACATGGCATAAAATTAAAAAAGACGTCAGGATATCCTAACGTCTGTGTAAAATAAAAAAAATAGGACGAATATTATGCTCTTACATTAAGTTTAAAAGTTAAATCGAAGCCAGCAGCTAAAGTTCCGCTAACTTTTGCAATTTCAATGCCCGTTTTGTCATCACTAAAAACATTATCGGCATTATTATAGGTATAACCATTAAGGCCTTTTGAATAGCCGTTAACTAATGCAACAGCACTTCCGGCACCTTCAGGAAAAGCAATTTGTGTTACACTTAATGATGTTCCACTGGCACTATAAACATGTACGTGAATATGAGTTGCACGCCCACTGTACCAACCAGGAAAAATAGAAGTAAAGGTTACCAGGCCATTTGCATCAGTGGTTTGGCGGCCACGTAAAAAGTGAACAGATTGATAGTTGGTTGATTGCATGCCCGTGCCCCCGTATTCAGAATAATTACCTTCGGCATCGCAATGCCAGATATCTACAATGGCACCTGCCAAAGCAGCACAACTATTATTGATATTACCAATGGAAATCTTCGCTGTCATTTTATAACCGCTTCTGCCATCGGTTATGTCGCTGCGTACATATGATGCCGGTACTTTTGTAGGAAATGGACCTTCGGTTTCCGTTGGCGCAACGGTACAAGTTCCATTTGTTCCTGCTGAGGTATTTGCTGTCCCCGAACCTGAGGTAGTATTACTTTCTGTATTGCCGGCTTTTTTGCAGGCTTCGATAATTACCGGAGTGGAGATTGCCCCAATCATTAAACTCCTGATGAAATTTTTTCTTTCCATGGCTACACTGTTTTGCTTCGTTAAAATAAAAGTAGCAAACCTACTGCTGAGTAACAGCGATGTGACGATGTACGACGATTTTGTATCGTTAAATGTTAAAATTGATTGAATTTAAAGAGCTGTTTAGGTTAAAAAGATATCAATTAGTACAATTGGGAATAGAGGTATGGTTTTTGAGCATGCGTAATTTCATTTTGTAAAAGATTAAAACTAGCTTTGCCGCAAATTAATGAAACACCTCGTTACCATATCACTCGTATTTTTTAGCTTAACACATTTGGCGAAAGCCGAACGCGTTGAAGGGCTAAAACTGTTAAGTGAATATTGTAATGAGCATAAAATCAGCGTTAATAATGTAGGGAAACCAACTGTTCAGCTTAACGACGAGCATAATCCTTATTTATTATCCTACACTGCACTTGCTTTAAGCGGCACCCAGGTTCCATCAAAAGTTGTTAAGTATGTATGCGTTAATCAGCTAATCTCTGATTTAACCATTCGGAAAAAACCGAAAAACAATAGCCCTTAGGTTTCTTTTTGACAAATCTTATTATAGATTTCAACCCCTCAATTATACTATAAGCAGCCAAATTGACTTAGATAAGCCAATGGATTGGTTGTTGTAATACACTTTTTATTAATACAAATACGATTTAAAACATAATGTTAGGATTTTTAGCGAAGATTTTCGGAAGTAAATCAGAGAGAGATATAAAGGCGATTCAGCCATTGGTTATTGCCATAAATGAACACTACAGTAAACTTTCAGCTTTAAGCAATGATGAGTTGCGTGGGAAAACAATTGAATTCAAAGAGCGCATTTCTGCATTTTTGACTGAAATTGATGGAAAAATTTCGGCCTTAAAAACCGAAGCAGAAAGTGAGGAATTAGACCTTCATCAGAAAACAGCTATTTATGATCAGGTAGATGCCTTAGGCAAAGACCGTGATACAGAATTGGAAAAAGTCCTTTTGGAAATTCTTCCTGAAGCATTTGCTGTGGTTAAAGAAACTTCCCGTCGTTTAAGTGAAAACGATTATTTAGAAGTTACTGCCACACAGTTCGACAGGGATTATGCAGCCCGCAAAAGCAATGTGAAAATTGTAGGCGATAAAGCACAATGGGCTAACCGTTGGGATGCTGCCGGTACAGAAGTGGTTTGGAACATGGTTCACTACGATGTACAATTAATTGGTGGTATCGTTTTACACAGTGGTAAAATTGCCGAAATGGCTACAGGTGAGGGTAAAACTTTGGTTTCTACCTTGCCTGCGTACTTAAATGCACTTGCCGGACAAGGTGTTCACATCGTTACCGTGAATGATTATCTTGCCCGTCGTGATAGTGAATGGAACGGACCTTTATTCGAATTCCATGGTATTAGTGTAGATTGTATTGATAAACACGAGCCGAACTCAGAAGAGAGAAGAAGAGCTTATGCCGCAGATATTACTTACGGAACCAATAACGAATTTGGTTTCGATTACCTGCGTGACAATATGTCGCAAACGCCTGACCAGTTGGTTCAGCGTAAATTACACTTCGCCATGGTTGATGAGGTCGATTCAGTGTTAATTGATGATGCCCGTACGCCATTAATTATTTCGGGTCCGATTCCTCGCGGCGATGAACATGAATTTTATGAGTTGAAACCACGTATCGAACGTTTGGTGAATGCACAAAAAGCTTATGTTTCTCAAGCTTTAAATGAAGCTAAAAAATTAATCAACGCTGGTAATACAGGAACTGAAGAAGGCGAAGGTGGTTTAGCATTATTACGTGCTTACCGTGGTTTGCCTAAAAACAAAGCTTTAATCAAATTCTTAAGTGAAAGTGGCGTTCGTGGCTTGCTGTTAAAAACAGAAAACTACTACATGGCCGATCAATCTAAGAATATGCCTAAAGTTGATTCTGAGTTGTATTTCTACATCGATGAGAAAAACAATCAGGTTGAATTAACAGAAAAAGGTATTGAATTGATTACGCAATCTGGAGAAGATCCTAATTTCTTTGTATTGCCTGATGTAGGTACTGAAGTTGCTGATTTAGAAAAATCGGCGCTGCCTTTAGAAGATAAGGTGGTGCAAAAAGATGCTTTGATGCGTGATTATTCTGTAAAAGCTGAACGCATTCACTCTGTTAACCAATTATTAAAAGCTTATACTTTGTTTGAAATTGATGTAGAGTACATCATTGATGAAGGAAAGATTAAAATTGTTGATGAGCAAACGGGTCGTATTATGGATGGCCGTCGTTATTCTGACGGGTTACACCAGGCGATTGAGGCAAAAGAAAACGTAAAAGTTGAAGATGCCACTCAAACTTATGCAACGGTAACCTTGCAGAACTATTTCCGGATGTACCACAAACTTTGCGGTATGACGGGTACAGCGACTACAGAGGCAGGAGAGTTTTGGTCGATTTATAAATTAGATGTGGTTGAAATTCCAACCAACAGAAATATTTCAAGAGCTGATCAGCAAGATTATGTTTACCGTACAGTACGTGAAAAATATAATGCTGTGGCTGATGAGATCGTAAAATTAACCGAAGCAGGTCGTCCGGTATTGGTGGGTACCACTTCTGTTGAAATTTCAGAATTGTTAAGCCGTATGCTTAAACTTCGTGGAATTAAACACAACGTGTTAAATGCTAAAATGCACCAAAAAGAGGCTGATATTGTTGCTGAAGCTGGTCAGGCAGGTACTGTAACCATTGCTACCAACATGGCTGGTCGTGGTACGGATATTAAGTTAGGCGCCGGAGTTAAAGACGCTGGAGGTTTAGCCATCGTGGGTACGGAGCGCCATGAGTCTCGTCGTGTAGACAGACAGTTACGTGGTCGTGCTGGTCGTCAGGGAGATCCTGGGTCATCTCAGTTCTTCGTTTCACTAGAAGATAACTTGATGCGTTTATTCGGTTCTGAAAGAATTTCAAGCATCATGGTGCGTATGGGAATTGAAGATGGTGAAGTGATTCAACACTCAATGATTACCAAATCTATAGAACGTGCTCAGAAAAAAGTAGAAGAAAACAACTTTGGTATCCGTAAACGTTTGTTGGAGTACGATGATGTAATGAACTCACAACGTACGGTAATTTATGCTAAACGTAAAAACGCCTTGTTTGGCGAACGTTTGGATGTAGACATGAACAACATGGTTTACGATGTTGCTGAAGATATTGTGAGTGAGTACAAACAAGAGGCAAATTATGATGGATTCAAATTAGAAGTAATTAAAAACTTCTCTTTAGATACCGCCATTACTGAAAAGGATTTTGCTTCTACGAATGCAGCTCAGTTAACCGAAAGATTATTTGAAGAAGCTGAAGCATTTTATGCCCGCAAATCAGATGCGATTATTCAACAGTCGTTACCTGTTTTAACTCAGGTTTACGAAGAGCGTGGGCAACATATCGAACAAATTGTAGTTCCATTTACCGATGGAATTCGGGGTATTCAAGTAGCTGTTGATTTGAAGAAAGCGATTGAAAATAACGGAAAAGAGGTGGTTCGCTCATTCGAAAAAACAATTGTTTTAGCCTTAATTGACGATAGCTGGAAAGAGCATTTACGTGAAATGGACGATTTAAAACAGTCTGTTCAAAATGCAGTTTATGAGCAAAAAGATCCATTGGTAATTTACAAAATGGAAGCTTTCAACTTATTTAAAAACATGCTTAATGCGGTAAATAAAGAGGTAGTAAGTTTCTTATATAAAGGTGGTATTCCTGTTCAGCAGGAAGCTGAAGAAGTTAGGGAAGCACCAGCCCCGGTAAAACAACCAAAATTGCAAACCACTAAACAGGAGTTTGGTGCAGAGCAACCAGGTGTTGAGTTTGGAGATACCCGTGAAGCAGTACCACAACAACCAATTCGCAAAGAAGCAGCTATTGGCCGTAATGAGCCTTGCCCTTGCGGAAGCGGCAAAAAATACAAAAACTGCCACGGCGCAAATCTGTAATTTGATTACTGAAGTTTAAAATCATATACAAGGTCACATGAAAATGTGGCCTTTTTCATTCCATTTCAACTTGGAGTCGGGATTTGAATACTAACAGAGCCAAACTACCATTTGCACAACCCATAAAGAATGCCGATTTTTGCAATGAATTCGGCATTCTTCTTTTTAAACAATTTCAGAATGCTCTTGGTTACTTACAAATGAAAATAACAATAACTTTTATATTTAGCTTATTACTATTTACTGCATCTTTTGCGCAAAGAGGAGAAGTAACTGTTATAAAAGACCCGTTAATTGATAGTTTGATCGCTAAACGTTCTGCTGTTTACAAGACTCCTGGCGAAGTGAAAATTGGCAAGCCCATTGTTTCTGCTTATGGTTACAGGGTTCAGGTTTTCTACGGTTCAGATCGCCGGGAAGTATTTAATCAGCAAGCTCGCTTTAAAAGTCTTTATCCGAAATATAATACCTACCTGGTTTACAAGGAGCCGAACTATTATATCCGCGTAGGCGATTTCAGAACCCGTTTGGAGGCGCAGCGTTTAATGAGCGAAATCCGTCCGGCCTTTCCAACATTATTCATTTTTAGGGAAAAAATTAATGCCCCACAATTAGATACGACCACTACTGATGACCAAAGATAAAATTCAAAAACTGGCTGCTACTATTTTCAACGATGTAGTAGGCTACCGTCAACATATTCATGCTAATCCTGAATTATCCTTCAAAGAATTTGAAACTTCAAAATTTGTAAAAGAGAAATTAACAAGTTGGGGAATAGAGTTTACCGACTGTGCAAACACAGGCGTAGTTGGCTTAATTAAAGGAAATTTACCATCTGATAAAGTAATCGCTTTGCGTGCTGATATGGATGCCTTACCAATTTTAGAGGATAGCACTAAGCCTTATGCCAGTAAAAATCAGGGGGTAATGCATGCCTGCGGCCACGATGTTCATACTTCTTCTCTGCTAGGGACAGCTTACATCATCAATCAATTAAAGGATGAATTCGGCGGCACAGTTAAACTAATTTTTCAGCCGGCAGAAGAGTTGCTTCCAGGTGGAGCAAGTATCATGATCAAAGAAGGTGTACTCGAAAATCCAAAGCCAAATTATATTGTAGGGCAGCATGTGATGCCTTTAATCGAATCAGGTAAAGTGGGTTTCCGTTCTGGTATTTATATGGCTTCAACCGATGAATTGTACGTTACGGTTACCGGAAAAGGTGGTCATGGCGCACAACCCCATCAAAATATCGATCCGGTTTTGATCGCTTCGCACATTATTATCGCTTTGCAGCAAATCGTATCGCGTAATGCCGATCCTCGTTTGCCCTCAGTGTTATCCTTTGGAAAAGTAACCGCAAATGGCGCTACGAACATTATTCCTAACGAAGTTAAAATTGAAGGCACCTTTAGAACTTTAGATGAAGACTGGCGGGCAGAAGCGCATAAACGCATGAAAAAAATGGCCGAGGGTATTGCAGAAGCCATGGGTGGAAGCTGCGATTTTGATATTCACAAAGGCTATCCTTTTCTGATCAACGAAGAGCAATTGACTGCCAATGCTAGATCGTTTGCTGAGGAGTTTTTAGGCAAAGAAAATGTAGTTGATCTGGATATCTGGATGGCTGCAGAAGACTTTTCTTTTTACTCGCAGGTAACAGATGCGTGTTTTTATCGTTTAGGTACTGGAAACGCAGCAAAGGATACGCAGTATTCTGTGCATACTCCAAAGTTTGATATTGATGAAGATGCACTGAAAATTTCGACTGGTTTAATGGCTTACATTGCCTTAAAGCAACTCGGAAACTAAAGATAGATTTGAAGAGGTATGACGCAAGATGGAATTTGAATTTCAGGATTAATTAGTGCGTGGCCATCTTACATTTTCCCAATACCATTTTTATATATCCCATTTTACATGAAAAAAATACTTTTGCTATTCATATCATCCGCTTTCATCTTTAGTGGTTTTGCCCAGGAGATTCCACGTTTCAATCCCGATACCATCAAAACGATTACTTTGGATTCTGTTGTAAATATTAAAGCAGAGCGTTTAAATATTGAAACATTCATCAATAAGGTAGTGAACGACACCTCATTTTATGAATCTTTCAGAGATATGAAACGTTATAGTTTTATTGCTGAAAACCGAATTTTTAGCTACGATAAAAAAAACAAAGTTGATGGTAAAATATACCGCAAAATCAAACATAACAATTCGGGTAAATATAAAATGGAATATCTGGTAAAGGAAGAAAGTGGCAACCTTTACAAAAGAAATGGCAAGTACCAGCTTTATACCGTCGAAATGTTCGATTATATTTTCATGAATGCATATAACACCGATTTTGTTCCAAATGCTCCTGCAGGAGATGGTAAAGGAGGAACAAACGAAGGTTATAAAAGTAAATTGAAAACGCTGATTTTTAATCCCGGAAGACCGGTAAAAGTTCCTTTTATTGGGAGCAAAACTGAAATATTTTCTGCCAATATGCGGCAGTATTATGATTACGCTTTTACCAGTGGCACTTACCTTGATTCCATTCCTGTTTATCGCTTTAAAGTTTCTGTAAAGCCAGATTTATCAAGCTGGACAAAAGATGGTATCATGATTAAAGAATTGGTTACCATTTTCGATAAGCGAAACTTTAATATTCTGGGTCGCTATGTAGACATGAAATACGGCAATATGCTTTTCGATTTCGATGTAAAAATGAACATCGAAATGGGCTATTTTGGTGACGACAAATTGCCTACCAAAATCACCTATCAAGGCAATTGGGATTATCCGTTTAAAAAGGAAGAACGAGCCAGCTTCTTAATCGTTCACAAAGATTACAAGCTGGAAAAGGGTAAATAAGTTTAAAAACGCTTTTGAAAGATTTATTATCTTTAAACGATTATTAAACCAACCTCAATGCCATCAATTTCCAATTTTTTGTTAAGGATAACTGCCTGCTCCTTAATTTTCTGTAGTATAAATCTACAGGCACAGGTACTAACCACCAAGCAAATTGACAGTGTTGCCGAGAAAACTTTAGCAGCTTTTGATGTTCCTGGGCTTGCAGTTGCTGTGGTAAAAGATGGCAAGGTGATTCACTCCAAAGGATATGGTGTTCGCTCCCTGAAAAATAATTTAAAGGTTGATGAACATACACTTTTTGGTATTGCATCAAATACAAAAGCCTTTACCGCTGCCGCAGTGGGTATGTTGGTCGACGAAAAGAAAATCACCTGGGATTCGAAGGTTACAGACATTATTCCCGAATTTAAATTATATGATGCTTACGTTACCTCGCAATTCACCATTCGCGATTTATTGTCGCACAGAAGCGGATTAGGTCTTGGTGCCGGCGATTTAATGATTTGGCCAGATTCTTCAACAGTTACTAAAAAACAAATTATTCACAATCTAAGATATCTTAAACCTGTTTCCAGTTTTCGTACCCAGTGGGATTACGACAACTTGCTTTATATTGTCGCCGGCGAAGTTATTGAAAGAATTTCTGGTCTTAAATATGAAGATTTTATCGAAACACGAATCATGCAGCCTCTAGGGATGACCAAAAGTGCTTTATCATACAATCGTTTAAAAGATAAAACCAATATTATTGATGCGCATGCTCCTGTAAATGGAAAAATAGCCGTGATTCCAAAAGACTTTACGGAAAACAGCAACGCTGCAGGCGGTATGAATGCCAGTGTGAGTGAATTAAGTAAATGGGCGTTGGTACAACTCAATGGAGGGAAGTACGGTGAAAAACTCGACAAGACGTTGTTCAGCAAAGCGGCCCAAAATCAAATGTGGACATTGCATAGCATCATTCCTGCTGGAAAAGGATCTTATAACAGGCACTTTTTTGGGTATGGCTTAGGCTGGTTTTTAAGTGATGAAAAAGGTTATATGGTTGCCGAACATACTGGCGGACTTGCCGGAATGGTGAGTGAAGTAACATTAATTCCTGATTTAAAATTGGGCATTATCGTATTGACCAATCAACAGGCTGGAGGTGCTTTCACGGCAATCACCGAATCTATCAAAGATGGTTATTTCGGTATTACCGGAAAGAACCGGATTAAGGGTGCATCTGATAATGAAAAGCAAGAAAGGAGTTACGGTAAACAAGTAACCGACAAAGTCTGGGCTGATATCGCTACCGCTCAAAAAAACGTTAACAATAAACCAGCTGTTAGAAATTATCTGGGTACCTATCAGGATGAATGGTTCGGGGTGGTTACCATCAGCGAGTTGAATGGCAAAATGCATTTTGAGGCTAAGAATTCTCCGAAATTAAAGGGTGATATGGTATATTATAAAGGCAATACTTTCATTGTAAAATGGTATGATAGGAGTATGGATGCGGATGCATTTGTTAATTTTTCGCTTGATTTTGAAGGGAAACCCACTGCCATCAAAATGGAAGCCATTTCTCCTTTAACCGATTTTAGTTTTGATTTTCAAGACCTCGACCTCAAAAAGGTTGATTAAAATAGCTAACCAAATCCATTATGAAAACATTAATTAGAACAAGTATTTTACTGAGCTTTTGCTTAATTGCATTTACTTCAATGACATTAAAACCAAAACGAATCATATTTTTCGGCGATTCCATCACGCAACAAGGTGTTTCGAAGAACGGTTACGTTACTTTAATCAAAAAATCACTGGACTCTACCAAATATGAAGTTCTAGGGGCAGGAATTGGCGGCAACAAAGTTTATGATTTGTACCTGCGTTTAGAAGATGATGTATTAAATAAAAAGCCCGATTTAGTGGTGATTTATGTAGGCATTAACGATGTGTGGCATAAGCAGTCTTCTCACACCGGAACAGATTATGATAAATACCTGAAGTTTTATCAGGCGCTAATCAATAAAATTCAGGGGGTTGGAAGTAAGGTGATTTTAGTTACGCCATCTGTGGTAGGGGAAAAAAAGGATGGTACCAATGAACTAGATGCTGACTTAAATAAATATGCTGCAGGTATCAGAGAACTGGCAAAGAAGAATAATCTTCCGCTGTGCGATCTGCGAAAAATATTTGCCGAATATGAAGCCAAAAATAATCCGGAAGATAAAGAAAAAGATATTTTAACCACCGACCGTGTGCACTTAAACGAAACAGGAAACAAATTGGTGGCTGAACAATTACTGCCATTGGTTAAATGATGTTAAAAGTTATCGGTTATAAATTGTAAGTCTGAATGCTTATCGTTTATAAAATTCACCCGTAACTTATAACAATCAACATGTAACCCAAAAATGATAAACCGCGAAACGATAGATAAGATAATGGATACCGCCCGAATTGAGGAGGTAGTAGGGGATTTTGTGCATTTAAAAAAACGCGGAACCAGTTTAATTGGCAACTGTCCTTTTCATGGAGAAAAAACACCATCCTTTCACGTATCTGTAACCAAAGGGATTTACAAATGCTTCGGTTGTGGTAAAGGCGGCGATTCAGTGCGTTTTATTATGGATCACGAAAAATATTCGTATCCTGAAGCGCTTAAGTTTTTAGCCAATAAATATAATATTGAGGTTGAAGAAACCGAGCTCACCCCACAAGATGCCGAAGCCCAAAGTGCTAAGGAAAGCTTATACATTGTTTCTCAGTTTGCAGCCACATTTTTTGTAAAACAACTTTGGGAAACCGATGAAGGCAAAAGTATTGGCTTAAGTTATTTTAAAGAGCGTGGTTTTAGGGAAGATATTCTTAAAAAATTCGAGGTTGGTTATTCTCCTGATGTTTGGGATGCCTTGACCCAAAGTGCTACAAATGCAGGGCACAATCTTGAATTTTTGGAGTCGACGGGTTTATCTATTAAAAATGATAATGGCAAAATTTACGATCGCTTCCGCGGTCGCGTCATGTTTCCCATTCATGGCTTTACAGGTCGGGTAATTGGTTTCGGGGGGAGAACGCTTAAGACTGATAAAAATGTTCCCAAATATGTAAACTCGCCAGAAAGTGAGATCTACCATAAGTCGAATGTATTGTATGGCTTGTTTCATGCAAAAAAAGCCATCCGCGATTTAGATAATTGTTATCTCGCAGAAGGTTACGCAGATGTGCTTTCTGTACATCAGGCAGGCATTGAAAACGTGGTAGCTTCTTCCGGAACTTCATTAACAGTAGAGCAGATTAAGCTCATTGGTCGTTTTACACAAAATATTACCATTTTATTTGATGGCGATGCAGCGGGCATAAAAGCCTCACTGCGTGGTTTGGACATGATTTTGGAAGAAGGACTGAATGTGAAAATTGTATCTTTTCCCGATGGTCACGATCCTGATTCCTATATGCATCATGTGGGTGCAGGTGCTTTCAAAACCTATTTAGAAAATAACCGTAAAGATTTTATCCTTTACAAAGCCAATGTTTTATTAAAAGATGCCGGCGATGATCCCATCAAACGGGCAGGCATTATTCGGGATATTGTAGAAAGTATTGCTAAAATTCCTGATCCAATAAAAGCGTCAGTATTTGTTCGTGAATCGAGTAGTTTATTGGAAATTGAAGAAAAGATCCTAATGAGCGAACTCAACAAAATGCGCTCCGGTAAGGTGAAGAAAAACTTCGAGAGCAATCAGAGAACACAAAGCAATTTTTCGAATAATAAAGCCAATTCCTTTTCTTCCGGTCCGCCTGAGCCGCTTGTTCCGCCAGATGATTTATGGGACGATAACGCCGGACCTGGCCATGTACATACACCAGCAGAAACAGATGAAAATCAGGAAAAGGAAATTGTGCGTTTATTGTTGGCCTATGGCCATGAATTTGTGAACTGGGATAAAATTGATGACATGTACATTGGCTCTTTCATTATGCAAAACCTGGCCGATGTAGAGTTCGAAAACATTCTCTGTAAAAAAATTATTGATCACTATAAAACGGAAATTGATAATGGGCGATTGCCTACTGCAAACCATTTTATCAAACATGAAGATAGAGACATCGCTGATTTAGCCATCACCCTTTCCACATCAGAATATGCTCTAAGTGAGAATTGGTTAAATAAACATTTGATTTATGTGAAGGACGAGAGTATGAATCTCAAAGCCACAATTTTGGGTGGGATTTTCCATCTGAAAAAACGTAAAGTAGATAAGATTCTGACCAATTTGCTAAAGGAGATCAAAGAAGAAAAAGATACGGATAATCAGATGATTTTAATGCAACGTTACGGAGTGATTAAAGGAGTAGAACGCGAAATTTCTAAATTTTTGGGATCGGTAATTGTGAAATAAGTATTGTAGCGTTTCAGGCACTTGAAGTTGCCTGAATTGATATTTGGAAAAAGTAAAATAAGAAATCGGAAATTGAAACTCGAATTTAAACAGTTAACCGGAAACAGAAAACTGTAAATTGAAAAACTGATAAAATGGCTTCTCATAACGAATTAGGTAAAACAGGAGAAGATATTGCCAAACAATATCTGGAAGCCAGTGGTTATGAAGTGCTGGATGAAAACTGGACATTTGGTAAAGCTGAAGTTGATTTAATTGTTTATAAAAACGGAATTATGGTTTTTGTGGAAGTGAAAACCCGAACATCAGTTGCTTTCGGTCAGCCGGAAGAATTTGTGCATAAAGCCAAACAGAAACAGATGGAGTTGGCCTCAGCTGAATATATTGCGCTGATGAATCATCAGAATGACATTCGTTTTGACATCATAGCCATTACCTTTGAAAAAAATAAAAATTATAACTTAAATCATATTGAAGATGCTTTTTGGCCTGAAGATTAATCAAATCAAAAAACTACTATTTGTTGGAATTATTGTTGCTTTTGTAAGCGCCTGTAAGGATGATAAACCAAATGTTTACCGAAACTTCTTATCGCCGATGATTGGATTAAATGTTCCGGTAGGGAATGAGTTTGAAACAAAAATTCAATTTGGCAAAGAGAAAAAGGTAGATTCAGTTATCTATTTAATTGATAGCACAAAGGTTGCTACAAAAACCGATACTTCGGCGATTAAATTAAAAACGGAAGGCCTTAAGTTAGGAAGCCATATCATCACGGCGAAAATTTATGAAGGTACATATGCCGAGGATTTAACCACTAACATTAATGTCTTAGCGGCTCAGGCACCTGTTGAGTACACTTACAAGGTCATCAAAACTTTACCTCACGATACCTCTTCATATGTAGAAGGCTTGGAGTACCACGATGGATTTTTCTATGAAAGTGCTGGTGATTACGGGCATTCTAGCTTACGTAAGGTAGAGCCTTCAACAGGAAAAATAGTGCAATCTACACCTGTTGATAAGCAATATTTTGCAGAAGGTATTACAATAATTGGTGATAAAATTATTCAGCTTACCTATCGTGAAAAAGTGGGCTTTGTTTATGATAAAGCAACGTTAAAAAAACTTTCTGAGTTTTCTTATACTACCGGAAGAGAAGGATGGGGTTTAGCTTTTGACGGTGAGAAAGTTTTAAATACAGATGGTTCGAATACCATATTTTTTCTGGATAAGGATAAATACAACCGGATTGGTTCAATTGATGTTTATGATAACAAAGGGCCGATTCAGAATTTAAATGAACTGGAAGTGATTGATGGGAAAATTTATGCAAACGTTTATACCACCAATGAAATTCTAATCATCAACCCTGAAAATGGTGCCGTAGAAGGTAGAATAAATCTAACTGGCATATTTCCTTCAGATTATTTCATAACTGAAGATCAAAGAGCAAATAATGTGTTAAATGGAATTGCTTATGATCAGGCAACCAAACGACTTTTTGTAACAGGGAAAAAATGGCCACATATTTACCAGATACAGATCAGCAAGAAATAACTAATTCATTCAATTGTCATTCTGAGCTTGTCGAAAGAAATTATTAATCGTTTCGACAAGCTCAACCTGACAAAATGAAGAGCAGCATATCATTCCCTACGTTTTCGACTGTAGTAGAGAAGGCTTAAAAGAATTACTCTTCCTTTTTCTTTGGTTCCTCTAAAACCCCATTAAATGTAATGGGCTGTTTATTATTTCCACTTGCAATTAATGTGGCATAGCCGTTTTTCGATACACTTAAAGTGAAGCGATAGTTTTCCCTTTTAACATCTTTAGTGTTAATTTGTACAGTGTAATTGCCTTTTTTGCTAATGGTTTGATTGTAAGTAAAATCTTTAGACGTGAATTTTATGCCTCCTTCATTAGGATTGTAGGGCGCAGTAAAGGCTCTGCCGTAGAAAGGCAGATAAGCAACAACGCTATCTTTAGTCACCCTAAAATCGTAATTAGAACCAGTCAGATTTATTGATCCGCCACCGCCAACATTGCCAGGTATTCTTTCCAAAATTCTTGAAATATCCATATTGGACATTGGAATGGCAGTATTTGCGATGAAGACATAATTCTTATCTTTTATAATTTTATCTGTTGTTTCCTTATCTGTCTGGGCAAACAATGGCAAAGCCGATGCCATCAAAACCATGCTTAATAATACTTTTAATTGTTTCATAATGTGTGTTTTAATTGTATAACAATTTAAAGATGTGCAAGTTTCATTGATTCCATAAACAAATACTAATAAAAGCTATGTGTTTCAATGGGAAAGGCGCAAGATGACATTGCGCCTTTATAAATAAAATTTTAATTATTCCTTATTCGATGCTTCAATGCATGATCAGCAGATCAAAATTGAGTGAGTTATTATTTTAATCCTACTACATGTCCGTAAACATACAACCTTGAATCTGCAGTCGCTTCGTCTTGAAAAATCGCATTACCGTCCTGATCAACTTCTAAAAAACGGTTTTAAAGAAGTCTCCATTTTTAATTTTATAGGTAATGATGGTCTTGTTCTTTTTTGTTTAATCGACTTCACTTTGAACTCCGGAGTAGTGAGCAATTGATAATCGATCTCCTTGTTGTTTATTTTACCCAGTTGCAAGGTCGATTCATTTTGGGCCAGAAAAACTTTCCCATCAAGCGCTAGCTTTTTATCTCTTGAGATTTTATTATTGATATTATAAGCTGTGAAGTAACTTCCATCTCCACTTGCTAATCGATAGTAACGATCTGTTTCTGCTACAGGGAATCTTCCATCCTGAGACGTTATAGACAAGCTAGTTTGTATGCTCGCTGTACTAGGATTCACATTTGAATAATTCGGAACATCAAAGTTGTAACCACTACTCCCGTTTGTGCCTGGTTTTTTCTCAACTTTCGTCGCTAAAAAGGCGAATTTTTGACTTTTCAAAACTTGTTGGATATCCTCAGACATCTCTTTCTGTGCCATTGCAACGCCTGCGTATGCAATTAGGCAAAACATTAGTAATTGTTTCATTCTTGTTTCATTTATGTGTACAACAATATAACAATTACTAAGTTCATTTGGTTACGGATCTGATTAATAGATTGTAACAATTGCGAAGATTATCTCCAGGCTTTATATTGATTGATCAATCCGTTGGTTGAGCCATCGTGGCTTTCCACCTTTTGATCACCTTCCAATTCAGGAAGAATCTTTTTTGCCAGTTGTTTGCCCAGTTCAACGCCCCACTGATCGAAGCTAAATATATTCCAAATTACACCCTGAACAAATATTTTATGCTCATACATGGCAACTAAGCTACCTAGCGTGTAAGGTGTAACTTTTTTTAAGAGAATAGAATTGGTTGGTCTGTTCCCTTCAAAAACCTTAAACGGCGCTATTTTGGCAATTTCATCTGCTGATTTACCATCTTTTTTCAGTTCTTCAGTTACCTCTTCTTCCGTTTTGCCATTCATTAAGGCCTCTGTTTGAGCAAAGAAGTTAGATAATAAAATCGGATGATGATCGCCTAGCGGATTTAAACTTTGTGCTGGTGCAATAAAATCGGCAGGAATAATTCTGGTTCCCTGATGAATCAGTTGGTAGAAAGCATGCTGGCCGTTGGTACCTGGCTCACCCCAAATAATGGGTCCGGTTTCGTAATCAACTTCGTTACCGTTTCTATCTACATGTTTACCGTTACTTTCCATATCACCTTGTTGAAAATACGCCGCAAAGCGATGCATGTATTGATCGTAAGGTAAAATAACCTGTGTTTCGGCATTGTAAAAATTGATATACCAAACTCCAAGTAAACCTAAAATAACAGGGATGTTGCTTTCAAACTCTGCTGTGGCAAAATGATTGTCGGTAGCATGTGCGCCCGCTAAAAGCTCTTTAAAGTTATCGAAACCAATACTTAATGAAATTGATAAGCCAATTGCACTCCATAAAGAGTAACGACCGCCAACCCAATCCCAGAATTCAAACATGTTTTCAGTATCAATTCCAAAAGCCGAAACATCTTTTGCGTTGGTTGATAAAGCAGCGAAATGTTTCGCAATATCATCCTCTTTACCACCTTTCTCTAAAAACCATGAACGGGCAAAATGGGCATTCGTCATCGTTTCTTGAGTGGTAAACGTTTTCGACGCCACTAAAAATAAAGTGGTTTCAGCATTTAGTGCTGATAAGGTTTCAGCTATGTGTGTACCATCAATATTCGAAACGAAATGAATATTTAAGTGGTTTTTATAATGTTTCAGTGCTTCCGTTACCATTACCGGACCCAAGTCAGATCCGCCAATACCAATATTTACCACATCGGTTATGGCTTTACCGGTGTAACCTTTCCATTCGCCGCTGATAATACTGTTGCTAAACTTTTCCATTTTGGCTAAAACAGCATTAACTTCAGGCATCACATCTTTTCCATCCACTAAAACAGGTGTGTTGCTCAAATTACGTAAAGCAATATGAAGTACCGAACGATCTTCGGTTTCATTGATTTTATCACCTGCATACATCGATTTTATCGCTTCATCCAGTTTGCATTCGCGAGCCAGTTGCATTAAAAGCGCCAGTGTTTCATCGCTTATTCTGTTCTTGCTGTAATCAAGCAAAATGTCTTCAAAAAAAACAGAAAACTTGTTGAAACGATCTGCATCTTCAGCAAAAAGATCTTTAATGCTTTTCTGATTAATATCGATAAAATGATCGGCCAAATATTTATATGCCGCTGTTTCAGTAAAATTTATTTTAGGTAACATATCCTTTGTTTTTTGTAAAAGTAATAAAGCAAACTTTTAAAACTGTCTTTTTAATGTTCAAAATCATTAAGAATTTTTATTCTTGAATTTAGAGCGTAACTTTGAGGCAAGTCCCTATTGATGCTGAGCATTCAACATTATTAATCATAAACAATTATGTTAGAAAATTTAAATCAATTGGTGCGTGAAAACGTACAGGATACCGTTGTAAACAACAGCGAAGTTCCAAACGAACAAAATGAAGAGGTTATTCAAGCAGCTTCGGGCTCAATTTTCGATAGCTTAAAAGACCAACTTGCATCAGGAAACGTAGGCGGTTTAGCCGAGATTTTCAATTCGGGCAATGCGGAAGGTTCGGCCGTAACACAACAGGCCGCAGGTAATTTTACGGATAAACTAGCTGGCTTAGGTATTAACGCAGAAACCGCTAAGAAATTAGCTGCCACTGTAATTCCTGTAATTATCGGTAAGCTCACGCAAAAAACAGCTGATCCAAATGACAGCTCTTTCAATATCAAAGACGTTTTGGGAAGTTTGGCTGGCGGAAGCGATGGCAAATTCGATGTGAGCGATGTTATCGGCATGTTCAATGGCGGTGGTCAGCAATCAAACCAAGCAGGTGCTGCTCCAGCTGAGAATGGCATTTTAGACAAACTTAAGGGCATGTTCAATTAATAAAACAATATGCAAAGCCATCCAAACGGATGGCTTTTTATTAATTTCAAGCTTCTAAATATATCTACCTCATGATAAAAAAAATCATTTTAATTTCTGTTTTATCGCTAATGGTGCAATTGATTACAGCATGTGTTGATTGTAAGTGCGGACCTTATAGAACTATATTATTTACAAATAAAGGTTTATCAATCAAAAATTTAGATAGTAATTTGCCACAACCCGCTGTTACAAGTGCTGGAATAATTCCTAGTGCAAAATATGGTATTCAAGTCCAGCATTTAACAGAAGAAGTAGCGCTAAGAAAGCCACAAATTTATTGGGGTTTAATACAATCTGCTTATGCTTGTAGCTGTCAAAGTGATTATTTAAAATCTAAAGAAGAAATTGTGTCGGTAAAAATAATTTCCAATAATGATTTTGACACCAATTATCCGAAAGGCAGTGATTTGAGTTCGATTTTTATGGTAAAACGATATTATAATGATGAATTAAGTTCTATAAATGATTATTTAAAAACCTTAAAACTTGAATATCAGAGTAATTATCCTTTTCAAAAAGGTATCTTTTTACAAGTTGCACCAACTATTGCCAAAAAACATAAGTTTAAAATTGCAATAACCTTAACCGATGGCAGGATTTTGGAAGCTGAAACAACAGAGGTAGAGTTGACTTAAAATTTGACTAACTTAAGAGATAAATAAGCCGTGTAATTTATTGCATGGCTTTTTTGTGTGAGTAGAGCCTGAAAATCCTTAGATTAGTACATCCTTAAATCCAAACAGAAATCATGAAAAAAATTTACCTCGCTGCATTTTCTTTATTATCGATTAATGCCTTTGCACAAAAGTCTGATTTACGCTCAGCGGTTACAAAAAAAGCTGATGCAATAGAAAAGAAAGTAATCGAATGGAGGAGAGATTTTCATGAACATCCTGAGCTTGGAAATACTGAAGTAAGAACAGCGGGGATAATTGCCAAACATTTAGAATCATTAGGCATTAAAGTAACCACTGGTGTAGCTAAAACAGGCGTGGTTGGGATTTTGAAAGGTGGCAAACCTGGTCCGGTTGTAGCGTTAAGGGCCGATATGGATGGTTTGCCTGTTGTCGAGCGAGTGAACATTCCTTTTGCTTCAAAAGTAAAAACTCAATATAACGGGCAGGAAGTTGGTGTAATGCATGCTTGTGGGCATGATAGCCATATGGCCATTTTAATGGGCGTTGCAGAAGTGCTGGCCTCCATGCAAAAAGATATTCCCGGAACAGTAAAGTTTATTTTTCAACCTGCTGAAGAAGGCGTTCCGGCAGGAGAAGAGGGTGGAGCGGCATTAATGATTAAGGAAGGCGTTTTAGAAAACCCGAAGGTAGAAGCTATATTTGGTTTACACATTAATGCGCAAACGGAAGTTGGAAATGTTACCTATCGCCCGGGTGGAACCATGGCTGCGGTAAACGATATGAAAATTACGGTTACAGGCAGGCAGGCACACGGTGCTTATCCCTGGAGCAGTATTGATCCGGTGGTAATTTCTGCCCAGATCATCAATAACCTTCAAACCATCGTAAGTAGAAACTTAAATGTAACTGAAAATCCTGGCGTGGTAACCATTGGGGCCATTAACGGTGGCGTACGTTCGAACATCATCCCTGAAAAAGTCGAAATGCTGGGCACTGTCCGCAATTTCAGCAAAGAAGATGAAGCCATGTTTATCGAACGGATTAAAACCATTGCTACAAAAACTGCTGAAGCTGGTGGTGGTACTGCCGAAGTTAAAATTCCTTACAGCAATCATTATCCCGTAACTTTCAATGATATCGCTTTAACAGAAAAGATGCTTCCAAGTATGCGGGCAACAGCTGGTGCTGATCACGTGATGCTGAAACCCCCTGTAACCGGTGCAGAAGATTTTTCTTTCTTTCAAGAGAAAGTGCCTGGTTTATTTGTGTTTTTAGGCGGCATGCCGAAGGGAAAAGATCCGCTTAAAACTGCTTCGCATCATACGCCGGATTTTTACCTGGATGAAAGTGGATTTACACTAGGGGTAAAATTACTTTCAAATTTAACCCTGGATTATATGGGGCTGAAGAAATAGATCTTAGCCATGAACCGCATTACATTAATTGAAGTGCTTATACCGGTTGATCAACCCAATTTTATATATTTGCCATTATGACCAAAGAACAAATTCAGGATTTAAGGGACAGAGTAACGTCCCTGAGGAGGCATCTTTGACGTCGATGAGCTACTATACGCCATCCGTGAAGAAGAAAAATTAACGATGGCGCCCGATTTCTGGGATGATCCAAAAAAAGCAGAGAAAATTCTTGCTGAAATCAGTTCGAAGAAAAAATGGACAGACGGTTTCAACCAAACCCATAATGCGGTGGAAGATGCGGCAGTGATGTTTGAATTTTTTCAATCTGGCGATGCATCAGAAGCCGAACTACAAGAACAGTTTGAGTTGAGTAAAACTTCAGTTGAAGAGCTGGAACTGAAAAACATGCTTCGAAATAAAGAAGACCAGCTTTCGGCAGTGGTGCAAATTACCGCTGGCGCCGGCGGTACAGAAAGCTGCGATTGGGCTTACATGCTCATGCGTATGTACATGATGTGGGGCGATAAAAACGGCTACAAAATTACCGAACAGGATAGTCAGGAAGGGGAAATTGCCGGTATTAAATCGGTAACACTTCAGTTCGATGGCGATTTTTCTTATGGTTATTTGAAAGGCGAAAATGGCGTTCACCGATTGGTGCGTATTTCACCTTTCGACTCCAATGCTCGCCGCCATACTTCATTTGCATCTGTTTATGTTTATCCTTTAGTGGATGATACCATTCAGATTGACATCAACCCAGCTGATATTGAGTTCGAAACTTTCAGGGCAGGGGGTGCCGGCGGACAAAATGTAAACAAAGTTGAAACGGCAGTGCGTTTATACCACAAGCCATCAGGGATTATTATTAAAAACCAGGAATCAAGATCTCAACTTCAGAACAAGGAAAACGCTATTCGTTTGCTTAAATCTCAATTGTATGAAATTGAAGAACGTAAACGTAACGAAGCCATCGCTGCAGTGGAAGGATCGAAGAAGAAAATTGAATGGGGATCGCAAATCAGAAGTTATGTGCTGGATGATCGAAGGGTAAAAGATCATCGTACAAATTATCAAACTTCAAACCCTGATGCGGTTTTAAATGGCGATATTAACGACTTTTTAAAAGCATATTTAATGGAATTTTAAAAATAAATCATGGCAAAATCATGCATCCTTTTCGTGTTGATATTTATGACGGTTCAATTTTCAAAAGCGCAAGAAGTTATACCGCTCTATTCCGATAGCATTCCTGGTGCTAAACCAACACCATCATCGTATGTTGAAAATACAGATACGCGAACAAACGGAACTTTAAGTATAACGAAGGTTTCTATACCCACATTAACCGTTTTTGAAGCGCCTAAAAACATTGCTACAGGTACTGCTATAATTATCTGCCCGGGTGGTGGGTACGGAGCTTTGGCATTCAGTCATGAAGGAACCGATGTAGCCAAGCGATTCAATGCCATTGGGGTAACAGCTTTCGTTTTAAAATACCGCTTGCCGAATGATCAGATTATGGTGGATAAGACTTATGCATTATTACAGGATGCGCAAAAAGCTATTTATCTGGTGAGAAAGGATGCGAAAAAATATGGCATCAAAAGTAATAAGGTTGGTATTATGGGTTTTTCTGCAGGTGGTCATTTTGCTTCCACCCTGGCTTCACATTACAGTGATTTAAAAATTGCGAATCCTGAAAAGATTGATCTTCGCCCGAGTTTTGCGGTATTGGTTTATCCGGTAATCAGTTTTGAAGAATCTGTGCATACCGGGACTATGAAAAATCTTTTAGGACCAAATCCGTCGGATTCATTAAAGAAATACTTTTCTGCAAATGAAAATGTAAACAAGAAAACGCCGCCAATGTATTTTGTTCATGCTAAAGATGATAAAACGGTGCCAGTTGCTAATAGTGAATTAATGCATCAAGCTTTACTGGCAGCTAAAATCCCAAGCAATTTAATGTATTATGAAAAAGGGGGGCATGGTTTCGGCCTGATCAATAAAACCTCTGATACAGATTGGTTTAACTTGATGGCTGGCTGGATGAAAGTTCAAAAGTTTAAAGTAAAGGGCGATTTTTAAAATTAAATCACAAAATATTTAGAAGCCACAATTCTCATTGTGGCTTCTTTTTTATTTTGCCAAAGTTTCGTGGATAACACTAAGCAATCCATTTGAATAAGCGTCATCTGTTAATTCCCAAAACATAATGCCGTTCAACTGATGATCAACTACATATTTGGTTTTTAGCGCTATTGATTTAGGGTCATCAAAAGTGGCCAATTGCTTAGTTGCAGCATTATAGTAATAGGGCGCTTTAGCCGAATCATCCCAGTAATATTTAAATCCTTTCTCTTCCGTAAATTGATCAGAAAAGTGCTTATAAGAAACGCCACTTAAGAATTTTGTAGGCTGATATAAACCTTGGTTTGCATCGGTGGTATTTTGAAAAATTCGGGCATAAAATGCAGCACCTAAAGCTATTTTATTTGCCGGAACGCCCTTTTTGATCATTTCTTTAATGCCATAATCAGCTGATAACATAAGTTGAGGCGTGGAGAATAAGGCCGTATGATGTCCGCTTTGGGTAGCATAACCACTTACCAAATCATAGCTCATTAAATTTACCCGGTCAACAAGCGGCATTACTTTTTTCCATTCGAAACAAGAATCAATGCAGTTTTTCGTTCCGCCTGCAGCAAAGCTGATTTCTGCTTTTTTACCCAGTTTCTTGCGGAGTTCCTGAATTAACAAGGTGAAGTTTTGTTTATCATCTTCCGTGTATCGGTGCCCGGGATAACCTGCCACCGCAGGATATTCCCAATCGATGTCTATTCCATCAGCATGGAAATAATCAAGTAACTCTTTAGTGGTTTTTGCAAAGGTTTCTCGGCCGTTTTTTCTGCTGAATACTTCCGAGCAAGGGCCGCAGGCGCTCCAGCCGCCCATGGCAATCATTACCTTTAAATCTTTGTTGCGGCTTTTCAAAGCCACCATTTTTGCAATTAAGGCAGAATCTTTTGCGCTATTGATATTCAAACTATCGCCCTTCAGGTGGCCGAAACTATAAATCAAATGGCTTAACTTTTCAATGGGATAACTTTCAATTTCTGTGCCGCCGCCACCTGTATAGTATGCAATTACATTAGGCTTTGTGGTTTTTTGCGCCTTGAGGTTAAATCCAAATAGAAGTAACGCTGCTGTTAAGATTAAAATTCGCGAAGAAAGTTGGGATAGGGAGTTTGTTTGGTGGTTCAAGGTTGATTTGTTTTTTATGGTTCAGCAATTATTTTTTGTAATTCGGTGAGCTCTGCAACCTTTTCAGTAGCGCCGGCATTTTCATAAGCAGAAATTAAATTTCTAATTACACGGCGGATAATATCTGTATTGCTGCAGGGACGATAATATTCTGGTAATGATTCGAGGTTTAGCTGACGTAAAAATTGATCTACATCGTGTTTGCCAAATATATTTCCTCTGTTGAAGGCATTGATGTAAAACAGTACACCATATTCGGTGCCCTCCTGTTTGCTCTCATCAATAAAACCTAAAATGAAGTGTTGCGGAAGGTTAATGCCATAAATAGGCAAGTCAAGTTTCTGCGCCAGTGTAGAATAAATAATCGCCAATGAAATTTGATTACCCTTTTTACTTTCTAAAACCTGGTTTAGATAGGAGTTTTGAGGATCATGGTGGTTTTTCGTATTCCCGCCAAAACCGTATTGCTGATATAAAATGTGGTTAATCAGTTTCACTTTTTCAACTGAACTCATTTCATATTGTAGGCCCAACCAGATATCGCGTTTAATTTCCTCTATTTGGTTGATGACTTTTTGTTCATCCAAATCCGGATACTGATAGCGGTTGATGATTAAGGCACCCTGAAGCAAATCGAAAGCACCACTTAAATACCAAAGATGTAAATCTTCCTTAACGGTATTAAATTGAATTTGATGAACGATATTTTCAATTCGCTCTTGCAAAAGACCATCAAAAGATTGTTCCCATGCGTTTTCAAGGTAATGGATTACCTCGCCACCATATTCAAGCAGTTTTTGTTCCACGTGTTGATAAACTTCCTCATCAGGATCATCCAACAATTTTACCAAAGCACTTATCTCAGCGATATTTTCCATAAAACATACACACGTTTGCCGCGTTTAATTACTTTTGCAATATTATGCTATTTCAATTTATTACCGACTATCTTAAACACCGTTTAACAGCGAAAACGCGTCATGGGACGCACTCACCATTTGTGTACAAGCTAGCTGATGAGGTAATTTACGATTTTACTGATAAATCTCCATACCAAAGCATCGAACAACAACGAAAAAAACTTTTTTCTGACGATTCTACTATCACTGTTACCGATCTGGGGGCAGGTTCTCATCTCAATAAAAACCGCAATAAAAAGGTAAGTCAAATTGCAAAAAACGCATTGAAAAGTCCGCGGTTGGCGAAGTTAATTTACCGCTTAGCTCAAAATACTCAGCCAAAAACGGTCATTGAATTGGGTACCTGCTTGGGCATTACTTCATCTTACCTGGCAAAAGCTTGTCCTGATGGCGAAGTTATTACCATTGAAGGGTGTCCGCAAACGGCTGAAGTAGCCAAACACAACTTTCAGGATTTAGATTTAACCAACATTGAGCTTCATGTAGGCAATTTTGATTTGATTTTGCCTGATATCATCGCAAAGCAACCGACGCTGGATTTTGTTTATATTGATGGAAACCACCGAAAAGAGGCTACTTTAAATTATTTCAAGTTGTGCCTGCCAAAAGTTACGGAAAATTCTTTGCTGATTTTTGATGATATTTATTGGAGCCAGGGAATGAAAGAAGCCTGGGAAGAAATCAAAAACCATCCCGATGTTACAGTTACTATTGATTTATTTTGGATCGGACTGGTGTACTTTAAGAAAGGCCAGGCCAAAGAACATTTTAAGTTGAAATTTAATCAATAAACTTTTATGAAATATGCAGGATGAAAATTGAACCTAAACTTGATGGCATTCAAAAGCTATCTGCCTTATACATTCTGCTAATTAGTCTTTTCGCCGGGATTTTAGCCTATATTATTTCCTTAACAATAAACATGGATGTACTGACACATGTGATGTTTAGCTGGGATATTTTCTGCTTGTTACTCATTTCCTTGCATTGGTACATGTTTTTTACTACCTCAGCATCCGAAACTTACCTTAAGGCAAGGATGCAGGACGAAACCCGTGGGGAAATTTTCGCGATCGTTCTGGTATCAACCTTTGCCGGATTATTGGCTGTAGTTTTATTGCTGATAAATAAAGATATCGAGCCTGTTGACCTCATTGTAGCTATTTCTGGAATGTTTCTGTCGTGGTTTTTGGTGCATACCACTTTTGGCATGCGTTACGCTCATCTTTATTATGGTGATAGTGAAACCAATAAAGGTTCAGGTTTAGATTTTCCAGGGGATGATGAACCTGATTTCATTGATTTTGCTTACTTCTCTTTTGTGTTGGGCATGACGTTTCAGGTTTCTGATGTCGAAATTTCCTCTCGAAAAATCCGGCGGCTTTCCCTTTTGCATAGCCTCATTGCTTTTATTTTCAACACCGTGATCGTCGCATTAACGATAAACGCTCTGGCTGGTTTGAGCAAGTAATACTTTCTACTAAATTGAAGTCTACGATCGTTTTTGGAAATTAACGGTTCTGAGTGAATGGCGGTCTGCCGTCCCGCTCCCGTTTCTGCCACAATGAAAAATTGTGGCATTCACTTCGATCGGGTTTAGGTACAGCGGGGGGTGCTTATCGCCTGCTCGTCATTACAAAAACGATTTTTCATGGTTTATAGCAGTTACTGCCTGACTCGAAATTCCGGAATGAGGTTATGATGTTTCTCGACATCGGACAGAAGTTAAGTGCTACTTATGAAGCCATTGTCAGTCTGAGCCTGTCGAAGACCTTCTTTTAACATTCACAAACAACAAATTTGTCATCCTGAGCTTGCCGAAGGATAAATATTTTCGTCTTCGCCATAAGTTAATTGGTGAAACAAGGGGTGGGCAAACAATCCTAAGAATTCCCTACTCAATTTTTAAACCCGACAGCCGCGGCAGCCCCGAGTTTTCACGAGGGCTATAGCAAATGGCGGGGCTTTCGTAGCCAAAAGCTACAAGCTTTCATTTTCTAAATAAAATTAATACTCTGTAAATCAAGTTATTGAATTTTAAAACTGAAAAATAAGTTATATAACTGCTTAATTAGTTGTGTAACTGAAAAATAAGTTATAAGTTTGAGTATGGAAGAATTAACCAAAACAGAAGAGCGCATTATGCAAGTCTTATGGAAACTGCAAAAGGCTTTTGTGAAAGACATAATCGATGAGTTGGATGAAAACCCAAAACCACCTTATAATACCATTTCATCAATTGTGAGGTTGTTGGAAAAAAAGGGCTACATTAATTATAAGGCTTACGGAAAAACTTACGAATATTTTCCAACAATAACGAAAGATGAATATACCAAAACTACCTTTTCGAAAATGTTTTCAGGCTACTTCGACAGCTCGCCGGCAAATCTTTTGTCGTTTATGGTGAAAGAAGAAAAGTTAAGTGAAAAAGATATAGAAGAAATTAAAAAGCTCATCAGTAAAAATGCTAAATCATGATTTTAATCTATTTATTAAAAGTTTCAGCCTGTACACTTGTTTTCTTCGCAACGTACCAGTTTCTGCTATCAAAACTTACATTTTTTAAGCTCAATCGCTTATACCTGCTGTCGGCACTTTTCTTTAGTTTTTTGATTCCTGCTTTAACTATAGAAAACAAGAAAGAGGTAGTGGTGCAAAAACAAGCGTTAATTACCCAAGTGGCTTATGCTGAAGGCGAAATTTCCGAGAAGGATTTTGACGGCACCAGTACTACTCTAAATCATCCGATAGATTGGAATCAAACTTTTACCATTCTCTATTCTTTTATTGCGGCAGGCTTAATGGTACGGACATTATGGAGTATCGGCCATGTTAGCTTTTCCATCCGGAGAAATATTTCTTCGAAGGTCGGACCTTTGTTGTATGTTCCAGCGGATTCAGCCATTAAAAACTGCTCATTTTTAAACAAAATTATTGTAGATGAATCTCTGGAGGAGCGTGAAAAGCAATTAGTCATTAGCCACGAAACGGCCCATGTGGATCAAGCCCATGCCATTGATAAATTATTGATCAATTTTATTGTCTGCATTTTATGGTTTAATCCAATCATATATTTCTGGAGAAATGCGATAGCACATAACCACGAATTTTTAGCAGATGAAGCTGTTTTGAAATCAGCAGATCGAAGTTTGTATGCATCTCTTCTGCTGAATTTAGCCACGCCAGCAACTCACCTAATCGTAAATAGTTTTAGCAAACTCCCACTTAAAAATAGAATTACCATGATGTACAAAAAGCCGAATTCCAATTTGAGCAGGTTACTTTATTTCTTAGTGGTTCCTGTTGTTTTGCTTTGTTCTTTAGCCTTTGTTAACCGCAAGGAAATTATTGTGCAGCGAAATGTGGATGAAGCACGTCAATCTGTTTTAACTCTTACGGGTTTCCAGGATAAATTCTATAAAACCAGCATTGTACTGGATCCAAATGCTAAACCCGCATTTAAAGCTGCCGATATGGTTTTAGTTTTAGATGCCGGACACGGCGGTAAAGATGCCGCATCGGTAGCGTTAGACGGCCAACTGGAAAAAGATATGAACCTGAGAGCGGTAAAAATTCTGCAACAGGAAGCCATTAAAAGAGGTATCAAAGTACGCCTGACCCGAAGCAGTGATGAATTTGTATCGCTTCGTGATCGTTTGCCACTTCAGGCAGCCACGGCTTTTATTTCCATCCATCATAATGCCACAGCTAAAGGTGCCCCGGTGGTTTTCCGTGGGATAGAAGTTTATGTTTCTAAACTGAACAGGAACATTAAAAATGCAGAAGAACTGGGAGCGGGTATCCTGAGTAAGCTTAAACAAGCGAATGGAATTGCTGTTCAGGATTCGTTAAAAAATGCCAGCCTGCTTCTTTTACGAGAATCTAAAACACCTGCGGTTTTAATTGAACTGGGAAATATTACTGATCAGAAGAGTTTGGATTTTTTAAAACAAGAGGCTAACCTGCGTAAAATCAGCAATTTGATTTTGGATGGTTTTGTAAGTTTTTCTAAACGTGGCTGCTAAAATATAAAAGATGGAATGGTTAACCTATTTGCTTAAAGTTAGTGTCTGCACGGTTTTTTTCTTTGCGGTTTATCTACTGGTATTGAAGAAACTTACATTCTTCAAATTCAACCGGTTTTACCTACTGGGATCCTTGGTTTGTAGTTTAATTATTCCGGCTTTGCAGTTCGAGATTAAACGCGAAATAATGGTAATAGAAACTAGGGAATGGAGTGAGAAGCCTCAACTTGAGAAACTAAGTGACGAACCTTTCAATATGATGCAGCCTTTGGCAGTTGAATACGAGCCGAAACAGGCAACTGAAATAGACTGGAATATGATGGGCTTTTACGCCTACCTGAGTATTACTGCAATGCTGTTGCTGGTTTGTTTCTGGCGTTTGTTTGCTCTGTTGAAATATGCGAAAGGTTTTAAACAAATTGATGGGTTAAAGTTGATCTCGAAAACTGAAGGTTTTACCAATTGCTCATTCTTTAATTACGTTTTTATCGATGATCAGTTGAACGAAAGCGAATTGCAAGTTTTATTAAGGCATGAAAGGGTTCACGTGCAACAGTTTCATTCAATAGATAAGATGCTACTGATGCTATTTAAAGTATTGTTTTGGTTCAATCCTGTAATCTATCTTTTTGATAAAGCAGTGGAGCAAAACCATGAATATGAAGCGGATGAAATTACCTCTTCAGGTTGTGGTAGTGAGACTTATGCTAATTTACTTTTAAAGCTGGCTGTTGCTAAAAGTGATATGCCGTTGATTCACAATTTTGTGAAAAGCCCGATTAAAGATCGAATTAAAATGTTGTTTAACTCAAAATCTAAAAACATGAAGAAATTAACGTATTTGTTGGCATTACCAGTAGTATTTGGATTGGTTTGGCTATTTGCAGTTGAGGTAGTTTATGCACAATCAGAAACAAAGAAAGATGTTTTTACTCCAGATGCGTTGCAAAATAAAGCACCAAAATATCATGAATTGCCTTTGCCAAATGTGAAACAAACCGATTCTTATTTTACTTCCAAAGAATATTTGGAATTGAAGGAAATCTCTGAACTCGCAATTGGAAAAACCTTAAATGGTATCATAAATAAAGATTATAAGTCGAAGTCTACAATTGGTTACGATGATGGTAAATTATTTAAATCGCAAGGCACAACTTATATTCTGCCAAAAATGTATTTAGGGCAGCAAACGCTAAACCTTTTAAAAACAGGTGATGAATTGAAAATTGTTGTTGCTTCAACCGGTTTTACCAGAGGAGAGAAATTTGTTTATCTCAATCCAAAACAGGTTTTTTCCGGCGATAAACTTATTTATCAAATGCCAGAACCTAAAGTCTATCCATTTTTGTACGAAGTGAATAGCGTGAGGTTTAATGATGGACTAATCTCAAGTATAACACCTTCAGGTGCTAAAAAGATTTTTAATGTAATTTCGAATGGCTACAATTTTAAATTGATAGTCGATGAATCGCAGACGGCGTTAGCCTATTTAAATAATTTTAAAAAGGGTGACAGTATCAGATTGAGATTTGTACATGAAGTAAAAACAGGAGCTAAATCTTATTTGGTTAAGGATTGGATTTCCATTTCTAAAAATGTGAAAACATTTGGTGTTCAAAATAAAAGGTTATTCTACAAATTCTACAAAGAAGATGGTCATCAAAAGGTGGCAGGTTTAAAAGCCGATACTTCAAAAAAGACTGTGGTTCCAAAGATTATGTCTTTTACGAAACTTAATGTCGATAAAAGAAACAATATTTCTAAAATGGAGGATGCTGTGATTAAAATTAAATCAGACGTATTAAGTGCGGAAAAGGTTGAGTGGGATACAAACAAAAATATCCTTACTGCAAAAGAGGCAACCCTGACCACTTTCGACGGAACAAAAATGGTAGCTAGTTTAGTGGTGTTTAATTTAAATAAAGGAAACTTTAAAGCATATTCAGAGAATGGAAATTTTAGGGTAGATAATTTGGATATGATAAATTACGACAAAACTAAAACTCCAAAAGTTGAATACAGGGCAGATTCTGTGAAATTTAATAAAAGTAAATCAATCATTTACATGTTCGGAAATGCGAAGGTTGCTTATGATGATGTTAATCTTTCCGGATCTAAAATTATTTATGATGCTGGCAGGGGGTTATTCAAGGCAACGAACGCCATCATTTATCATCATAGCAAAAATGTTAAGGCAGATAGTATTTACTACGATGTACGAACTTCTAAAGCCAAACTATTCGGCGCTGACTTAGATCGCTAATGCATAAATTATTATTCGCAATCACATTATTGTTCATCCTAACTTTTTCAGGCGTTCAGGCTCAATTCAAAATCGTCGGAAAATCACTTGGCGAAAATAATATTGGTCAGGCTTTGATTTCTATTAAATTAACTAACGCAAGTAACAAATCAGTTTACACCCAATCAGATAGTCTAGGGAATTACATTTTCTTAAACTTACCATCTGGTAGTTACAATATCTTTTTTTCGGCGATCAATTACGTCAGTCAGCAACGCAATTTTCAATTGCGAAGCGATACTTCTATTAACATCCAATTAATGGAAAATGCACAAAAGCTTGTTGATGTTCAAATCAACTCAAAAAAGCCTTTGGTGGAAAAAAGAATTGATCGTACAATTTTTAACGTAGAAAACAGCATTTCGGCAATTGGTACTGATGCAATTGAGTTGCTCACCAAAGTTCCTGGTGTTCGCGTGATGAATGATCAGGTTTCATTAGTGGGGAAAGGTGCTGTAAATGTGATGATGAACGATAAACTCATTCAGCTTAGTCAGGATGATTTATCAAATTACCTGAAATCAATTTCCAGTGATCAGATTTCAAAAATTGAAGTGATTACAAATCCCCCTGCTAAATATGATGCCCAGGGAAACAATGGATTGATCAATATTGTCCTGAAAAAGGTTACTGCTGAAGGGATTAAAGGATCGGTAAACACGGTATTTACGCAAGCTACGCACCCCACAGCTTTTGCAGGAGGAAATATCAGTTATCGAAAAGATAAAATTACTGTAAATTCTACCCTAAATGTTCGTAAAGGTTCAATTGTGCCCTTTGAGCAAAGTACTATTTTTTATCCCAACCAAACCTGGAATGTGGTTAACAAGGACCGGAATTTCAGAACTGTACCAAGTGCACAAGTTGGATTGGATTATCAGATCTCGAAGAAAGCGTTGCTTGGCTTATCTTACAACGGGGGTTTAACTAATTTCCATTCTGAAGAAAATATTAAAACGAAAGTCTTTAATCATCAAAGCAGTTTAGATTCCCTTTTAAATTCTGATGCGAATGCAAAAATCAGATCGAATTTTCATGCGACAAATTTGTACCTAAAGCAGTCGCTGGATTCAACAGGAAAGCAACTCATCATCAATGCCGATTGGTTCAGATTTGCCGATGATAAAAACCGATTTTTTAATAATCAAAGTTATCTAACGGATGGGGGGCTTATTCCAAACTCATTTGCAGAATATTTATCAACCAGTAAGCAGAATATAAACTTGTATACCCTTAAGGCAGATGTTGATTTACCTTTTAAAACGTTCAAGTTTGCTGTTGGAGCCAAATTGAGTTTCATTAATAATGAAAGTGACGTTGCTTTTTATAAAAGACGAAATACTATTTACGAACTCGATGTAAACCAAAGTAATTTGTTTAGTTATCGCGAAAACACACAGGCCTTATATGTCAATCTCAATAAAACCATTCGAAAATGGGATTTCCAGATTGGGCTAAGAGGAGAGTATACTCAAATTGATGGTGTGTCTGTTAACCAGCGAAATGAAAACAGCTACTTTCAATTGTTTCCAACGCTATATGTGGTGTATCGGGCAACAGATCAAAGTGCATGGAATATAAACTATGGAAGAAGAATTAACAGACCTGCTTACCGGAAATTAAACCCTTTTCGTTGGTACAGCAACCCGTTTGTGTATGCTGAAGGCAATCCGTTTTTACAGCCATCATACAATAACAATGTCGAAATTTCACATACCTACAAAAGTTTATTCATCAGTACTTTCTCCTTTAGCAATACGCAGGATGGATTTAATGATGTGAATTTTATTGATGCGAGTTCGAATACACAAGCATCGAAGCCTGTTAATTTCATCACACGTTATCAATATCAGTTCAGCAATTCGGCTGTATTAATTCCGTTTAAAAACTGGCAAACAACGAATCAGTTTAATGTTTTTTACAGTGTTTCAAATTCAAGTATTGTCCAAACCTTATCAAACTTAAAAGGCGCTGGAGCGTATTTTTCCACATCAAATCAATTCACCTTTAATAAATCGAAAACTATTTTGGCCGATATTAATTTCTGGTATCAATTTCCAACAGTTGATGGCCTGAATGAAAACGAAAGCCAATCTAACCTCGATTTTGGCGTGAAAACTTTGCTGCTGAATAAAAAACTTCAGTTATCGCTGAATGCCAATGATGTTCTAAAGACAAATAAATATCGGTATAGTAGTTTGATCAATAACATCAGGCAGGAATACAATAACTATTACGATGCGAGACAAATCCGTTTTACCGCCCGGTTTAATTTTGGAAATGAAAAAATAAAACAGCTGGAAAGAAAGGGCGGAAATGAAGAGGAGCGAAGGAGAAGTAATTGATGTGAGAGGTAAGATGGATGATAGAAAATGGACAATTTGCCCGTCATTTCGAAATCAATTTGATCATTGATTGAAGCAATCTCATCGTGAAAACTATTTTTTTGAGGGGAGATTGCTTCGTGCCTCGCAATGACGACCGCTCTAAAAATACACTGATATCTATAGATTATCTTTTGGGATGATTAGACTCTTCCATCAAAGATCTTCCATCATTTAAAACGCTTCAGCAATGCTGATATAAAATCCGCTTTGTCGTTTTTCATTTGGTCTTTTTTCACCAATTCCATAATCTAAGCGGACGCTGATTCCTTTCTCAGGATCGAAGAAATACCGAAAACCTGCCCCATAGTTGGGTTTGAAAGCCTCTTTAGAGAAATCATCAACTCCCCAGACTGTTCCTGTACCGCCAAAAACAGTGGCGCCAAAGCGGCTGCTATAACGATAACGCAGCTCAGCTTGAAAGGCCAGTAAATTTTTATCGCGGTAACGTCCGCCATAATAACCTCGCATCATTTCGTCATTGCCCATTTGTGGCAACAAATAAATTGGGGTGCTGTTGCCAATTACAGTATTGTAGAGTCCTTGCACACCGACAGCGAAGCTTCTGTTTAATCTCCAGAAATTTCGGGCATCAATTTTTATCTGACTGCCGGTAAAATTGCCTGCTGAAAAAATATTTGGCGCATATTGGTAGGTTCCCCTGATAAAGAAACCTTTCGTTGTATAATTATTATTATTTCTTGCATCATAGCTTTGCGAAACGCCGAGGTATAAAACGCTTCCGGTTCTGTTGTTGTAATATGGATCTTTACTAAAAATCCCATCTGCAACCACATCTTTATATTCATAGTTTTCGAAACCTAGTGATACTCCGGTATAAGCTTTTGGCAATAACTGTTTTTCGGCTTGTAACAAAACTTTAATCTGTTGCTGGATCAGCTTGTCTTCATTGCCTTCATCTGTACTGTTACCAATTCCGTAAAAGTTAAAAGGCATGCGTTTGAAACGCAGTTCGCCAATGTAATGAAGCTTATTCCCTTTACCCCAGATGTCAATCAGCGAGCTCATGTTATAGGCTTTCAATGTAGAATAATTCAGGTTAAGTGTTAATGATGAAGGTCGGTTGGTGGTATCCAGCCGATCTGCATAAAAACCTACAATTGCGCCAACTCCGAATTGAAAACCTGTTTCCTGAGCATAACCAAATGATGGAATGGGTAAAAAGCTGGCCTTACGCAAAGTGTCTTTTTCGTTAGAAAGCAGTTTTTTAATCAACTTCATTTGAGCAAATGAGCTTCCAGATAGTACAATAAATAACAGGAGCAAGCAAAATTTTTTCATTGCCGCAAATTAACTGAATTTTTATTGAAGATTTATTTCCTGCAAGTTGGTCGTGTGTTTTATGACGGTAGATTGGAAATCACTAACAGCGGCAGTGTCCACGCCACCTAAACCGGATTGACGGGGAAAGCGCCCAATTTTTCATTGGGCCTTGAATCAAAAAGCCGGACTAACTTTAATAATTTTAGAACAACTGCTTTCCCAAAAAAAGATCCTTCAACTATACTCAGGATGAAAATAGCGTAGAGAATTTATCAATTATTAAAATTACTTAATCAGTTCACAACGCTAAGCCCCAAACTCCAAACACTATTAATGTTTTATCCTTTCGGGCTAAATGCCTACTTTTGCGCAAAACAATACAAAACAAAATGAGCAATACAAGAGGACCAATATCTCAGTTCATGGAGCGTAATTACCTCCATTTTAATGCTGCGGCAATGATGGATGCGGCTAAAGGTTACGAAACGCATTTAGATGAAGGTGGTAAAATGATGATCACACTTGCTGGTGCAATGAGTACTGCTGAATTGGGAATTTCACTTGCAGAAATGATCCGTCAAGATAAAGTGGCGATTATTTCGTGTACAGGTGCCAACCTTGAAGAAGATATTATGAATCTGGTAGCGCACTCACATTACAAACGTGTGCCTAACTATCGCGATTTAAGCCCGCAGGATGAGTGGGATTTGTTAGAAAATCATTACAACCGTGTTACGGATACCTGTATTCCTGAAGAGGAAGCTTTTCGTCGTTTGCAAAAGCACGTTCATAAAATCTGGAAAGATGCAGATACCGCAGACGAAAGATACTTCCCGCATGAGTTTATGTATAAAATGTTGTTGAGTGGCGATTTAGAGCAATACTATGAAATTGATCCAAAAAATTCATGGATGTTGGCAGCTGCTGAAAAGAATTTGCCTATTGTTGTTCCAGGATGGGAAGATTCAACAATGGGTAACATTTTTGCCTCTTATGTTATGAAACAGGAGTTAAAAGCAACAACGATGAAAAGCGGTATTGAATATATGGGTTGGTTAGCCGATTGGTATATTGCTAACAGTGGCGGTAAAGGTATCGGTTTCTTCCAGATTGGTGGTGGTATTGCCGGTGATTTTCCTATTTGTGTAGTGCCAATGTTGTATCAGGATATGGAAATGGAAAATATTCCGTTTTGGAGCTACTTCTGCCAGATTTCGGATTCTACAACCTCTTATGGATCGTATTCAGGTGCAGTACCAAACGAGAAAATTACCTGGGGTAAATTAGATATTCACACACCTAAATTTATTGTAGAAAGCGATGCAACAATTGTAGCGCCGCTAATGTTTGCGTGGATATTAAAACAATAATTATAAATCTTAGTAAAACCAAATTGGTTTTCTTAATGCCCATTGGAGATAAATTCAAAAATGGGCATTTTTCTTAGCTGGCGAGCCCGAATGGGCATTTGTTTAGAATGATTATAAATTGTATTTCACGTCAGTATTATGTCATGGGATTTATTAATAAGTTATACTTTTGTTCAAGTTTTGATGGGGCTATATCAGTTCAGGCATCAATTTCACAACAAAAAGTAAATTAAATAAGTATAAAGTGTTCATTATGAGAGATATCTCGATGATTTTAAAAAGCGTTTGGAAGTCGTTATTCGTATTTTCAGCAATTTCCGTAATAGCGGTTTCAACCGTAAATGCGCAAGATGCTAAAGAGGGGAGAACGCTTTTCAGGGCTAAATGTTCATCATGCCATGCGTTAGATGCCAAATTAATAGGTCCTGCTTTAACAGGGGTGAGCGATCGCCACTCGGAAGAGTTCCTTTTAAAATGGATTCCTAATTCACAAGGTATGATTGCTGCCGGTAATCCGGAAGCTGTGAAATTGTTTAACGAAAATGGAAAAGTAGCAATGACTTCTTTCCCTGAGTTAGATGAAGAAAAAGTAAAAAGCATCTTAGCTTATATCAAGGAAGGTGAACCAAAACCAGCTGCTGGTGCTGCAGGCGCTGTCGCTCCGAAAGATGACACTACTTCAGGTTTATCTATCGCTGGTATCATTGCTATTGTATTAGTAGGTATTGTCATTTTAGTAATCTTAGGTCGTGCATCTAAATTATTAGAGCGTTTAATTCTACAAAAACAAGGTATTGAAATTGAAGAAGATGTGCCTTTAACGGTAGGCGTTCGTAAAATGTTCAAAAACAAGAAGTTCGTGATGTTCTTCATCTTATGTTTGATCATTTGCTTAGGATCGTTTGGTTGGATGGGTATGTGGGATACAGGTGTTCACACCGGTTATCAACCAGTACAGCCAATTAAATTCTCACACGAGTTACACGCAGGTATTAATCAAATCGATTGTCAATACTGCCACAACGGTGCGTTTAAATCTAAAAATGCTACAATTCCATCATTAAATGTTTGTATGAACTGCCACAAAGCTGTTCAGGCGAGAGATAATTATGATGGTGAGATTTCTCCAGAGATCAAAAAAATCTACAATGCGTTAGGTTACGATCCGGAAACTCAGCAATATGATAAGAGCAAGGAGAAACCGATGGAGTGGGTACGTGTACACAACTTGCCAGATTTTGCTTACTTCAATCACTCTCAACACGTAGTGGTTGCAGAAGATGCAATTCGTAAAGCAAAAGGTTTACAACCAACAGAGCCTGTATGTTTCGCATGTCACGGTCCGGTTAATACCATGGAAGAAATTTATCAATATTCTCCATTAACCATGAAATGGTGTATCAACTGCCACAAGGAAACAGATATTTCTGGTCAGAAAAATAATGCTTTCTACGCTAAGGTTATCGAAGCGCATGAGAAAATTAAAAAAGGCGAGAAAGTTACACCAGCGTTATTGGGTGGTTTAGAGTGTGGTAAGTGCCACTATTAATAGATAGAGTTTAGTAAGAACGTTCGAATAAACAGTAATATAGCTTAAATGGAAAGCAACAAAAAATACTGGAAAGGCTTAGAGGAGTATAACAATACACCCGATTTTGTTAAGAATAACAAAAACGAATTTGCCGAGCCACTTCCAATAGAAGATGTTTTAAATGAAGCAGGGTTAAGTACCGTTACCCCACGCCGCGACTTTTTAAAGGCGTTAGGTTTTGGTTTAGGTGCAGTTACTTTAGCTGCATGTCAAAGTGCCCCTGTTCATAAATCTATTCCTTACCTGGTAAAACCTGAAGAAGTTACCCCAGGTATTCCTAACTATTATACTTCGAGCTTTAACGGCCAGAGTATTTTAGTTAAAACAAGAGAAGGTCGTCCGATCAAAATTGAACCAAATCCTAATGCAGGTGAGTTCAATTGCGGTACAGATGCAAGAGCGCAAGCTTCAGTGTTAGATTTATATGATGTATCTAAATTAAAAGCACCGGTTCTTAAAAACGAAGAAACAACCTGGGCTAAGCTAGATAGTTTTGTGAAAGGCGAACTGGCAAAGGCACAAGCGGGTGGCAAAAAAATCCGTGTTGTGGCTTCTACAGTTAATAGTCCTTCAACAAATGCAGTTTTAGCACAATTTATTACTAAATATCCTGCTGCTAAATTGGTTCAGTATGATGCTGTTTCTTATACAGGTATTATTCAAGCCAACCAAAACAGTTTTGGTAAAGCGGTATTACCAAAATACAATTTCGATAAAGCTGATTTAATTGTAAGTTTCAGTGCAGATTTCTTAGGTACCTGGATTAGTGGTGAAGAGTTTACAGCTCAATATACAGCTAACCGTAACTATAAATCTTTAGAAAATAAAAAAATGAGCCGCCACATTCAGTTCGAAAGTGGAATGAGCTTAACAGGTACTAATGCAGATACACGTGTTCCTGTGAAATTATCTGAAGAAGGTCCTGCGTTAATTGCTTTATATAACGCCATTACTGGTCAGTCTTTAGCTGGTGGTACTTTAGGAAACAACGCAACTGCTGATAAGGTAATCAAATTAGTAGCTAAAGAATTACTACAAAATAAAGGTAAAGGCCTTGTTGTTTGTGGTTCTAATGATGTTTCTACGCAGATTTTGGTTAATGCCATTAACTCCGCTATCGGCAGTTATGGTACTACGATCGATTTAGATAATCCTTGCTATTTATACGCTGGTAACGATGCCGAATTTAATGGCTTGGTTGCTGAAATGAATCGTGGCGAAGTTGGTGCGGTGTTTTTCTTAAACAGCAACCCTGCTTACGATTTCATGAATGTTAAGGCTTTTACTGATGCTTTAGCTAAAGTTCCTGCAAAAGTTTCATTTTCAGATCGTGCTGATGAAACGGCTTCACTTTGTGATGCCATTGCCATCAACCATAACTATTTAGAATCATGGGGTGATGCAAATGCTTACGAGGGATATTATTCAATCGTTCAACCTACCATCAATCCGGTTTTCAACAGCCGTCAGGCTGAAGAGAGTTTATTGGTTTGGGCTGATGCTCCGGTTAAAGATTACTATCAGTTTGTTCGCAGCAACTGGGAAACCAAAATGTTGCCTGCACTTGGTTTAAAATGGAATGACGTTTTAGAAAAAGGTGTAGTTGCAGTAACTCCAAAAACTGCAGCAGCTTATTCTTTCACACAATCTGTTGTTGAGGTAGCTAGCAAAATTGTTTCTGCAAGCAAAGCTTTAGCCAAAGGTGGTGATCAAATTGAATTACAGGTTTACGAAAACATCCCAATGCGTGATGGTAAAAATGCAAACAACGCATTTTTGCAAGAGTTACCTGATCCGGTTTCTAAAGTAACCTGGGATAACTATGTTGCCTTAGCACCAAAACATGCTGAAAAATTAAAAATTAAAGAATTTGATGTGGTTACTGTAAAAGGTAGCAACGGATATTCAGTTGATCTTCCTGTATTGATCCAGCCAGGACAAGCACAAGGAACTGCTTCTATCGCATTAGGTTATGGCCGTACCAAAGTTGGTAAAGCGGGTAACGATGTAGGTAAAAATGCTTTCCCTTTTGTAACGTTCGTGAATGGAACCATGCAATATGCCTCTAATATAACCATTACTCCAACAGGGGGTTACTATGAGTTGGCTCAAACACAAACACACCACTCTTTCGAAGGCCGTGCAGTAATTAAAGAAGCTACATTCAAAGAATATTTGAAAGATGCTTCTGCGGGGAACCACAAAGGCGAACACAAAGATTATGATCTTTGGGATCAATATGAGAAACCAGGTAACAACTGGGTAATGGCAATCGATTTGAATGCTTGTACAGGTTGTGGTTCTTGTATCGTTGCATGTAACGTTGAAAATAACATTCCTGTTGTAGGACGTGATGAGGTTCGCCGTCGTCGTGAGATGCACTGGATCCGTATCGATCGTTACTATAGCTACGAAACTAAAGATGGTGATGTAACTAAAGAAAAAGAAATCGCTAAGTTGGAAGACTTAGATCATGTTTCTGTTGTTCACCAGCCGATGTTATGTCAACACTGTGATCACGCACCTTGCGAAACAGTTTGTCCGGTATTGGCAACTGTACACTCATCAGATGGTTTAAACCACATGGCTTACAACCGTTGCGTAGGTACACGTTACTGTGCGAATAACTGTCCATACAAAGTTCGTCGTTTCAATTGGTTCAACTACTGGAATGATTCTCGTTTCGATAACTACTTAAATAATGAGTTTACTCAATTGGTATTAAATCCTGATGTTACTACACGTTCTCGTGGGGTAATGGAAAAATGCTCAATGTGTATCCAACGTATTCAAGGTGGTAAGTTACAAGCTAAATTAGAGAAACGTCCATTAAAAGATGGCGATATCAAAATGGCTTGTCAGGAAGCTTGTTCAGCAAATGCGATCATATTTGGTGATTCAAACGATCCTAACTCAGAGGTTTCAAAAGCATTACGTTCTGAGCGTATCTACTACGTATTGGAAGAGATCAACGTGAAACCGGGTATCGGATACATGACAAAAATTAGAAACACAGATACAACAGTACAAGCGTAAGCTTTAGTATAAAGAAAATACAAATTATGTCAGGACATAACGAATCAATACTTAGAGAACCATTAATTACCGGCGATAATATCACGTATGCAAAAATTACGGACGATATTTTAGGACCGGTAGAAAACAAGCCGAACAAGGCTTGGTGGATTGGTTTCATCGTTTCAGCATTAGGTGCTTTACTTTGGGTTGTAGCTGTGAGTTACACCTTTTGGAACGGTATCGGATCTTGGGGCTTAAATAAAACAGTTGGATGGGCATGGGATATCACCGGTTTCGTATGGTGGGTAGGTATCGGTCACGCCGGAACGCTAATTTCAGCGGTACTATTACTCTTCCGTCAAAACTGGCGTAATTCAATCAACCGTTCGGCAGAGGCGATGACTATTTTCGCCGTTATCTGTGCGGCAACTTACGTTGTATCACACATGGGCCGTCCTTGGTTAGCTTATTGGGTATTACCATTACCAAATCAGTTCGGATCACTTTGGGTTAACTTTAACTCGCCATTGGTTTGGGATATGTTTGCCATCTCTACTTATTTCTCTGTATCATTATTATTCTGGTACACAGGTTTATTGCCAGATATTGCAACCATTCGCGACCGTGCAGTTGGAACACGCAGAAAAATCTATACCATCTTTTCTTTTGGTTGGACAGGCGGTGTTAAAACATGGCAACGTTTCGAAGCAGTATCATTAATCTTGGCTGGTATTTCAACTCCTCTGGTACTTTCTGTACACACGATTGTATCAATGGACTTTGCAACATCAGTAATTCCTGGATGGCACACCACCATCTTTCCTCCATATTTCGTAGCAGGGGCGATCTTCTCAGGTTTTGCGATGGTGTTAACCTTATTATTGGTAGCACGTAAAGTATTAGGTCTTGAAAACTATATCACCATGTTCCACATTGAGTCGATGAACAAAATCATCATCTTAACAGGATCAATTGTAGGTGTGGCTTATTTAACTGAGTTCTTCATCGCATGGTATTCAGGTTCTGAGTATGAGCAATATGCATTTATCAACCGTTCTACTGGTCCTTACTGGTGGTCATACTGGATGATGATGACTTGTAACGTAATCTCTCCACAATTACTGTGGTTCAAAAAAATCCGTTTAAGCATTAAAGCTACCTGGATTTTATCAATCGTGGTAAACGTAGGTATGTGGTTCGAACGTTTCGTAATTATCGTGACTTCACTACACCGTGATTATATTCCTTCAAGCTGGGCGATGTTTTATCCAACCTGGGTTGACGTAAGTGTATTCGTTGGTTCAATTGGATTATTCTTTACTTTATTCTTATTATTCTTAAGAGTATTGCCATCAATTGCTATCGCAGAGGTTAAATTATTATTGAAAACTGCAAGTGAGCAATCTAAAATGAAACAGATTAAAGAAGGACATGAGAATAAAGAGTACGTTGCAGAATACGTAGAGTCATTACAGAAATTTGATAGTGTTAAACAAGAAGATTACGCAAAAATATAACAATGAGTGATATCAAATATATTTTAGGCAGTTTTGGTGATCCTGATGAAATGATGCATGGCATCGAAAAGCTTCAGGAAAATGGTGTAAGCATTTATGATGTTTATACGCCAATGCCTATACACGGAATAGAAGCCAAATTAGGAATTAAAAGATCGAGAATCGATATCGCAGCATTTTGCTTTGGTATTACCGGAACTTGCGCAGCTTTTGCTTTAATTTATTTTTGCGCAGTAATCGATTGGAAAGTAAACATTGGTGGTAAACCATCATTTGCATTACCGGATTTTATTCCGATAATGTTCGAGCTTACCGTATTGTTTTGTGCTTTCGGTATGGTTTTAACTTATTATGCCTCTACGCATTTATTTCCAGGAAGAGCACCAAGAGTAATGGATCTTCGTGCAACTGACGATCGTTTTGTGATTGCAGTTGATGCAAGGGAAAATGCAGCGCACACTGTTATTGATGGTTTATTAAAAGATGCAGGTGCTTTAGAAGTAAAGTATAATGAAAGGAAGTACATTAGCTATGAATAAGAATAAATTTGTTTATACGGCGTTTTTAGCTATCGCTTTCGCAGCTACAGTATCCGCTTGTAGAGATAAACGCAGTACTGGTTTAGAGTATGCCAGAAACATGTATGATGCATTAGCATTAAATCCGGATCAGCCGGTTGATACTACTAATAAGTTATTGGCTAGTTTCAAAGGTCATACCGCACAGGTGCCACCAGCAAATACAAAGCCGGTTGGTTTTACAGAGTATGATGAATATCCTAATACAAAAGAAGGATATGAAGCTGCAGGTGTAAGCATGGTAAATCCATTACCTGTTGATACTTTAAATTTAGCAGAAGGAAAACATTTATTTGGTGTTTTCTGTAGCCCTTGCCACGGTGAAAAAGGTGATGGTCAAGGTCACTTAGTTAAAATTGAGAAATTTAGTGGTGTACCGGCTTATCAAACAGGCGCTTCATCACGTGGTGGAAATATGGTAGATCTTACACCTGGTAAAATTTATCACACCATCACTTACGGTGTAAATAACATGGGCTCGCATGCTTCACAAATTACGCCAACAGATCGTTGGAAAGTAGTGATGTATGTTCAACAATTACAAAAAGGACAATAGTAAAGCAGAATATAAATGGGAACTCACAATATTAATTTTAGTGAACAGTTTGAGTTTACAGGTAAAGTAAAAACCTTAAGCATTGTTGGTATCATATTAGGTGCTATTGCTATTGGTTACGGTTTTACTGGAGATAAAGTAATGCATGAGCGTACTTTTGCCAACCTGTTACTTATGGGATACTACTTTGCATGCGTTTGTATGTCAGGTATGTTTTTCCTTGCTGTTCAATTTGTTGCGCAGGCAGGATGGTCTGCATCAATTTTACGTGTACCACAGGCACTGGCTAAAACATTGCCTATCGCTTCTATAATCCTAATCGTGATTATTTCTGCTGGTTTATATACACACAACTTATATCACCACTGGCATGCTGAGGGATTAACTGATCCGAACAGCCCTAACTACGATTCTTTAATCGCAGGTAAATCAGTATTCCTGAACGTACCTTTCTTCTTAGGTCGTATGGTAGTGTTTTTGGGTGTTTACAGTGCATTTGCAATCAGTTTTACTAAACTATCATACAATGAAGATTTAGCTGGTGGATTGGTTTCTTACAGAAAGAGCTTTAAAAATGCTTGTATCTTCTTAGTGATCTACGGTTTTACTACGCCGATATTCGCTTTCGATACGATCATGTCATTAGAAGCACACTGGTTTTCAACTATGTTCGGTTGGTATAACTTCGCTGCAATGTGGGTAAGTAGTTTAGCAACCATTGCCATCATCATCATCTTATTAAGAAGAGCTGGTTATATGCAATGGGTTAACAATAGCCACTTACATAACTTAGGTCAGTTTATCTTTGGTTTCTCTATCTTCTGGACTTATGTATGGTTCGCACAGTTCTTATTAATTTACTATGCAAACATGCCAGAGGAAACGGTTTATTTCTACAAACGCTTTGAGTATTACAAATTCTGGTTTTTCTTAAACCTTGCAATGAATTTCTTAGCTCCGGTTCTATTGTTAATGGATAGAGATAATAAAAGAACAGATGTTAAATTGTTATTCGTTTCTATTGTAGTTCTGCTAGGTCACTGGGTAGATTATTATCAAATGATTATGCCAGGAGCTGTTGAAGATGGCCACAACGGTTTTGGTATTGTTGAGATCGGTACTGCATTAGGATTTGTAGGATTGTTTACCTTTACGGTTTTAGGCAACTTAAGCAAGAAACCTTTAATTGCAAAGAATCACCCATTATTACAAGAAAGTTTGCATCATCAACTTTAGTAGATGATATATAGGGCAAATATTTAATTATTATTATAATAGAAGTACAGCGTACTACTTTTAAGAAAATGAGTTTAAGAAAGTTTATCACGAATAAAACGACCGCGGCTTTAGCAGTATTACTTACTGTTTTTGCAAACACCAGCGCATTTGCGCAAGAGGCAGCAGCAGGAGCTGCAGCGGCACCGAAAGTTGATATGGGCGAGGTTTATAAATCAGTAATATTTTATATTCTGATCTTTCTTGCCGTATGTTTATTCATCGCAATTATTGGTAAATCAATAAAAGTATATGAATTAAGCCGCGAAGCACAAGGCAAGCCAGTTGGTATTAACTGGAACAGAGTTCATGCAAGTTTATTTGCGTTGTTTCTTGTCCTGGGTTTGTACGGTGTGTATTGGGAGTATACGGTTCATGGTTCGATGTTGTTACCTGATGCTGCATCTGAACATGGAAAGAAAATTGATGAAATGTTTAATTTAACATTGATCATTACTACAATCGTATTCATTTTAACCCACATTTTATTATTTGGATTTGCTTATATCTACAAATATTCTGCAAAAAGAAAAGCATACTATTACCCACACAATAATACAATCGAAAAAATCTGGACAATTGTTCCGGCTTTAGTATTAACCGTTTTGGTTTTGATGGGTTTTTTAACCTGGAGATCGATTTTCTTCAAAGTTGAAGATCCGAATAACAAGCCACTTCAAATCGAGGTAACTTCTGAACAGTTCAAATGGTCTATCCGTTATCCAGGTGCCGATGGTATTGTAGGTAAGAAAAACTATAAATTAACTACTTCTTCGAATACCTTAGGTATCGATTTCAAAGACCTAAACTCTCGTGATGATGAGATGGCTGATGAAATGGTTATTCCAGTTGGTAAACCAGTTAAGTTAATCTTAAACAGTAAAGATGTTATCCACAGTTTTTACATGCCTCACTTCAGAGTGCAGTTGAATACTGTACCGGGTATGCAAACGATTTTCGAATTCACTCCGACTAAGACTACCCGTCAGATGCAGGAGGAAACAAACGATCCTAACTTTAAGTTCCTTTTCTTCTGTGCTAAAATTTGTGGGTCAGGTCACTGGAACATGCAGAAAGATGTGCGTGTAGTTTCAGAGGCTGAGTACAAAACCTGGATTGCAGAACAGAAAACATACTTAAACGACGATTTAAGAAAACAATTTAATTTGCCTGTGGCACCTGCGCCTGCTAAACCAGCAGCAGAAGGAGATTCATCAGCAACCGATTCGGCAGCTGTGAAAGGTAACCAAATGGCTTTAAATAAATAATATTAAGCAGGAGCGAAAAGAATTATGTCAACAATAGCATTACACGACGAACACAATCACGACCACGCTGATCACGGTCACCACAAGGAGACGTTGATCTCGAAGTATATCTTCAGCATGGATCACAAAATGATTGCTAAGCAATTCCTAATTACGGGTATCATCATGGCCGTAATTGCGATGGGTTTATCAATTTTATTCCGTATTCAATTGGCTTGGCCAGATCAAAACTTCCCTTTCTTAGAAACTTTTTTAGGAAAATGGGCTGAAGGTGGTCGCATCAAACCTGATTTTTATTTAGCCTTAGTTACTATTCACGGTACCATTATGGTATTCTTTGTATTAACTGCAGGGTTAAGTGGAACTTTTAGTAATTTACTTATTCCATTACAAATCGGAGCAAGAGATATGGCCTCGCCATTCTTAAACATGCTTTCATACTGGTTCTTCTTTATGGCTTGTGTGATCATGATGTCTTCGTTTTTTGTTCAAACCGGACCTGCTTCTGGTGGATGGACGGTTTATCCGCCATTATCGGTTGTTGCTAAGGCAATGCCAGGTTCTGGTATGGGTATGACATTATGGTTAGTAAGTATGGTACTTTTCGTGGCATCATCTCTAATGGGTGGTATCAACTATGTGAGTACAATTTTAAACATGCGTACTAAAGGTATGGACCTTTGGAAAATGCCGTTACCGATCTGGGCTTTCTTCTTAACTGCTATCTTAGGTATCTTATCATTCCCTGTACTTGTAGCAGGTGTAGTGTTAATGGTATTCGATCGTAGCTTTGGAACAAGTTTCTACTTGTCAGATATTGTAATGGGTACTGACATTTTACCGAACGAAGGTGGTTCGCCAATTTTGTGGCAACACTTGTTCTGGTTCTTAGGTCACCCTGAGGTATATATCGTAATTATGCCGGCATTAGGTATTTCATCAGAAGTTATATCTGTAAACGCCCGCAAACCAATCTTTGGTTACCATGCGATGGTTTATTCATTAATTGGTATTACTGTACTTTCATTCATCGTATGGGGTCACCACATGTTTGTGACAGGTATGAACCCATTGTTGGGTGGTGTATTTATGATTACCACGTTGATTATTGCAGTACCATCAGCCGTAAAAACATTCAACTACCTGGCTACACTTTGGAGAGGTAACATCCGTTTCACTCCTGCGATGTTATTTGCTATAGGTTTGGTTTCATTTTTTATCTCTGGTGGATTAACTGGTATCTTCTTAGGAAATGCTTCATTAGATATTAACTTACATGATACTTATTTCGTTGTTGCCCACTTCCACCTGGTAATGGGATCTGCAGCTATCTTTGGTATGTTGGCAGGTGTTTATCACTGGTTCCCAAGAATGTTTGGTAAAATGATGAACGCTAAGTTAGGCTACTTACACTTCTGGTTAACTTTCATTGCAGCTTACCTGGTATTCTTCCCGCTTCACTTTTTAGGTTTAGATGGTGTACCTCGTCGTTACTATGCTTTCACAGAATTTGAATTCATGAAAAAATGGTTAACTGTTAACGTTTTTGTAACCTGGGCAGCTATTTTTGCAGCCTTGGCTCAAGTAGCATTTTTGTTTAACTTCTTCTATTCAATCTTTAAAGGTAAAAAAGCACCTCAAAACCCTTGGGAGGCCAATACTTTAGAGTGGACAGCACCAGTTGAACACATCCACGGAAACTGGCCAGGAGAAATTCCTACCGTTTACAGATGGCCATATGATTATAGCAAACCTGGTCATGACGTGGATTTTATCCCTCAAACAGTACCTTTCTCTCAAACGATGAGTTCAAACTTACCTCATGACTTTGAAGGAAATGCTGAGGCAGAAAAAATTCAACAGGATTGGGAATTGGCTAATCCGGTTAAAGAAAACTAAGATAAGCGCAAAGCTTTAATACAATTTTAAAAGGGGTATCTGATTAAGTTTCTGCTTATCCGGATACCCTTTTCATCTTAAAAGATATATGGTCAGTAGATCAGAACAACGTTTCATCAAGATAAACTTTATAACCATCATAGTTACGCTATTGGTTATTCTTGCCGGCGGTATCGTACGCAGTACGGGTTCTGGCATGGGCTGTCCTGATTGGCCGAAATGTTTTGATCGCTATATTCCACCAACTGATGTATCGCAACTTCCAGCAAACTATAAAGAAAAGTATGTAGCCGGAAGGATTAAAAAGAATGAGAAATTTGCCAGATATTTAGAAGGTATGGGCAAAGTAGCGTTAGCGGACAGTATCAGGAATGATAAAAGCATTACGCTTCCCGAAGAATTTAATCCAGCCAAAACCTGGGTTGAATATTTAAATCGCTTAACTGGTGTATTTGCTGGATTGTTTTTGCTTTTAACCGCTATTTATTCATTTACTTACCGAAAGACCGCAAAGCGAATTATATTCTTAAGCATTCTAAACATATTGGTGGTCGGCTATCAGGCTTGGCTAGGTTCGATTGTAGTATCTACTAATTTGGCACAGTGGGTGGTCACTGTTCACATGCTTTTAGCGATTGTAATTTTAGCCATTTCGATTTACACCTATAACTACGCAAAGCAACTTGGAAAAACACCTTCTGTAATCATGTATCGCATATTATGGCTGAAGGGTTTTTTACTATTTACGCTGGTAATTAGTATTATACAGATTGTTTTAGGTACCGAAGTAAGGGAATCGGTAGATGTAATTGCAAAGTCTTTGTCTTATGGATTAAGAGGTACATGGATTGATAAAGTGGGTGACATATTTTCTTACCATCGCGATTTGGCCATATTGGTGGTGGTTTGTAATGCCATCGTTTATAAAATGGTAATTGATCGGTTTAGTGGAAAGGCAGCACCCTTATTAACTGCCCGATTCATATTAATTACGCTCCTCATACAATTATTAAGTGGCTTCGCATTGGCTTACATAGCGTTTCCACCAGCAGCGCAGGCAGTACATATTTTATTTTCTACGTTGTTATTTAGTTTACAGTTTTATTTGTACTTGCTGGTTTACAGAACAAGTACTTACAAACAATAATAAAAAGAGAATTGAAACAAGTTATTTCAGATTTTTCTAAACTCATCAAATTCAGGCTATCGTTTACGGTGGTGTTTTCTGCGTCGATTTCGTTTTTGATCGGTCAGAAAATGCAAGTTGGCAGAGGGCATATTCCATCAATAGATTGGGGTAACTGGGGTATATTAATAGCCGGTGGTTTTTTAGTTACTGCAGCGGCCAATTGTTTTAATGAAATCATAGAGAAAGATCTGGATAAACTAATGTCTCGAACGAAAGACCGCCCAATGCCAGCTGGGAGAATGACCACCGGACAGGGCTTGATCCTTGGGGTATTCATGGCTTTTCTAGGAACATGGTTATTAGGACACTTGAATCTTGAAACAGGTTTGTTATCAGTGTTTTCAATTTTACTATATGCATTTGCGTATACGCCATTAAAAAGAAAATCGCCTATTGCAGTTTTCGTTGGTGCCATACCTGGTGCGTTACCACCGCTAATCGGCTATTTAGCTGCATTTGGTAGCTTAAAATCTGAGATGTTTTATGCAATTGATTATAACATTGCAGTTATTTTATTCCTGATCCAGTTTGTATGGCAATTTCCTCACTTCTGGGCCATTGCATGGGTATTGGATGATGATTATAAAAAAGCAGGATTCAGGTTGTTACCTACTAAAAACGTGATAAAGCAACTGCGTTGATTACTTTCATCAGTACTATT
>NZ_AJLG01000002.1 GCF_000258495.1 Pedobacter agri PB92
TTTCTTGGCTGATTACCAGAACATTGTATTGGTGGTTTCTCACGACAGGCACTTTTTAGATGCAGTTTGTACGCACATTGTTGATATCGATTTCGCAAAAATGAGCATCTACACTGGTAACTATACGTTCTGGTACGAATCGAGTCAGCTGGCGCTAAAACAACGTAGTGACCAGAACAAAAAGATGGAAGATAAAGTGAAAGAGTTGCAGGAATTTATCCGCAGGTTTAGTGCAAATGCATCAAAATCAAAGCAGGCAACTTCACGTAAAAAAGCTTTAGATAAAATCGATATTACGGAAATTAAAGCATCGAGCCGAAAATACCCAGCCATTATTTTTAACAATACAGGTCGTGAGGCGGGCGATCAGATTTTACAGGTTGATGCATTAGGAAAATCGGGAAACGATGGCATTTTATTCGACAAGGTTACTTTTATGGTAAACAAGGGCGATAAAATCGCAATTTTATCTCAGAATAGTTTGGCGACCGCAGCATTTTACGATGTGTTAACAGGTAGAGTGCCTGCCGATAAAGGTGAATTTAAATGGGGCGTTACCATTAGCACAGCTGATATTCCGAATGATAACTCTGAATATTTTGCTGGCAAGGATGAAAACCTGGTAGATTGGTTACGTGAATATTCTGGAACGGATGCCGATGAGCAATTTGTGCGTAGCTTTTTAGGCCGTATGTTATTCTCGGGCGAAGAAGTTCTAAAAAACGTAAAAGTGCTTTCAGGTGGTGAGAAAATGCGTTGTATGTTTTCGAGAATGATGTTGCAGCAAGCAAACCTTTTGATGTTTGATGAACCAACCAACCACCTGGATTTGGAATCTATTGAAGCTTTGAACAATGGTATGAAAGATTTTAAGGGTGCCATTTTATTTACCTCACGAGATCACCAGTTGACTGAAACTGTAGCCAACAGAATTATTGAAATTACGCCGAAAGGCACTATTGATAAATTAATGACTTACGATGAGTACATCAATAGTCCTGATGTGGCAAAACTTCGCGAAGAAATGTACGCCTAAGGCATTTATTAAATATATTTTGAAAAGGGTTTTGATTTTACATCAAAACCTTTTTTCTTTATAGCCTGATCAAATATGATGAAAACGCTCTCTACACTCCTCTTATTTTTTTATTAGTTTCTTGGCGGTCGCTCAGGAAAGCGACTCGACAAAAGTACGCTCGAAAAGGAATGCCTTTGGTTTTAAGGAAAATTTTACTGAATTAATCTCCAAACCCGGCATTAGAAATGGGTTAACTCAAATATTTGACGACCAAGTAATATTAGCTTATGGTTTGTATAAAAATGATAAGCGGGTTGGGCGGTGGCGTTTCTTTAAACAGAAGGATAGTGTAGAACAAATTTTTAACTATGATTTAAAAAAAGCAGATTACAACCAGCCAATAAATTCAATATCTTATGTAATTGATAGCTTGAAAGAAGGCGATCGTGTGATAAAACCTGTAAAAATTGGCGGCTTTAGAATGGCATTTAAGGCGATATTTCAGGAATCACATCATTATGGAATACCATACAATTCAGCAGGTTACGATCAGTTTTACATTTTCACGATTAATGAACGAGGCGATCTTGAAAAAGTTGAGGAAAAGCTTTCATCAAAAAGTTATAGTACCAATTTAACCGAACTCAATATCAAAAGATTCCTAAATGATGAATTCAGATTTATACCAGCCTATGTAAATGGCAAACCTGTTAAAAGTAAAATAGTTATCAAAGCTAAACTAACTGTTAGTTAAGGCAAATCATAGACTTAGTTAATTGAAATAATCAAAATCACCCATAAAAATTAGTTAAATTATATGAAAACACGCTGTACTTTTCTGCTACTGTTTATTGGTTTTACTGCATTCGCTCAAAAGAGTGATTCGACACATATGCATTACAGATTTATTAGAGGTGGCTTCATTGAGCATTCTACAACTCTAAAAACAAATAAACAAATTAAAAATGGAGTGGCGAAGGTAATGAAAGGACATAAGGTGGTTGCAACTGGAATGTATGAAAACAATAATCGTGTTGGTAGGTGGAATTTTTATCGCAGTAAAGATTCATTAGATCAAATTTATAATTACACCACAAAAAAAGTTGAATATAATGCGCCTGATTCACTTATATTTTTTGAAATCGATTCTTTGAAAGCTGGCGACAAGGTTGTTCCACCCATGAAAATTGGAGGTAATTATTATGGCTTATTCTTTTTAATTCAAAATTTTAAAATTCCGAAGGAATCTAATGCCTATCCCGGCATTCACAAAGTTTATTTAATATTTCACTTAGACGTTAACGGAAAGTTGATCAAATATGACACAGAAATTCTTCTACCTGTTTTAAAAAAAACAACAACAATGGATTTGAGTAAACTTAAAGAAGAAGATTTTGATTTCTCCCCTGCCTATCTGAACGGTAAGTCAGTAGCCAGCAGATATGTTTATGAATCTACATTGACCGTTAATTAAAAAATTTTAATTCATTGTAGCGTTTTCACCACGTTAATCGTTTTAGAAGAAAAAGTGTTAATGGCCATTAACCAATTTTGATTCTAAAATTGATTTAAAACATGAAAACTCATTTGAAAAACTTTAGCTTAACAACAAAAATTGCACTCTCTCTTCTCGCTATAACAACGATTTTTTCTGCCTGTAAAAAAGACTGGAATAATGATCCTATTGAAGCTGCAGGCATTGGCTTCGTTCACGCTTCGCCGGGCACCGCTGCGCTTGATTTTGTATTAGATAATCAAAAAATCGGCAGTTTTACCTACACCAACGATCGCGGCTACTATGCAGCATACCCAGGAAATAGAGTGATCGGCGTTGCCAAAAAAGATTCGTTAAGATACTTAACCAGCGGCACAGGAACTTTGAAACAAGGTGTTTTTTACTCTGCTTTTGTAGTGGATACACTTAAATCAACTAAAATTTTATTGGTTGAAGATGATTTGAAAGCACCAGATGCAGATAAGGCTAAAGTACGTTTCATTAACTTAAGTCCGGGTTCTACCGCCTTAGATTTAGCTGTTGAAGGAAACGCCACTGCTCTATTTACCGCAAAAGCGTTTAAAGAATTTACCCCGTTTGCGTCCATCAATCCATCAGAAAGTTATACTTTCCAGGTTAAAGAAGCGGGATCGGCAACCGTTAAAGCAACTTTACCGGCAATAAAAATTGAAAAGGGAAAAATATACACCATTTGGGCCAAAGGACTGAGCAGCAAAACAGATAGTACAAAATTTGGATTAGCTGTGATGACAAACAAATAAGATCTACCTATGCATTTATAACACCATTCTAAAGCGGGAATGGTGTTATTTCATTAATTTCGCATAAGGGTTAAAATATCAGATAAAAACTAATCAAACTTTAAATAGTCCTTTACAGGAGTGATAAAAAAAATACTCAGTTTTGAGGAAATTTTAAAAGGCTGTGTAAAAAACGACAATAGCTGTAAAGAAATGATGTATAAATCATTTTATGGCTATTTAATGGGCATTATTTTGAGGTACACCAGAAATGCTTCAGATAGTGAGGAGCTTGTAAATGATAGCTTCATAAAAATATTTAAACACGTGGGCACCTTCAAATCGCCTAAAAACCCAGAAGAGTTACAACGATCATTTAAAGGTTGGATTGCGCAAATTGCATCGCGTACTGCGATTGATAAAATCAGAACCGCAAAAGCGCAGTATTATGTTGATGACCTTGGCGAAGATGAGCACCCTGTTACCGAAGTATCTATCGCATCTGAATTGCATGTAAACGATATTTTGAATTTACTTAATCATTTGCCAGATACGCAAAGACTGGTATTTAACTTATATGAAATTGAAGGTTTCGCCCATGAGGAGATCTCAAAAATGTTGAATATCCCCGAAAGCTCAAGCCGTGTATATTTAACACGCTCTAAAAATAAATTACGTACACTTTACCTGAATACAATGGTTGGTTCCTATAAAAAAAATGGATAAAGAATTAATAGACCATATTGCCGCACAGCTTCAACACCACGAGGAATCTTACTCGCCGGGTGCATGGGAGCGTTTTTCTGAAAAGGAGAACAAACCAAAAGGTTTCATTTTTTGGCCTTTATGGGTAGCTGCTGCGTTGATTTTAATTTTTGGTGGCACATTTTTGATATTAAATAATCAAAATCGTAAACAGGATTTAGTTATCACAAATAAAAAAACGACTAAAGAAAAACCAGTAGGACAAGAGAAAAAACCGGTGGTTAAGAATGATCAGGTTGAAATGGTTGGACCGTTGAATACGCCCTTTACTAAAAATAGCCAGGTTCAAGATGCATCGGTAAGCCCAGATAGGCAGAAGATAGATCAGGCGATTACCGTACTTGCTAATACAAATGATCCGGTTGTTGCAATTGAAAACTACAACGTATTAGATAATGCTTTAACTAAAATACCACTTGCTTCTTATGGCGATAGAAAATTTGAAATTAAAGCCGAACCTAAAAAAGAAGAACCTTTCAAAAAGCCAACTTTTGAAGATTTGCTGGCGCAAGACAGCAAAATAAATGAATTGAAAAATACTGGTAAAACCCAGGCAAATGCCAAATGGGAACCGGGAGTTTATGTTGCACCTGCAATGGGAAATGACAACAAAGTGAATATGAATTATGGTTTTTCGCTTTCCTACAAATTGGCCGAAAAACTTTCCATCAGTTCAGGTATTGCCTATTCATCGTTGAGTTCAACGAGCAATCCATCGACACAAAATGCAAAAAGTAATGATGCAATGGCGAGTGCTGTACCTAGCTCGGCCGCACTGGCAACCTATTCAGCGACTAATGCCAGAAGCCTGGAATCAGTTAATGCCAGTGTTCGCGGAATAAACATCCCATTGGAATTAAAATACAACATTAGCAAAAAAGTTTATACAGGCGTTGGGGTGTCGGCACTGGCCATTTTAAACAACAGACAAGACAATAATTACCTGGTGAGCAGTGGAAAAAATGTTACCGTGGCCAACACATCCGGCGTAGCTGAACAGCGGATGCTTATCGTTACCGAACGGGTTTCTGAACCTCAGGCCCAGTCTTCAAGTGTAACTGATAAATATATTGGCTTCTACAATTTTTCACTAGGATACAAGCAAAAAATATCGAAGAAAACCGATTTCGCTATTGAACCATTTTTGCGACTGCCGATGAAGACTTTTTCTAATGACAACCTTAATCTTACCAATGGCGGTTTGAGGCTGAAAATTGACTTTTAAAAGTTTATAGCGATTAAAGCTGGCCAGAAAGATGTTGATGCCGAAATTTAGGGAAACATCATAGATAACCTAATTCATACCGTATTACACTCGCAATTTTTATTGGTTTTGTTATAAATGAATTACACTTGCCCACTTACATCTTTCTTATATTTGTGCTGACATGAGAAAAGGAATAATGAAAGCACTGGCATTTATATTTTTAATTTTTATTGGCCTCAACGCACAGGCACAGCATGATCCCAGCGATCAAATGGATTCTCCAAACTGGGATGTAATTGGCGGTATCACTTTTAAAACTGTAAAGCCGACAGAAAAATATGCTGTTTACTCACCGGGCATTAAAAAATTCGAGAACAAACCTTTTGAGCTTTCAGGATATATTGTTCCGATTAAAGATGGCATGAAGCAAACGAAGTTTATGCTTTCAACCTTACCCATTAATCAATGTTTCTATTGCGGTAAAAATGGGATCCCGATTATGGTTTTAGTGGAAATGGCCGAACCAATTAAATTTACTTATCAGCCCATTACAGTGAAAGGTGTGTTAAAACTGAGCACCACCAACACAATGGATAATCCTCCGGTGCTCTTATCTACATCAAAATTATTATAGAACCAAAAATCCCGATGAATCGGGATTTTTGGTTTTGACAATTCAAGAATTTCAGATTTTGACGATCACTAAAGTTGTTACCTGGTTTTAACTACACGTCGAGGTGGCTTTAGCAATTCATTAAACTGCGCTTTCGGAATTTTCTTTAATTCAGGAATATCCCTTATTAGTGCTTTTAAGCTGTAAGATATTTTGTATTGTAAAGCAGCCAAACGATCGCCACCTTTCACTCCTGCTTTTCTGTAAAAATCTTTAAATTCCTGCAGGGTCTGCAATTTACCAACCTTACTTTTATCAACCTTAGCGCCAACTTCGTTTAACGAAAACTCCTTATTCAAAGAAGCCTTTACCGTTTCATCTATAGTATTGGTATAAATAATATAATTTTTATTGTGCCGAACTTTTTCCCTAAGGGTAGCCATATCAACCGACTGGCAATATCCAAGTTTAACAAATAACAAAAATACAAGCGGTGCAAATAATAACTTTTTCATACTGAATCAAATTAATATTTAAAACTAGTGAGATCAAAAGCTTAATAGGGATGCAAGCCACTTTTTATGTTTAATCTTAGTGACCTGAGTGGCCATCAGCGCCGTGAGCATGGCCATGAGCCAACTCATCTTGCGTAGCTTCGCGAACGTTTAAAATTTTTCCCGCGAACAATAAATTTTTACCTGCCATAGGGTGGTTTAAATCAACTGCAACTGTTTCATCATGAACAGCAGTTACACCAGCTCTGAATTGGTTTCCATTATTATCTTGTAAAGGAATTACATCACCAACAGATGGAACTTCACCGCCAGCTTCTGTAAACATCGATTTTGGAAGATCAGCGAAAGCCCCTGGATCAATTTCTCCATAACCATCAGCAGCAGATAATTCAAAGCTGTAATCAGCTCCAGTTGTTAAACCTGCTAAATGCTCCTCAAATTTAGGCAACATCATGCCAACGCCATATAAAAATACTAAAGGATTTTGCTCATCAGCTTTCTCAACAAAAACTTGTTGTCCTTCTTCGTTCGTAGTGTGCAATTCATAAGTTACTGCGACTACTGAGTTTGGTGAAATATTCATTTAATCTTTTTTAATGTAAATATGCTAATGCTTCCTCAACAGTGTTAACCGGTAACTGGCATACTTTATTTCGGCAAATATAAACTTTTGTTTCATTGCTTTGCTTACCTTTTAACAGCGGCAGGTTACTTTTTGTTCCACCTAATGTAATTTTGTTGGGAATATAATAGTTACTTAACTCCAGCTTAATGGCATCTGTTTCCACGCCAGTAAGTGCAATTTCGTTTATCCCATTAACTTCATTGAGCAGTTGTATTGCCCAATTTGAATAGGCTGATCCGTAGGTTTTAATTTTCGGCTGCACGGCAGCAAGCATTTCTGCGGCTTTATTGTTGTAACCTTCCAAATCGAATAGCAAACCTAATTTCGTTAAATTTTGTGCCATTGTCGAATTTGAAGCTGGAATCACATTATCCATGACTTCATGTTTACGGGCAATCAGGCTTTCGCCGGTTGCTGAAGTATAAAAAAACATTGGTGACTCAGAATCACTAAAGTTTTCAAGCACATAATCGGTAAAAGATTTTGCCTCATTCAACCAGTTTTCATCAAAGTCATATTCGTAAAGTGCAATCAAAGCCTCTATTAAAAAAGCATAATCGTCCAAAAAAGCTGTGATAGAAGCTTTTCCATTTTTACAATTTCGATACAAGCCGCCACTTGCTGTTTTTAAATTGACTAAGATAAACCGGGCTGCCGCCGCTGCTTTTTGATAATATAAATCATGGCTTAAAACGGTTGCCGCATCTGCAAGTGCTTTAATCATCATCCCATTCCATGCGGTCAAGCACTTATCATCTAAACCAGGTCGAATCCGTTGGTTTCTGATATTTAGTAATTTTGCCTTTGCCGATTCAACTTTTGTGTAAAGCGTTTCAGCATCAATGTTATGTTTTGATAAAATATCATCATCGCTCAGTATTTTTCTCAAAATATTGGTCTGTTCTTCTTCCCAATTACCTTCTTCGGTGATGTTGAAATATTCTCCTAATAATTGCGCATCATCACCAAGCAGATCATAAAACTCCGTTTTATCCCAAACATAAAATTTACCTTCAATGCCTTCACTATCTGCATCTAAAGCCGAATAGAATAAACCCTCGGGAGATGTCATTTCGTTAAAAACCCAATTTATACTTTCAACCGCGGTTTGTTTAAAGGAGTTAAATTTTGTGCATTGATAAGCCTCAGCATATAAACTGATCAGTTGAGCATTATCATAAAGCATCTTTTCAAAATGCGGCACATGCCATTTATCATCAACGGAATAACGGGCAAAACCGCCGCCAATCTGATCGTAAATTCCACCTCTACTCATCTCCTCTAATGTGTGGCAAACCGCTGTAAAAACCGATTCATCATCTTTTAAGTAGCCATAACGCAACAGGAAAACCCAGTTGTTTGGTAGAGGGAATTTTGGGGCACGATTGTATCCTCCGAATGATATATCGAAATGGCGTTTCCATGGTTCAATAATTTCAGTTAAATGTTCATCAGTATAATCTTCTTTTGTAACCGATGGAATTATTTTTTCGCTATCGCGGATGCCTGAAGTTAATCGCTCTGCATACTGAATGGCTTTTTCGGGTTCATTTGACCATAGCGCAGCCACATTTTCCAGGATATTAACCCAGTCATTTTTTCTGAAATAAGTTCCACCATAAATTGGGCGTTGATCGGGCAGGCAAATACAATTCAAGGGCCAGCCGCCACTACCTGTCATCAATTGGATAGCATACATGTAAATCTGGTCAATATCCGGGCGCTCCTCCCGATCTACCTTAATGCAAACGAAATGTTTGTTCATCACTTCGGCCACCTCAAAATTTTCAAAACTTTCGCGTTCCATAACATGACACCAATGGCATGCCGAATAACCAATGCTCACTAAAATCAACTTGTTTTCAGCTTTTGCCTTTTCCAAAGCTTCAACGCCCCACTCATACCATTGAACAGGGTTATAAGCATGTTGCAGTAAATATGGTGATGAAGCGTTGATTAAACTATTAGGCTCAGAATGTACGTTCGACATGGCAATTAAGGTATAAAAATGAATTGGTAAAGCTATCAATTATCTACAAAGCTGTTTTGTTTTAGTTTTTGTTTTTATACTTTAGTTGAAAATCTATTTTTAAAAAAGCGATACCTAGTATTTACTTTAAACTTCCTACCAACCAATAATAGACATGAAAATTACACACACCGAAATATATCGTTTTAGCATCCCGATGGAGCCATTTGTAATTGCAACCGGAACCATGCACTTTGCGCAAAATGTTTTGATTAGAATTTACACGGATGGTGGAATTCATGGTATTGGAGAATGCTCTGCTTTCCCGATGATTGTTGGCGAAACACAAGAAACCTGTATTGCAATGGCTAAGGATTTTGCCGCGATATTAAAAGGTAAAAATCCATTGGAAATACCTGAACGAATGAACGATTTGTTAGGTTATGCCGACCACAACAGCACCATCAAAAGTGCATTTGATATGGCATTATTCGATATTGCAGCCAAAAATGCAGATTTGCCTTTGTATAAGTTTTTAGGTGGAACCAAACGTACAATAGAAACGGATATGACGATTGGCATAGATACACCCGAGGGTATGGCAAAAACTGCCGTTCAATACAAGGAAAAAGGATGCACCATTTTAAAAATTAAACTTGGTAAAAAAGTTAATGACGACATAGAAAGGGTTAAAAAAATTCGGGAAGCTGTTGGCGATGAAATTACCATTCGCCTGGATGCCAATCAGGGCTGGACTTTTGATGAAGCTTTATTTGCCTTAGGTGACCTTGAACAATATAATATCGAATTTTGTGAACAACCCATGAGAACCTGGTATGATGACAAACTACCAGAACTCAACATAAACTCTCCTGTAAAGTTGATGGCCGATGAAAGTTGCTACAACTATCACGATGCAAGAAAACTTATAAATAGCCAATCTACCACCTATTTAAACATTAAGTTTTCAAAATCCGGAGGTATTCTCGGTGCGCAGAAAATCCACGAAGAAGCTTTGCAAACGGGAGTAAAATGTATGATTGGCAGTATGTTGGAAAGTCGCATTGCCTTAAGTGCAAATCTTCACTTTGCTTTGGCGAGTCCGAATGTTGTATTTTTTGATTTAGATACCGCTTTGCTCGGACACTTGGTTGACCCCGCTGTTGGTGGCTTAACCTACAATGGGTACTTTTTAGATGTTCCGGAAACACCTGGAATTGGCGCAGAAGCCGATGAGTTTTTCTTAGAGAAGTGTGAAAGCTGGGTGGTATAACCCCCTAGCCCCCTAAATGGGGAATTACGGTTAAGCGCCTTCGGCAACGGCGAACCGAGAAAAAAGGTTGGCGTAAGGCAAAACTAATGCTAATCAGCTTAAAAAAAAAGATTGCTTCATACCTCGCAATGACGGACTAAGAATTAATTAACTCACCTAACCAACATCTCCGATAACGCTGTACTATCTCCGCTAAAAGCATTAAAATCAACCACATGGCCAATACCATTTATTTTAGCCTTATCAGAATGTTGCCAGAATTTCCACCGACTGTTATCTAATCTAAGCTTGGGCTGATAATAGTGCGCCACCCATAGCGGATATTCATCAAATTTTTCAATCAAATAATCTTCGTAAAACTTCAACCCAGTGTAAATAATCGGCCTGACTTTCGTTTTCATTTCCACATAGTTAAGAAAATCAGAAAGTTCTGCCCGCATTTTCAGTGGAGAAACGCCATCTAAAGTTTCAATATCCACAACCGGAGGCAAATCTCCTTTTTCAATTTTCACAACTTGTAGAAAAAATTTAGCCTGTGTTTTACCGTCACGCTTCGGTCGGAAAAAATGATACGCACCGCAAACAATACCCACTTTTGGCGCTTCACGCCAGTTTCTTTGAAAATAAGGGTCGACTAATAGAACACCTTCTGTGGCTTTTATAAAAGCAAAACTTACCTTCACTTCATCCTCTTCCATCGCCTTTACTTTTGCCCAATCAATTTTCCCCTGATAATAAGAAACATCTATTCCATGAATGGAGTAATTTTTTGGTATTTTAATATCAAAACTTTTATAAGTTCTGTAACTCGGGTCCTCGCCTATGTCGGTTATCCAACGCCAGGTTGAAACAAAGGCACTAACCACATATCCATAGTAAAAAGGAGATAATAATATCAAAAGCAAACCCGCTATAGCCACTTTCCACTGTGTTGGAAATGACTTGGATTTCTTTTTTCGATTGACGGGCTTTCGGTTTGAAGGTTTTCTGGTAGTGGTTATTCTTTTCTCTGGAGGCATATGGCTGCTGCAAAGTTGAGAAAAAATGCGATGAAATGAAAAAGTAGTAATCTAGTTTTCTTCAATGTTTATTGAAGTTGAATTGAAAGTTAACTCAGGCCATATTTGTCTATCAGCGCCTGTTGTTTTTCAGGATAATAGGTTAAGCCAAATTTCTTGTCGAGTTCAGCCATGCGTTTAGCTATTATTGGATCTTCGAATGATAATTTATTTTGAATAACCTCTGGAATGATTTTGAAGTAAACTTCTTCGAGATAATCTTCAAAATTCTGATTAAAATACATATCAATAAGCCGTAGATTTTCGCTTCCCGAGTTCCAAACCACATGAACTATACCTCTCGGTCTCAAATGCCAACATCCTGCTTTAACTTCTACCACTTCATCGCCCATTAAGATAGATGCTGTTCCTTCCAAAACATACATTAGTTCATCAAGCTTATCGTGTTTGTGGGGACTTCCTGCAATTTTTTTTGGCGCTAAAACAGCTTCTACACAAGAGAACTGGTTATTCGTTTGAGTACTCCTTATCAATGTTCTCATATTATTTCCCATTGGTCCCGTTTCCAAAGGTTTTTGAGCAGGAATTAGAAATGGCAAAGGTGCCTTAGTTTCTTTAAGATTATCATTTGCTATTTTATCATCAGTACAAGAGTTTAAAGAAAGCATAAACATTCCTGCTGAAAGTAAACCTAATTGCTGAATGGCATCACGCCTGGAGTTGGAGTTGTTTTTCATGAGGTTTCAATTTAGTTAGAATGAAATTAACTCATTAATTACATTACAGCAAATTTTGAGAAATGAGTAAAGGAATTTCCCGTAATATTAATCTCTCGCTCATCACTTATCACAACCCATTTTACTACTTTTGCACACGAAAATTCACTATGTTCAAGCTCATTTTAAATACATACAAATCATCCTTTAGTGGCCTAAGTAAAGAAACCTGGCTGCTAAGCATTGTGATGATGTTTAATAGATGCGGTAGTATGGCCGTTCCGTTTATGGGTTTGTATGTTACACAGAGTTTGCATCGAAGTGAAATTGACGCAGGTTTAATTATTACTTTGTTTGGCGTTGGCTCCATTTTGGGTTCGGCTACCGGCGGAAAGCTTACTGATATTATTGGTTTCAGGCCCGTTCAAATACTTTCTTCAATTATTGGCGGTTTATTATTCATATTATTTTCTACCATAACGCATTTTTCCACACTCTGTGTTTTGGCAGTTGTAATCAGCTTTTTCTCCGAAGCATTTCGCCCGGCCAATTTTACCGCAGTGGCACATTATGCAAAAGAAGGCACAATAACGCGATCTTATTCATTAAATCGCCTTGCCGTAAATATTGGCTGGTCGGCCGGAATAAGCATGGCAGGAATAATTGCTTCGATAAATTACAAACTCTTATTTATTGTAGAAGGCGGCGTAAGCATTTTAGTAGGCGTAGCCATTTTATTTTTACTCCCTCAGGTTAAAGATTTTATAAAGAAAGCAAAAGAAAACCGCAGCAACATGGTTATTTTGAAACCCTGGCAAGATGCTTTTTATGTTCGCTTTATACTGTTAACCACACTTTTTATTACTTGTGCTTTCCTGATGTTTAGGGTTGTCCCGGTATTTTTTAAGGAGCAATGGCATATTGATGAGTTTGCGATCGGAATCATCATTGGCATAAATGGAGCTATAATTGCCCTGTTCGAAATGATTATGATCAATAAAATTGAAAAGAAAAGGTCGCCGATGTTTTTTATTATTATAGGTTCCGTTTTCTTTGCAGTTTCTTACTTGTTGCTTAGTGCCCCGATTATTTTTCACGTCTTCACGGCGATACTTACCATCGTCACTTTTACCATTGGAGAAATGTTCGTGCTTCCCTTTATCAATACAGTTGTGATTAGCAGGAGTAACGAGCATAACAGAGGTTTATATGCTGCAGGATATACGCTAAGCTGGAGTTGCGCCCAGGTGGTTGGTCCAATGGCAGGATTTTTTGTCGCAAAGCACTTAGGTTACAACTGGCTTTGGTTCGGATTGGCCTGCATCCTTTTAATTTGTGCTTACGGCTTCAGTTTGTTAGATAGAAATCTTGAGGGAAAGGTAGCAGAAAGCAAATAAAGTCAGTTTTTAAACAGGCTAAAAACTGACTTTAGAAATTTATTTAACCTTTTGAGCTTTAACGCCCTCATTTGTAATTTTCACCGGAAGGATTTTTCCATCAGCATCAAATTTCATTTCATCAATGCAGGTAACACGATGATTTCCATCCGTTTCCGTTAACGGACGGCGGTGATAAACAATGTGGTAAGTACCTTTTTTCTCATTGATTAATAGAGAATGATGCCCTGCTCCTCTCGCTACTTCAGGATCTTGCTTCAAAATTTTGTCAACTCTTTTAAAAGGTCCGAAAGGTGAATCGGCAATGGCATAAGCTACAGAATAATCCGGACCAGTCCAGCCGCCTTCGCTCCACATAAAGTAGTATTTACCATCTTTAATAAACATGTAAGGTCCTTCTACATAATTTTCTGGTGTAATTTCTTTAAATGTAGTTCCATCCTCAAAAGGCACAAAACCAGTAAAATCTGCATTTAATTTCGCAATATTACAGTGTTTCCAGCCCCCGTAAATCAAATAATACTGTCCGTCTTTATCTTTAAATACAAACTGATCAATAGGTTGTGCACCATTATGAAATTTATCTACCAATGGTTTTCCCAGATGATCTTTGTAAGGTCCTTCAGGTTTATCGGCTACAGCTACACCAATTCCACCAACCTCATTATCACTTTGAATATCGTTTGCACCAAAAAACAGATAGTATTTTTTATCCTTCTGTACAATTGCTGGTGCCCACATCGCTTTATTAGCCCACTTTACTGCAGCTGTATCCAAAACACGAGGGTGTTTTTTCCATTTCACCAAATCATCAGATGAAAAAGCATCAAGGAAAACCTGTTCCCTATATTTCGCTGAGTAGGTTGGATACACCCAATACTTATTGTTAAAAATAGCAGCTTCAGGGTCTGCGTACCAACCTTGAAATATTGGATTTCCAGATTGCTTAATCGATTTAGTACTTTGAGCAAAAGAAATAGATCCTGCCAGAAGTAAAAGAGATGAGAATAGGTATTTCATGTGCACAATTTAAAAAAAAATAGCCAAAAACGATTTTTCTTTTTTAGAAAAGCAATTGCTGTGCTCATGGCTCTATTCAGCCCCGCCCCCATTTCAAATCTTTACCGATTAAAATCAGTAAAGGATTTTCCATTCAGGTCGGGTTTAGGTGGCAGGGCTTGTAATGCTTGGGAATGGTTTTGCAGAACGCCCAATATTTAAACGTTGATAACCACCCATTGCCCCTCTAAATTAGGTGGGAAAAAGAATACGCTTTTAGCAACTCTTGGGTAAACATTTATTGCCTGCAAACATTCAATAAGCGGAGAATTAAGTTAATGAATAGCACAACTCTCCTCCTTATTTTCAAGGAGGGGTTAGGGGTGGTTCATTATCTTCTGATTTGAAAAACCATCCCTAAATCATAAACCCGACAACAGCGAAAATACTTTTTGTTATCCTGACAAAATAGATTGCCATGTCGTTCCTCCTCGCAATGACGGTATTAATGGCAGTAAAGGATTACAAAAAGATTGCAGCGAATGGCGGGACCGTAGATGCTATAAAAAACTGCACGTTGGTTTTCAAAAAAGAATAATTCTATCAAACTTTCGAAGTTATCCATGCACTAGCTCCATTAAACTCTAGAAGTTTAATGCAAAAAAATCCCTGTCTGGATGAACCTAACAGGGATTTAAATAAATAATTGAAGTTATTTTATTTGCTCAATTCAGCGAAATATTTATGAAACAAAGGCAAAGTTTCTATCCCTTTGTAATAATTGTAAATATCATATTTCTCATTTGGCGAATGCAAGGCATCACTATCTAAACCGAAACCAAAAAGAACAGATTTAATGCCCAAAACATCTTCAAATAAAGCAACAATTGGAATACTGCCGCCACCACGTGTTGGAATGGCTTTTTTGCCGAAACTATCTTCGATGGCTTTTTCAGCAGCTTTATAAGCAATGCTATCAGTAGGTGTAACTACCGGCTCTCCACCATGGTGTGGCGTTACTTTAACCTTTACATTTTTAGGTGCAATGCTTTCAAAATGTTTGGCGAAAATTTCTGAAATTTCTTCTGAACTCTGATTTGGAACCAGACGCATCGAAATTTTCGCATTGGCCTTGCTCGGCAGTACGGTTTTTGCACCCTCGCCAATATAGCCACTCCAAATTCCGTTTACTTCTAAAGTTGGGCGGGTTCCTGTACGCTCTAATGTAGAATACCCTTTTTCACCCCACACTTCATCAATAGCTAAATCCTGCTTGTATTCGGCTTCATCATAAGGCGCAGCGTTTAGAGCTTTCTTTTCCTCATCGCTGAGTTCGACAACTTTATCGTAAAACGCAGGGATGGTGATGTGATTATTTTCATCATGTAAAGAAGCGATCATTTTGCAAAGAATAGTTGCTGGATTGGCTACCGCTCCGCCGTATACGCCTGAGTGTAAATCGCGGTTTGGACCAACAACTTCAACTTCCATGTAAGCCAAACCACGTAAGCCGGTTTCGATAGATGGATGCTCCATGCTAATCATCGATGTATCTGAAATCAACACCACATCGGCTTTTAAACGCTCAGCATTTTCTTTCACAAAAATACCCAGGTTTGCAGAACCTACCTCCTCTTCACCTTCAATCATAAACTTCACATTGCAAGCCAAAGTGTTGGTTTGCATCATCAATTCAAATGCTTTAACATGCATGTAAAACTGACCTTTATCATCGCAGGCACCACGGGCATAAATCTTACCATCACGAACGGTTGGTTCGAATGGTGGGGTGTGCCAGAGTTCTAATGGATCTGCCGGTTGCACATCATAATGGCCATAAATTAAAACGGTAGGCAAAGCGCTATCTATAATTTTCTCTCCGTAAACAATAGGATATCCTGCTGTAGGGCAAATCTCTACCTGGTCTGCTCCGGCATCTTTCAGTTTTTGTGCAACATAATCTGCCGTTTTTAAAACATCGCCTTTATATTTTGGATCAGCACTCACTGAAGGAAAACGCAATAATTCAAACAACTCTGCTAAAAAGCGTTCTTTGTGCGTTTCTACATAATTTTTAATCTCTTGCATAACAAAATGAATTTGGGCAAATATATGATTTTAGCACAAAAGGCATGAGGGAATAAATCAATTGAAAATATTTTCAGTTGTATATCTTATCATTTTATTATGATAAAAGCTTACGAATTTTACGCAAACCACATTTGTTAAATAATTGTTGTTTTTAAATAAAATTCAACTTAATGAAATATAATTTAAACCATTTTTTATTAAATTGCACCATTCAAGAAATATCCTTAACTAACATCCGAATGAATCAATTGTAATGAAAATCAACACGCGACTTTATCTCCTTTTGGTGTTGCTTTTTTCTTTTGGTATTTCTGTTTTTTCTCAAACCACTACTCCACCCAGAGTAAGTTGCCCGGAAGCTGCCCAATTTTACGCTAAAGACAGTATAAATATTGTCACCTTTGGTGCCAGTACTGTAGAGGGCGTAGGTGGTGTAGGTTTCCAAACCATGCTTAAAAATAATTTTTCAAATTGTTATGTAAATAAGGTTGTAGATATCACCAACCATGGAATTGGCGGGCAAACTACCTTTCAGGGTTTGCTTAGAATTGATAATGCCATTAAAGACAGAACTGGCTTTATTGTCATATCAATGGGGATTAATGACGCACTGGCAATTGCAAATAACCGGGGCAGTATTGCCGAAACAGAAGCCAATATGCGTTCACTGATTTCTACCAGCTTAAAGCAAAACCTGGTTCCGATTGTTTGTACGCTTCAAAATGTTGATGACCGCAACAATCCGCCATTAGTTGCGGTAAATAATGTGATCAGATCATTAAACGTCATCTACCGCAGGTTAGTTACAGAATATAAAATTTACCTCGCGGATGTTAACGCAGCCATGAGGAGGGATTTTAGTTTATACCAGGATGCATTTCACCCGAATGCCAGAGGATACCGATTGATTAGTTATGTAATCTTCGACTCCATTAACAAGGCTATTTTTGATAGATTCCTGATGTTTGTGGTGTCGCAAAATTACCCAAATCCTGCCGGAACCCAAACCTATTTGGATGTTGTATTGCCACAAACCGATAAGCTAACCATACAGGTTTACGATATGATGGGAAGGCTGGTTAAAACGGTGATCAATGAATACCTGAATGTTGGCAAACATACTTTAGAGATCAATACCTCAACCTTTGTTCCTGGAATATACTTTTTAAAACTAACGTCTGATTCAGGCCAATATAATGCGGCGAAAAAGTTTATTGTAGCGAGGTAACAAAAGGCATAACCATCCGTCTGAATAAGGATTTATTAGTTTTAATATTTAAGCCATGCTTACCGAAAACTTTACCAATGATGCAATTGACATTGATTCACTTCCGAAGTATCAGGAAATCGTTTTGAAAAAACCTCACGTCAGTTACTGGAAAGTCATTTGCATTAATCTGATCATTTGTTTTTTACTCCTCGGAATTATTGCTGCCTTTTTGTTAGTTTTTAATGATGAGATTAAGCCCTATCTTATCGCCGTTGTTTCGGCTTATATCATGCTGCTGATTTGTTTCTTCGTGGTTTTTTGGGCGAGTTTCAGGAAACGTGGCTACGCAATCAGAACCCAGGATGTAATTTATAAAGATGGGATTATTGCCGAATCGACGACCATTGTACCGCTAAACAGGATTCAGCATATTGAGTTAAATGAAGGTGTTTTATCCCGTATGTTTAAATTAGGCTCACTACAAATATTTACTGCAGGTGGAGTGAGCGGCCATTTGCGGATTGGTGGAATACCGATTGATGAGGCGAAAAGCATCAGAGACTTGATTCTTAATAAACTTGATTCAACTGAATCTGTGGAAACTGAAACAAATGCCGGTGAATAACGATTTTAGTAAACCACAGCGTCAATCTGCTACGGGCATTATCGTAATTGTGGCACATGGGTCATTCCGGGTAATTAAGGCGCTTATCATCCCCATCATCATTGCTTTTTTCAGAACGACAGAAAACAAACACTACCTTTTTCTAGGTCTTTTAGCCCTGTTAATAATCGCTGTGATCATCTCCTACTTATGGTACCGTAATTTCACTTTTTTTCTTAACAAGCAAAATCAGGAGTTTGTGGTGAATAAAGGTATTCTAAACCGTGATCAGGTAATTATACATCTTGAAAAGATTCAGCAGGTTAACATCAACCAAAATGTTTTGCAAAAAATTTTCGGTGTTTATGGTTTAAAGATCGATACTGCTGGCGCCAGTGGAGAAGAAGTAGTTATTTATGCAATAGATGAAGCCTCAGCATATAACCTAAAAGAACATCTGTTAGATAGAAAAACAAATGTGATAAATGAAACATCTGAACCTGTTCATAGGCCTGAAACGGCAACACCTGTTTTAAAAATTAGTGCACTTACCCTGTTAAAAGTTGGCCTAACGTCTAACCACGGACAAAGCTTAACACTGATGTTCCTGTTTTTCATATATCTTATTCAGGAGGCAAGTCATATAATGGATCTTTTAGAAGTTGACGATGGGTATGTAGAAAATACTGTGATGGGCTTAGCCACGTTGTTTTCTGTGGCCATTATAGTTGTAGTGCTTCTGGTAGCCTTGCTGATTATCAACCTGGTGAGAACTTTTTATAAATATTTCGATCTTGAAATCGGGCAACACAAACATTCTCTCATCCTGTCATCAGGTTTAGTTGCAAAAAAGAATACGATGATCAGTCCGGATAAGGTGCAGATTACCAAACACAGCCAGAATTATTTTCAAAAGAAATTGAATATGCTTAACATCAGTTTAAAGCAGGCTAATTTCGGGATGAGTAAAAATGGAAAGGAAATGCAGGGAAACACCCTTGAAATTGTTGGCTGCAATAAAATAGAGCGTGATGAATTGCTGCATATGATATTAGGCCAGGTTCCGGTTAAAGGCAAAACCTTTATCCCAGACTGGCGCTTCCTGAACCTGCCGATCTTTTTTAAACTGATCTTGCCCCTGGCAATATTTTCAGTGGTAGCATTTAACGTACCTGAAATAAAGCCCTTAATTGGATTTGGATTCGCCTACTTCATTATAGGAGCATTCATGATTTACGTGAGTTACCGCAGACATCGAATTGCTGTAAACCAGGAATCCATCATTAAAACAAGTGGCATTTGGGATATTTCAAATGAAATTATAATGCCTCATAAAATACAGGCCATTACGGCTTCGCAGTATCCATGGCACAAGGGTGTAGATGTTGGCCATTTATGTTTGCACACCGCAGCAGGTAAAATTCGTTTTAAATATGGAAATTATACCGAAATCAAACGTCTTGTAAATTATTGGCTTTACCAGGTAGAGAGTGGTAATGAAAATTGGATGTAGCCGACCTTTATGTTGTTTCCCGCAGACCTTGAAAAGGTTCTGTAACGATCTGCGAGATCTGCGGAAAAAACTTAGAGTGTCATAATGCCTTTGATATTTGCCGTTTGTTTGTAAATGGCAATTACCTCGTCAGCATTTTGCATTTGCTTTTTAACTGTAATAGAAACATACTTGCCGGTTTTAGAGGGCTGCTCGATAAATTCATCATCAGGCAAAACTTTGCGCAATTCTTCAATCTTATCTAGGCCGCCTGTTATTATGAACTTAAAGTTGTAAATACCAGGAAACTTTTCTACGCTTTCTAATTTCTCTTTCAGATTAGCATAAATATCAGTACTTGATCCTTCTGGGATATCAGTAAACTCTATATTATTGTTAATATTATTATCATCCATAGCAGCGGTATATCAAAATCCATTCCTAAAAAAGCAATATGTAATTTTGGCATAACGATAAGTTTTGGCCACCAAAAATGTTTAAATGGCCGTCACCCTAGATTTATTTCGGGTGTAATAGCATTATTGTTTTATATGAAAGTTGCGATCCTGAATTTCAGGCTAGCTTGACGACATTTATAGCAGACGATCAAGCACACTGAAATATTTTAACCAGGATCGCAATCCGTATTAAAGTAATTACTAACACTTTTCGCAAAAGACTTGAGAATTGTTATTTTTGAACCTCAAAAAAAACAGGAACCGATTTGGATTACTTAGAAGGATTAAACCCACAACAGAGAGCAGCAGTAGAGAATACAAAAGGACCGGTAATGATTGTTGCGGGTGCTGGTTCGGGCAAAACACGTGTAATTACTTTTCGAGTAGCACATCTGATCCAAACCGGAACCGACCCTTTTAACATCCTGGTTTTAACCTTTACAAATAAGGCCAGTAAAGATATGCGGGAGCGTATTTCGAAGGTGGTTGGTGCTGAGGCTAAAAATATCTGGATGGGTACTTTCCACTCTGTTTTTGCGAAAATTTTGCGTGTTGAAGCTGAAAAAATTGGTTATCCGAACAACTTTACCATATACGATACCGATGATAGTAAAAGTGTAATTCGTGCTATTTTGAAAGAAATGCAGCTTGATGATAAATTATACGCACCAAATTTTGTTTACGGCCGTATTTCTTCTGCAAAAAATAACCTGATATCGTGGGGCGAATATCAATCGAACGACCAGATACAGGCTGAAGATATTCAAAATAAACGTCCGTTAATGGGGCAGATATATGAGCAATATGCTAAACGATGTTTTAGGGCTGGTGCCATGGATTTTGATGATTTACTTTTCAAAACCAACATTCTGCTTAAAGAACATCCTGATGTTTTAAATAAATACCAGCAAAAATTCAGGTATTTAATGGTGGATGAGTACCAGGATACCAACTTTTCGCAGTACACCATTGTGAAAAAACTAGCTGCAGCTTACCAAAATATTTGCGTAGTGGGTGATGATGCACAGAGTATTTATGCTTTCCGTGGTGCAAATATTCAAAACATCCTGAATTTTGAACGCGATTATCCTGATTTAAAAGTATATAAACTAGAACAAAATTACCGTTCTACCCAAAATATTGTTGATGCCGCCAGCAGCATCATTGCCAATAATAAAAACCAACTGGAGAAAAATGTTTTTTCAGAAAATGTGGAAGGCGATCGGATTAAGGTTTCCCGGGCGTTTACGGATAACGAAGAAGGTAAATTAGTTGCCGAATCCATTATCCAGGAACGGGGTTTAAAGGGTTACCAATACCATGATTTCGCGATTTTATATCGTACCAATGCCCAAAGCAGGGCCATGGAGGAAGGTTTGCGCAAATTAAATGTTCCTTACAAAATTTATGGTGGCACCTCTTTTTATCAGCGTAAAGAGATTAAAGATTTAATTGCTTATTTCCGTTTAACTTTTAACCCGAAGGATGAAGAAGCTATTAAAAGAGTAATCAACTATCCAAAACGTGGAATTGGAGATACATCAATTGACAAAATTATTGTAGCCGCTGATCAGCATAACATCACCATGTGGGATGTGATTTCGAATGCACACCAATATGTAGATGGCCGTTTGGCCAACCAGCTCAACGATTTCTCAATGATGGTTCAGAGCTTTCAGGCGGAAGCGAAAAAGCTTGATGCCTATGATTCTGCCTTGTTTATTGCTCAGCATGCTGGTATTTTAAAAGAATTGTATACCGATGATAGCGTTGAAGGACGAGCGAGATATGAAAATATACAGGAGTTATTAAATGGTATTAAGGAGTTTGCTGAGCGTGAGGATATTGAAGAAAAAGGACTGGATATTTTTATGCAGGATGTGGCACTCTTAACCAATGATGATAAAGATGGTGATAAAAACAAGGATACCGTTTCTTTAATGACAATTCACTCCGCGAAGGGATTGGAGTTTAAGAACGTTTTTATTGTGGGTTTGGAAGAGAACCTTTTCCCCTCTCAAATGTCGGTTAATTCACGATCTGATTTAGAAGAGGAACGTCGTCTATTTTATGTTGCGATTACCCGGGCTGAAATAAAATTAACGATCACCTACGCTACATCCCGCTATCGCTGGGGAACACTTACCAACTGCGAACCAAGCCGTTTCATTAATGAAATTAATCCAAGGTTTTTAGAGTTGGATGTTAAGCCTGCAAAGAGCAATGTTTTTGAAGGTAGTTTTGATGATGAACGTAAAACGTGGACTTCGCAGCCCCGTGATTTCTTTAGCAAACCAAAACCAGCAAGTACAACTTCTGCCCCACCACCTCGCCCGAAAACGACTTCATTATTGGCAAAAGCCCATGTGCCAACGCCTGGTTTTGCGCCATCACAACCACACGAGTTTCAGGGCGGAATGGAAGTTGAGCATGAAAAATTCGGTTTCGGAAAGATTATTAGCCTCGAAGGTAATTTACCTGATGTTAAGGCAACCGTATTTTTTCAGGGCTTGGGCAACAAGCAATTATTATTAAAGTTTGCCAAGCTGATGATTGTAAAATAAGCTTAATGTGCTGAGAAGCTACGAAAGGCGATTTTTACCGTAGAAACACGAAAGCACAAAGAAATTTGTGCTTTTTTTATCTTTAAAAATTCCGAAAATAAATTCAGGTGATCACCACCACTATCAATTTTCAAAATTTAAATTTAATCTGGTAAGTTCTTTTTATTTAAAGGAGGTTCCGTGTATTTCGTGCTTCCGTGGTAATTCTTATTAAATTTACCAGGACACTCCATCCCAAATCGCTTTTAAAGCCGTGTTAAATTAAGTCCCCATAACGGTTAAATTCGGTATATCGCCTTGAAAAAAAGCAAATTTATACCTATTATTGAGCTCGGTTCGCCCTATCACAAACCATGCAACTCACTAAGTTAGAAATTAAAGGATTTAAAAGCTTTGGCGACAAAGTGACCATCAATTTTAATGAAGGAGTTACGGCTATTGTGGGCCCAAACGGTTGCGGTAAATCGAATGTTATTGATGCGATGCGCTGGGTTTTAGGTGAGCAAAGCACCAAAGCACTACGTTCTGAAAAGATGGAAAACATCATTTTCAATGGCACAAAAAACCGCAAACAGGCTCAACTTGCCGAGGTTTCCTTAAGTTTTGATAACACGAAGAATATTCTTCCTACGGCCTATTCTCAGGTTACAGTAACCCGAAAGTTGTACCGGAATGGTGATAGCGAATATCGTTTGAATGATGTGCAGTGTCGCTTAAAGGATATAACAGATCTATTTCTTGATACTGGAATTGGCTCTGATAGTTATTCCATCATTGAGCTGAAAATGGTTGATGAAATTATAACCAACAAGGAACACAGCCGCCGTTCATTGTTTGAAGAAGCCTCCGGAATTTCGAAATATAAGTTGCGTAAAAAGCAAACGTTCAGCAAATTAAAAGATACAGAAACCGATTTAGAACGTGTAGAAGACTTACTATTCGAGATTGAAAAAAACTTAAAAACACTTGAAAACCAAGCCCGAAAAGCAGAGCGATACTACAAGCTGAAAGAGCAATACCGGGAACTGAGTGTTCAATTGGCCACGCATCGTATTGCCTTTTTTCGCACCGATTTAAATGCACTTGAATCTCAAGAGCAAAATCAGCAGGTTTTGAGGACTGAATTAAGCACTCAAGTTGATAGCCAGGAGGCAGAATTACAAAAGTTTAAACTGGAAAGCATAAACCAGGAAAAAAACCTTTCTGTTCAGCAAAAGGCAACTAATGAATTGGTTTCAAAAATTCGTGCTTATGAGAGTGAGAAAAAGGTAAAGAATGAGCAGATGCGTTTTTTACAAGAAAAGGAAACCCGTTTATCGGGCGAATTGGAAAAGGATAAAAACCAGCTTAACCATATTAAGTATAACATTAAGCGTTTAAACGAAGAGATTTTAACCGAAACAGAAGTTTTTAATAAAGTAGAATCCGATTTAAAACTGTTAAAGTCTTCGCTTGATACGCTTCGGGAACAACAGCAGACGGAGAAAAATCGAATTGATAACCTCGTAAAGTCAGTTAACGAATTGCAAAATCAGGTTTATCAATCACAAAAGGAAATTGATATTTTAAACATTCAAAAAGATGCATTGGTGCAGGAAACCAGCAGAAATGTTGGTGATACGGAAACCAAAACATCAGAATTGAAGGCTTTTGATCATGCTTTGGCAGAACTTGACATCCAAGTTTCGGAAAAGCAAACGAACATTAAACAACTTAAGGAAGCCGAAGAATCTTTAATAGAAAACCTCGCTAAATCGGAAACTAACCTCGCTGCTAATAAGGAAAAGCTTACGGCAGAGAACCGTAAAAAGGATGCTAAACAAAACGAATACAACCTTACAAAATCACTTGTAGATAGCTTGGAAGGCTTTCCCGAATCTATACGCTTCCTTAAAAAGAATAGTGCATTCTCAAAAAGCGCCTTACTCCTATCGGATATATTGTTTTGTGATGAGGATTACCGAATCGCCATCGAAAATTATCTCGAACCGGTAATGAATCACTACGTGGTGGATCATTATGCTGATGCCGTTCAGGCGATTAACCTGCTAACGGATTCCAGTCGCGGGCGGGCGAACTTCTTCATTTTAGAAAACATACCCGACAAAAATGCAACTCTGGCAACTTACGAAGGCCTAATTTCTGCATTATCGGTTATTGAAGTAGATAAAAAGTATCAGCAACTTTGTAACCTGTTATTGCAAAATGTTTATATCGCCGTTGCTGAGCAGGAAAATATCTTCAAAGAAACGCCAACAGAAAGCATAACTATTTTGGCAAAAAACGGAAAATATGCACAGACAAAATTTACGCTGGCGGGCGGTTCTGTTGGATTATTCGAAGGAAAAAGAATTGGTCGGGCTAAAAATTTAGAAAATTTAGCTAAAGAAATCAAAATGTCCGAATCATTGATTAATCAATATAATCAGCAGATTACAGCTGAAACGGATCAAATTTTTAATTTAAAAGAAGCATCAAAAGTAAGCCAGATCAATACGCTACAGCAGGAGCTGAACCGTCTGATCAATGAACAAATTTCAGTTCAAACACGTCGCGATCAATACCAGGAATTTATTACAACGAGCGAAAATCGTAAAACAGATATTGCACATAAAATTGTTTCGATAGAACAATCTCTGGCAGAAAAATTACCGGCTTTAGTTGAATTGCAGAGAAAGCAACAGCAGGAACATGTCGACTTGCAGGAACAGCAATTGCTTTATCAGGATCTTGCTGATCAGGTAAACGAATCTGCAGGGCAATATAATCAGGATAATATTCGCTTTCATCAGCAGCAAAACAAATTATCTGGTTTGGAAAAGGACCTTGATTATCGGTTTGTACAAGAGGAAGCGCTGACTAAGCGGGTTGCCCAGAATGATAAGGAACTGCAGGAAACACTAACGCAAATTACGGCTACCTTGCAACACACCGATTTGAGTGATGATACGCTTTTGGAAATGTACCAGCAACGTGAAGATATGGAAAAAGGCCTTGCTGAAGTAGAAAAAGAGTACTTTGAGCAAAAGGGAACTATCAATGAGCTGGAAAATAGTCTCACAAATATCCGCAAAAACCGGGAGGAAACAGATTTCCTTCTGACCGAAATCAAGGATAAAAAGAATACGCTGAAAATAGATTTGAACTCATTGAAAGAGCGGCTGGCTGTTGAATTCAATATTGATATTAACGATCTTCTGGAAACAGAAACGGAAGTTGAGGCACTGGAAAGCGAGTTTGAAATTCGGCAGAAAGTTGAAAAAATGAAACTCCAACTTGATGAATTTGGAGCGATCAATTCTATGGCGATGGAAGCTTTTAAAGAAATGGAGGAGCGTTACATATTCATCCAAAACCAGAAAAAAGACCTGAATGCCGCCAAAACCGATCTTTTACAAACCATAAAAGAGATTGATGATACTGCAAAAGATAAATTTATGCAAGCCTTCACACAGGCACGTGAACATTTTATAATCGTTTTCCGTTCGCTTTTCAACGAGGAAGATAGCTGCGATTTAATTCTCTCTGATGTTAATAATCCTCTAGAAGCTGATATCGATATTGTTGCCCGTCCGAAAGGCAAAAGGCCATTATCCATCAATCAGTTATCCGGAGGTGAAAAAACCCTAACCGCCACCGCACTCCTATTTTCGCTTTATTTACTAAAACCTGCACCATTCTGTATTTTTGATGAGGTTGATGCACCATTAGACGATACTAACATCGATAAATTCAATAATATTATCCGGAAATTCTCCGATCAATCTCAATTTATCATCGTCTCCCACAACAAACGCACCATCGCCAGTACTGATATCATCTATGGTGTGACTATGGTAGAACAAGGCGTTTCAAGAGTTGTGGCCGTAGATTTAAGGGAAGTGGCGGCTTAGGTAGAGAAGCGAAAGATCAAGGCTCAAAGGTTAAAGATGTAGCTATAGTATTCTAATGTCAGCTTGGTGATGAGGCATTTCAGTCGATGAAGCAGTCTCATTTGCAATTTTATTATGCAAAAGAGATTGCTTCGTACCTCAAAATGACTTAGCTCCCGATGCTTCAGCTACGCAATATCGCAAAACAAGCAACGTTCTCCTTCCAATATCCTAATAATTAATATCTTTAAACAAATTTAAATATATCTTCGATACGAGGCACGAAGCAATCTTATTCAAGCTAACCCTAAGATTGCTTCGTGGCTCGCAATGACGTAAAGAAAATATGAAAATCCTATATATTATCCCCTTAGCCATGATGCTAAGCTGCTGTTCATCAGTTAAAAACCAATCTCCATCCGGATCTGGTAAACTAGATAATCAACTTTTGAAAGATGTTGAAGTCTTATCGTCTGATGCCTATGAAGGCAGAAAAACCGGAACAAAAGGTGCTGAAATGGCGAGAGCCTATATTATTAATCGTTTCCAGAAACTTGGTTTAAAATCTTACCCACAGTACGTAAATTACGCACAGGAGTTTACTTTTAATTCAAGAGGCGGAGCAAAAGTTAACGGAACAAATGTAATTGGATATATTCCTGGCAAAAGCACAAACGTTATCGTGGTTTCAGCGCACTACGACCATTTGGGCGTGGTAAAAGAACAGGTGTTTAATGGTGCTGATGATAATGCATCGGGCACAGCAGGATTGCTGAAAATCGCAGCTTACTTTGACAAAAAACAAACCTAATAACACCATCATTTTTGCTTCCTTTGATGCTGAAGAAATGGGTTTACAAGGTGCAAAAGCTTTTGTGGCTAATCCGCCAGTCAACATCAACACCATTGCTGTTAACCTGAACATGGATATGATTAGCCACAGTGATAAAGGAGAACTTTATGTGGCTGGTACTTTTAAATATCCAGAGTTAAAAAAATATGTTGATACCAACAGGAAAGACATCAAAGTAATTTTAGGTCATGATGATCCTAAATTGGGTCACGATGACTGGACTAATCAAAGTGATCAGGGTGCATTTAATGCTAAAAATATTCCTTTTTTATATTTTGGCGTGGAAGATCATAAAGATTACCATAAAGCAACAGATGAATATTCTACTATTACTAAACAATTTTTCAGCGATGCTGCAAAAACCGTTTTGGATGTGGTGATCAGCATTGATAAACAGACAGGTTTACAGCAAACATTAAAAGATAAAATGCTGATGCGGGATAATCCTCAGAAAATGAATAAATTTTAAACACATGATAAAGAATTTTACTAAACCTGCCCAATCGGCAGGTTTTTTTTATGCTCTTTTATTCAATTAGAAATTATAGCGCTTAAAATCAAATAAATAAAAATAAACTATAAAAATAGTTTGTAAACTATAAATATAGTAGTAACTTCATATAACCAAACTATAAAAATAGTTACCATGATAAAAGAGCTCACGAAAGCAGAAGAACAAATTATGCTCATCCTTTGGGAAATGGGAGAAGCATTGGTAAAAGATGTAATTGAAAAGATGAATGAACCTAAACCTGCTTATAATACAGTATCGACAGTTATAAGGGTTTTAGAGGGAAAAGGTTTTTTAAACCATAAAGCTATTGGAAATACTTATATCTACTTCCCTATCATAAAGGAGGCTGATTATAAACACTTTGCCTTGGATAAAGTTATGAATAATTACTTCGAAAATTCTTATGAGAGTTTGGTTTCTTTTTTAGTAAAAGAAAAAAGTATGAGTAACAAAGAACTAAACGAGCTTATTCAATTGGCTGAAAAACTTAAAAAAGACAAATGATAAATTGGTTGTATTATTTACTCGAAGCAAACTTATACCTGATTTTATTTTATGGGTTTTATAGGCTGTTTTTGCAAAAAGAAACTTTTTATGCTTTGAACAGATATTTTTTGATCACAACTTCTGTCAGTGCCTTCATATTACCACTTTTTCAACTAGGTTTTTTAAAGCCTTCAGAAAATTTGGTGGCTGATCATATTCTCAATGATGAAATTCAACAAATTTATACTCCAGCTGAATCCTTTCGAACACCAATTAAAGCGTCTATTTTTAATTTTGAAAATATTTTGATTGCGATATATTTAATTGTATCAATATTACTTCTGGCAAAATTTTTATATAGTTTGGGCAAAATAATGAAGATGAAAAAATCTTCTTTTAAAACCCTAGAAAATGGCGTTAGATTATTTGAATTGAATGATTCCAAAGTAGCATTTTCCTTCTTCAATCTCCTCTTTCTAGATCCTCTGCTTTCTGAAAAAAGCACAATACTAAAACATGAGCTCGTGCACATCAGGCAAAAGCATAGCATTGATGTAATGTTTTACGAAATTCTTCACATCATAAATTGGTTCAATCCCTTCTCTTATCTAATTAAAAGAGAAATAAAAGTAATACATGAATATTTAGCAGATGAGGAAACTACTAGTTACGAAGTTGAAAAATACGCTTATGCGCTATTTCTAATTAAAAACTCTTCAGATGCTCAAAATTTAACACTCACCAATCAAATATTTAGTTCATCCATTTTAAAAAGAAGAATTAGCATGTTAAATCAAAAAAAATCAGGAAGTTGGGCAAGGCTCAAACTGCTATTAGTAATTCCAATCATCGGCGGAGCAATTTCTGTTTCAACTATGGCTTTTAGTAAAGATTACGCAATTGTTGTGTTCTCGTCAACTGAGAAAGTGCAATCTAGAAACATACTTCAAGAAACGCCACCATTTAAAGAAAAACCCAAATTACTTATAGCTGATACAAAGAAAAATAGCACTTCATTAAAGGCAAAAAAACTGTCTGCCATTAAAAAAAATGAACAAACGGAGAAACTTCCTCAAACATACTTTTACGCAAGAAACACCTATTACGAAGGGAAAGCCATCAAAACGGACCCACGTTTCATTGTTGTAAATGGAAAAGGAATTGAAGATAATAAACTGTTTGTAGGTGTGCAAAACACTGAATCTGTAAAAATAATAAATCAATCTGTTGCTATCAAAAAATATGGTAATAAAGGCAAAAACGGTGCTGTAGAAATTACAGGCGATAATATTAAAACGATTGATAAGTTTCCAACCCCGCCACCTTTTCCAAAACTTAGCTTAGATAGATCCAAAAATGAACTACTAGTTATTCCCGATTCGGATTATGAAATCAAAACTTTAACAATTTATAATAACAATGGTGAAGTAGTTTACAACACAACGGATTATAAAAATGACTGGAATGGAAAACAAGGCAATTATGGTAATTTCGCTTCTCCTTTATCAAAAGGATCTTATCAATATTTCATGAAAATTGCCGGAGAACCACTAAAAAATAAAAGAGGTGCTATTGAAATAAAAGATTAAGCTATTGTGGCACATAAACCACATATTTCGTATCAAAAAAATCTTCTTCAAAAAATTCTGAAAGCGGATATAATTCTGCTTTCAGTTTTGATTCCTTAATCTCCTCAGTTAAATCACCACCTTTCAAGTATAGAATTCCATTCGGAATGGCATTTATTGATTCTTTTTTGAACTTGCCTTGTATCCAGGGATAAAATTCCCCAAGACGGGTTACTGCCCTGGAAACTACAAAATTGAATTTTTCTTTGATTTGTTCAGCTCTCAGATGGTCAGCTTTTAAGTTTTCAAGTCCGAGCGCAGAAGCCACCTCTTTAACCACTTTGATTTTTTTGCCAATGGAATCAACTAAATAAAATTGTGTTTCAGGAAATAAAATGGCCAACGGAATGCCCGGAAAGCCACCACCAGTTCCTACATCTAAAACGGATTCTCCTGCTTTAAAGGTGCAAATTTTGGCTATACCTAAGGAGTGTAAAACATGACGTTCGTATAATTCTTCAATATCTTTTCTAGAAATTACATTGATTTGCGCATTCCAAAAAACATATAAATCAAATAGTTGCGAAAACTGATCGATTTGTTTTTCAGTTAAATCAGGAAAATATTTTAAAATGATATCTGGTTTTACGTCTGCCATATTTGTAAATTAAAAGTAGAAGGTTGAAAGTTTAAAGTGCAATCCTCCAAATTGCATCGTGTTACTATGATTCTAATTCTAGGTGGTCGTCAATTGTAAATCTTAATTCCTTATTTCCAGCTTACCTTTTTCTTGCCAAACATGGCCAGGAATCCGTTCAAGCTTAGAAATAAAAACAAAAGTATATCTAATATCGGGAACCACCAACGCAAATCGCTATAGTTTAACCGTTTCAGTAATTTCGGATATACAAAACACCTGATCATGATGCTAAGTAAAAGGATTCCCCCTGCAGCATATTGCGCTTCTCTACTCAGAAACATGCATCCTACAAAAAATCCGTAAAATAAAAACTGAAATATGATTTGAAGGCTTAGAATAAATTTATGTTTTGATTTATACAATTTTCCAGCTCCGAAATGACGCTTTTTCTGCTTTAAATAACCACCCCAGGTACGATTGGGTTCGCTCCATACATGACTATCCTGATTTAACCTGATTTCGGTATTGTATCTATTTGCATGTGCATTGACGAATAAATCATCATCACCTGATGGAATATGCATGTGCGCAGCAAAGCCTTTACTTTTAAAAAAAAGCGATTTTTTATAAGCCATGTTTCTACCCACACCCATATATGGCATGCCTTTCAGTGCAAAACCGAGATAGTTTACCGCCGTGAAAAAGGTTTCAAAACGGATCAAAGCATTCAATAAACCTCTACGCTTCAAATATGGAGAGTAGCCCAATACAATATCGGTATTTTCATCTTCTGGTTGCTGCATATCCATTAACCAGTTTGCTGAAGCAGGCATACAATCAGCATCTGTAAAAACTAACCAATCATGTTTAGCAGCTTTAATTCCCATGGTAACTGCAAATTTTTTACCTGCGATAAACTTCTCATTGTCTAAAATTTTAACAACTTTAAGGTTACTATGTTCCTTCTCCCAGGCTTCCAAAAACTCTTCCGTCCCATCCCAGGAACGATCGTTTACTACCACAACCTCAAATTCAGGATATTGCTGATCCAATACCAAAGATAAATATTGCTGTAAGTTTTTAATTTCGTTTCTGGCACAGATAATTATACTAATAGGCTTTCTGGCAGATAAGGGAACTTCTTCGATTGTAGCATTTGCTAATTTCAGGTGAACGAAAAGAACGAAGTATAACTGAATGATTAAGCAAAAAGCTAAAGCAGAAAGCAATATAATTTCAAGTAGGGTTAATATCACGATGGTAAAATAAATAGGCGCAAATTTCTCATTTTAAATCTGCAATACACCCTATGTTGAAAAAAACATCCTAATATTACTATAAAGAAACAGTTGCAATATCCGGCACACCAGCATTTTTCGCCATTTCTTCCAATTGCCGTTTATGCGTAGCGGAAAGTTTACCTGATTGTTTTATGGTTTGAGCCAACATGCTATGATTATACATAAAACTTAGTATCCATTCACGTCGCTGATCTTCCGATAATTTAGCAATCTGACTTTTTACTGTACTTTTTGCCATGTTACTTTTTATGGTGTTACGAAGATTGACTACCTTTTTATTGTCAGCCTTGGTTTGATGATACATTTCCCAGTTCCATGCAATACCCGTAGCCAGCAGATCAGATAGGTAAGTGTCTTTTAACCCATAGGCTCTACTTTTCGTATTGAAATGAAACATTGTTCTGGTGCTGGAAAGAAAACTTCTTATTTTATTTTTATCGTTTTTTGGATTATTTTCCATTAAACTTTTCGTAATTTTCTCTTCGAACCTGCTGTAATTACTCGCACCTAAATAAATATAATCTGCATTATTTGATTTGCTAACCGCGTTATTACCATTATTTTTAAAAGCATTGCTCATTACACTCTGACTTAAAGCATTATAGCCATGCCCCATTCCTAAGCTTAAAGTTGCTCCGGCATCATATTGTGCAATCGCCGGTAAACCAATTATAACTCCAGAAAATAAAAGCAACAAATGATGAAAAAATGATCTCATAATAAAGGGGTTTGTTAAATAAACGCCGGGTTTATTTTATTGTTTGCTTTGCGCCATTAAACGAGTGAACAGTATATATAGGTGTTTTAAATTTGTTACTTTTGCATCCTATATGAAATTTACTTTACAGGCTAACGACCCTTTATCAAAAGCCAGGGCTGGAACAGTAACCACCGCTCACGGCGAAATACAAACACCTATTTTTATGCCTGTTGGCACCGCCGGAACGGTGAAAGCTGTTCATCAACGGGAGTTAAAAGAAGACATCGAAGCGCAAATTATTCTTGGAAATACCTATCATCTTTATTTGAGACCGGGTTTAGATATATTGGAATCAGCAGGCGGCTTACATAAATTTATTGGTTGGGATCGCCCGATTTTAACAGATAGCGGAGGTTACCAGGTTTATTCATTGAGTAAAGTTCGAAAAATTAAAGAAGAAGGCGTTACTTTTCATTCTCATATCGATGGCTCGAAACACCTGTTTACGCCAGAATATGCCATGGATATTCAGCGAACAATTGGAGCCGATATCATCATGGCTTTTGATGAGTGTACGCCTTACCCATGTGATTATACTTATGCGGCGGAATCGATCAAAATGACGCATCGCTGGTTAAAACGTTGCTGCACTCATTTTGATAATACGGAACCAAAATATGGTTTTGATCAAACACTTTTCCCTATTGTTCAAGGCTCTGTATATAAAGATTTAAGGGTAAAATCTGCAGAATTTATTGCCAGTATGAATCGTGAGGGCAATGCCATTGGGGGTTTATCGGTTGGTGAACCTGCCGAAGAAATGTACGCCATGACTGAAATTGTTTGCGACATATTACCTTACGAAAAACCGCGTTATTTAATGGGTGTTGGAACACCAATTAATATATTAGAAAATATTGCATTAGGCGTTGATATGTTTGACTGCGTAATGCCAACACGGAATGCCCGTAATGGAATGTTATTCACCCGAAACGGCATTATTAACATTAGAAATAAAAAATGGGAAAATGATTTCTCTCCATTAGATGCTGAAAGTGATTTACATGCAGATCAAGTGACTAGTAAAGCTTATTTAAGGCATCTGGTTCACAGTAAAGAAATGCTTGGCGCACAGATTGCTACATTACATAACCTGCACTTTTATTTGTGGCTGGTAAAACAAGCTCGTGAGAAAATCATCTCCGGAGAATTCTATGAATGGAAGAATAAAATGGTAAAAGTTTTAGGTCAAAAACTGTAAAATGGGTTTCTTAAAGGGAAAAGTCAAAATCATCGATCAATATATTATTGGTAAATACCTGGGCACCTTTGTGTACACCCTGGCGATTTTCGTAATCATCATTGTGGTATTTGATCTGTCAGAAAAGATGGATGATTTTATGAAAAGCGGACTTAGTTTCTGGGGCGTTTTAACCAAATATTACGCCGGCTCCATTCCCTTTTATGTGAATATGCTTTCGCCTTTAATCAACTTTATTGCGGTAATTTTCTTTACTGCAAAAATGGCCGATCAAACTGAAATCGTACCAATATTAAGTGGCGGCGTTAGTTTCAACCGCTTTCTTTTCCCATATTTTGTTTCAGCAACGGTAATTTTTTCTGCCAATTTAGTTTCTAACCTCTATATCCTACCATATACCAATACGCTTAAAAACAGCTTTGAAAACACATACGTGAAGCGTAATGACCCATCAACGAAGTCAAATATCCACATGAAACTGGATAACAAAACTTACATCTATATCGAAAGTTTTGATAACAAAACCAATTACGGTTACCGTTTCACACTGGATAATTTTAATGGCGATGTAATGGTAAAAAAGATTGTTGCAGACAACATTAAATGGGATTCGTTGAAGCGCAAATGGCAGCTAAGCAACTATTCCATCAGAAAAATTGACGGACTAAAAGAATCTATGATTTATGGAAGCGGTAAGGTTAAAGATACCATTTTAGACATGCGTCCGGATGATTTTTCAGCTTACGATAATGTGGTACAAAACCTTTCTACAAAAGAACTTTCAGAGAAAATTCAGAAAGAAAAGATACGTGGAACTGGGATAATGAATGATCTGGAGTTTGAAAAATTTAAGCGTTATTTACATCCGCTTTCTGCGTACATCTTAACACTTATCGGTGTGGCATTATCATCTAGAAAGGTTCGTGGTGGTGTAGGCGTTTCATTAGGTATCGGAATCTTTATCAGCTTTGCTTATATCGTATTTAATCAGTTTACACAGATGTTCTCCACGAAAGGTGGATTCCCACCATTTATTGCAGTACTTCTACCAACAATTGTATTTGGTACTTTGGGCATTTACCTGTTGAGAAAAGCGCCAAAGTAATAATGGATATCAATAAAAAAAATCTCCTTATCCTTCATTTAACCGTGCTCATCTGGGGCTTTACAGGAGTACTTGGAAAGGTGATTACAATCGATGCTGTACCTTTAGTTTGGTATCGGGTTTTAATTGCCACATCAACACTTTTTCTTTGGTTTTTAGTTACAGAAAAGAATATTAAAATAACTAAAAAGCAGTTTTTTCAATTCTTTTTAACAGGTGGAATTGTAGCCATTCACTGGATATTTTTCTTCCATGCCATCAAAGTTTCTACCGTTTCGGTGACGCTGGTTTGCCTGTCTTCTTTCACATTATTTACAGCAATTTTAGAACCGCTAATTAAAAAGCAGCCCATTCAAATGGGTGATATTTTAATAGGATTATTAATTATTTTGGGGATTTACATGATCTTCAAATTCGAAGGTCAGTATACATTGGGAATAATTTTCGGTCTCCTGGCCGCCGTAGCATCCAGTCTTTTTTCTACCATAAACTCAACACTGGTTCAAAAAAGCGAACCATCCATTATTGGATTTTACGAATTAATTGGCGGACTATTCTGGATCACATTGTATCGATTTTACGATGGGTCGCTAATCAATTTGCCGTTTAATCTGGATCTGAAAAACTGGTTCTACATAGGTATTTTAGGAACGCTTTGCACTTCTGTAGCCTACGTTGCAGGGGTATCTGTAATGCGAACTTTATCAGCTTTTCGCGTTGCTTTAGTCACCAATCTGGAACCCGTTTACGGCATCATATTAGCCTTCTTTTTCTTTAAAGATAAAGAGCAAATGACAGGGGGATTTTACATTGGTGCGCTCATCATTTTAGGCTCTATTTTTCTGTATCCGATCTATAAAAAAAGAAAGAATAAGCAGTAACGCTGCACGGTCTTTTAGGCAAAAAGCAGACCTAACAATACAACTAAAAAAGGGTGGATATCATGCCTATCATCTTGCCTTACATCTGACCTAATTTGACTTCTTTTCCCATTAGTTTCGTAGGATATTTAGCCATTTTAATACTCAATAATACACTGCAAAAAACATGTAAAATAGCTAAAGATATTCGAGTGATCACCATGAAATATTCACTCAAAAATTTATTGAAACTTCACACAAATCAGGGAAAAATTGAGCAGACTTAAAAGCTCAAATCTTAATTTTTCAGCACCTGCATCTGCATATTTTTTCTAGAATTTCTCTATGAGATGCAACAATACCTACCCAAAACTTACAATTTATAAGCATAATGAAAGCTTAAAGCTTCATAAATACAAATACGATAATATTCATGAATATATCACGTATCATACTGACCATAAAGCAGTTAAGAAAATATAAATATTTTTAACGTAAAAATTAGAAATCTGCCTTTCATGATCGAATATGCGAAGGAAATGCCATTATGAGTAGCGAAATCGAATGAATTTGGGCATAAAAACGATACAAAAACGTACGTTTAAGATTTATTTACTCGCATAAATGCGAAGAATTTTTGGTGATTTTGGTGATCTCGAACGTAGATTGTTGCGGCAAAACTCAGCTAATTTACGCAAAACTCGGAGCCCAAAATCCAGAAAACTTCCTTACAAACAGCAATCATTTATTGAAGAACTGTCATTATTAACTTAAAAATAATCTCTAAAAAAAACTGACATTAAGTCACCAAAATATCGTTTTCGATTTAAACCTCCCAAACTAAATATGTAGTCAAATTCTATATTTTTCCGCAATTACAAGGTTCTGCATGCGGACATTTATTATGAAGATTTAATCTAAAAACCCACAAAATTTTCGTCTTAAAACTCGCAGATTACTTTGGGAAATTTACCGGAAAAACATAATAATACTTTTCAAAATTTAGCGTAAAGAACAACAAAGTTGCTGCTAAATACAAATTTTAAAGGAACACCTGCGCATACAAAAACACAATTCGGCTCTAGAAAATTTCATAGGAAATCGAATATTAAGTGTAAATTAAGCGCATAAAATAAGATGAAATCAAATCACCTTATCTATCGATTTATTGAGTAAAATAAGTGATAAAAACCATATCAAAATTTAAATAATATCAATTTATATAAAATTCACATTACGAAAAATATCAGCACTTTATGTATTTTACATAAATTAAAAAACAACTTACTAAGTAGATAAAAAATTTAATAAAACTAAATATTTTAGCATTCAATACTGATGAGTCCAGAAAAATCAAATAAATTATTAATTATCAAATACTTATGCTCAATAACATTAAGTTTTATTTCACTATCGGTTTTTGGTCAGATTTTCAGCAATGCACAGAACCCACTTAGTGTAAAATGGAACTATATTCACTCAGGTGGCTTCAAAATCATTTACCCGCAGGAATTGGAAAAAGAGGCACAACGCATGGCCAATACTTTACCATTTATCTATCCAAAAATCGGAATAGGTTTAAGACAACAAAACACCTCTATTCCACTCCTACTTCAGAACCGCGGAACCATTGCAAATGGCTTCGTTCAGCTTGGTCCGAGGAAGTCGGAATTCTATACTACACCACCCCAATATTTTGATAGCCAAGACTGGTTAAATAACCTTGCTATTCATGAACTTCGACATATTGCACAGTTTGACAAATTGACAGGAGGAAGAAAACATCCATTTCCCGAGTTGGTTTACTTCGCATATTTTGGTGCAGGTTTACCAACCTGGTTTTTCGAGGGAGATGCAGTCGTGAATGAAACCGCTTTGACCGAGTCAGGTCGTGGCCGCCAGCCAAATTGGATCATGCCTTTTCGAGCGTCTCTTTTGGAAGAGAAAAAATTCTCATACAGCAAGGCTTATTTCGGTTCAAATAAAGACGTCACTCCAGGCTACTATCAAACCGGATATTTAATGGTTGCCGACATGAAAGAAAAATATGGGCAGTTCATTTCCGACAGTTTGCTTGGCGACATCAGAAGAAGACCTTTGAGGCTTTATCCATTCTCACAAAGCCTGAAAAAAATCACGGGAAAAAACACGAAAAAATATTTCCTTTCTACACAAGAAAAACTAGCACAAAAGTGGAAAGATCAAAGTGAAAAAATCCAAGTAGAAAACTATGAACGTTTGAATCAAAAAACATCATTAGCAACCAATTATTTTCTTCCTGTTCGTTTAAACAAAAATCAAATTTTAGCACTCAAAGAAAGTAAGCAGAACGCTCGATTTTTCACCATCATCAATGAAGACAAAACGGAGCAAAAATTATTTGGAATTGGCTATCAGGAAAACCCTTGGTTTAGTTATAAAAATGGCACCATTGTTTGGGATGAAATCCGCTATGACCCAAGATACAAACAGCAAAGTTATAGTGTGATTTGTTCTTATAATTTGAAGACCATAAAATTTAAAAAATTAAGTAGCAGAAGCCGGCTCTTCTCTCCTGCCCTTTCAGAAGATGGCAAAAAAATTATTGCAGTAAAAGTTGAACTTAGCAACCAATTTAATTTGGTAGAAATCGACGCTTCATCGGGCAAAATCTTAAAAATCTATTCTAACCCTGAGAATGAGATTTTGCAGACACCAGGCTTTGATAGAAGTGGAAATAAGATTGCATACATCAGCGTTAGCGAAAAAGGAAAAAGTTTATGGTTAATGAACGGTGAGAGAAAAACCCTGCTTATTTCAAACAGCAGGCAACAGCTCAGCCGACCAGTTTTCATCCAGGATAAAATTGTTTTCAATGCACACTTTAACGGCATTGATAATATCCACAGCATTGACACCCTTTCCAAAAAAATCAGTGCATTAACTCATTCGAAATATGGCGCCTTCAATCCAGCAGAAACTGAAGATGACAAAATCATTTTCAACGATTATAAAATCAACGGTTATGAAATTGCTGAGAAAACATTTACCGAAAAACCAGTAGGCGAAAATACCTTCGTTGATTTTTCTTCAGCAGCAGAAAAGCAAGAGAATGTAGGCAATGTATTTGAAAATATTCCTGATAGCACCTACCAATCAAAACGCTTTCGCCAGGGCTTAAATTTGTTCAGTTTTCACAGCATCATTCCAGTGATCGATAACGAATATGTTTTTGGATTGGAGCTACAGTCTAACAATTTACTAAATACCATGGATTTTTATACCGGTACGAAATATCACCGGGATTTAAAGCGTTTTGAATATACAGCAGAAGTGAGTTATAAAGCACTTTACCCTATATTTAGTGTGCTGTATCGCAACCGACCGAAACGAACATTCTACCGAGCTAAAAACGCGATTCAGCAGGGCGATTGGAGAGAGAATTATTTCAAGCTCAATGCGTCGGTTCCCTTGTCGTTTAATGCCAGGAATCAAAATTATTCTTTTACACTTAACGCCGCTACCAGTTTTACCCAAAGGTACATGCCCGAGAATATGCCTATCAATTTTATCCGCGAGCTGAAATTCCCATTAGAATATAATTTTACTTTTAATCATAGTGTAAGGACAACCGAAAGAGACATTGCGCCAAAATGGGCTCAGGTTTTTAGAGCAACTTATAACCATCAACCTTTTGATAAAAACCTGGGCGGCGAAATTATGGCTCTGGAAAGTTTCTTTTATTTTCCAGGCTTTGCGAAAAACCATTCCTTTTTGGCAAGTTTCAATTATCAGAAAGCAAGTGGCGTAAATCAATATGCTACAGAAATTGCGACGGTTTATGGCTACAATAACATCCTCGCGAAAAGCAAACTTCAAAACAGCATGCTATTTAACTATCGTTTCCCTTTTGCCTTTCCAGATTGGGAATTGAGTTCATTGGCTTATGTGCGTAATTTCAGGGCGGGCTTATTTTGCCACTATGAAAACATTGGCGTAGGTACCAATTTTGGCGAACCTAAAACTTATGGTGTAGAATTGAATAGTAGTTTAAACATTTTGAGGTATCAGCCTGTTGTTGATGTAGGAGCGAGATTGGTTTTTGTTAATAAGATTTACAATCAAAATCCGATATTAGAGTTTTCATTTAATTATAGCTTTTAACCCATGAGCGGAAAAACCATCTTCATCATCATCCTAACTGCATTGTTAACCATTTTTTTGATGGTGAACACCGAGCCTGTCGATTTCGATTTCCTCGTATCAACCGTAGCGGTATCTAAACTTCTGGTTATTGGCATTTGCATTATCATCGGTTTTGTTATCGGTTTCATTGTTGGCCGACCAAGAAAAACAGTAACTAGCTACGATGCCGAAATTGAAAGAAACCAACCGGTTTCGACAAAAAAAGAACTGAGTGATGAGGATAGGGATTATATCAGCTAAAATTTATTGCTGTTTTTGGAAAGCGAAACCACAGCTTCGATGATTGTCAGTCGGGCTTTCCGCTAAATCTTTTTTTTGTGATTGTTACACTGAGCCTGTCGAAGTGCAACAAAAAAAGGATATCGCTGCAATCCCGTTTAGGAGGCTAGAATATTGCTACTATTAAAAGCATGAATAGCATTTAGCTTAATGCAGTCATAATCTCCCCATAAAGCAGACCACTTCCACCACCATAATGCTGAATAATTTTAACTCCTGGTTTTAGCGCATTTATATTCGATCTGAGCGCTTTTTCGCATTCTACATCAATACCATTACCCAGAAGCACTAAATCAACGTTCTGCGCTTCTAAAATCGATACGGCTTCTTCATCGGTACACACGCAAATACCTTTCCATTCCGGGCGGGCATTCAATAAGCGGTTCATCACAATCGTGATTTCAGCATCTCTGCCAATGTAAAGTATGGTGGTTTGCATATTTTTCGGGTTAAATATTAAAAGTTGCGAGCTTAAGCTGTGTGACTTATAACCCGCAACCTTTAAAGTAACTAAATTTAAAATTCCATTGGAACATCCATCAACAACACTTCTGCGTTTGCAGCATTTGCCTTAAAGCTGATGCTATTGGTATCCCAAATACCTAAACCATCTCTTTTGCTTAAAGTTTGTCCGTTTATGGTAACTTCTCCGCTGATGACAAAAGCATAAACACCGTTGCCTCCTTTTTTAATTTTGTATTCTGTTTCAAAACCTTCATCAAATTTACCAAGTGAAAACCATGCATCCTGATGAATCCATACACCAGCATCATCCTGGTCTGGCGATAAAATTTGCTGGAAATTATTACGACGAGCATCAAGATCTAAAGCCAACTGGTCGTACCGTGGCGTTACATTTTTCTTGTTTGGAAATAACCAAATTTGCAATAAACTTAATTTTTCATCAGGCAAGGCATTAAACTCACTATGGCTAACGCCTGTTCCTGCGCTCATCACCTGAATTTCTCCACTTTTAATTACAGCCGAATTACCCATGCTATCTTTGTGCGCAATGGCTCCAGCCAATGGAATCGTAATGATTTCCATATTATCGTGCGGATGTGTTCCAAAACCCATTCCACCATCAATCAAGTCATCATTTAAAACCCGCAAAACTCCAAAGTGCATTCTTTCAGGATTGTAATAATTAGCAAAGCTGAAGGAGTGGTGAGCATTTAACCATCCATGATTTGCATGGCCCCTGGTGTTTTCTTTGTGCAAAATAAACTGTGACATAAATTTCCTTTCTTGTTTATGATACAAATTTACTTCAGGTTTTAAACCTGCGCATTGATGTAGGGTAAGAAAGTTTTCAGTCTGAAGCAAAAAGCGGAGTACTTAACGACTGAGCTTCGATAAAACTGCATTCCCGTTGAGTTCTCTTAATGCATCTAAGGCCACCCAATTTGCTTTTTTGTTCTGCTGGGCGAGAATATTTTCTGCAGTTTTGACTGCATGTGGATGAAGTACAGCATTTCTTTTCCCAATTTGCCTTAAGGCCCAGTTAATTGCCTTTTTAACAAAATTTCTATGATCATAAGCTTCCCGCTCAATGATTGGTAAAAATTGGTGAAAGGTTTCATCAGGCTCTTTTTTAAGATGGACTGCAGCACAAGCCATCAGTACAAAAGCGGTTCTTTTTACAAATTCTGCTTCAGCGTTTGCAAACTCTACAATCTTCGATTTAAAATAAGGCGTTTTAACAAAAAGATTGGCACAAGCCTGGTCACAGATGTCCCAGGAGTTAAAATCTTTTGTCCACAAATCTATTTGCGACTCTGTGACAAGTTTATAATCGCCAATGAAGCATGCTAAAAGTCGGGCTTCATGGAAACCAGTTTCCCAAAGTTTCAGGGATAAGTCTTGATTCTTGCCGATAGTTTTAGCCAGATTTCGAATATTTGGCACCCGAATGCCGAAAGCTTTTGTAATATCAATCCCGAAATGCGCCATCTTCTCCAAATATTCAGGTTCACTAATGGCTCTTAGTTCGGAAAGGATGAAGTCGATGTCGTTCATTTTCGAATGTAAGTTTTCAGCAGCAAAATAAGTTAAATAAACCCGATTGTAGTGGAAAGCTTTTTATTAATGACTTAAAATATGCTGGCATATTGAGGAAAGAATATCTGTAACCGATGAAACAGATGCTTCGTTTCTCCGCATGACAGGAATTAATAAAAAGCTTGAAACAAAAAGCGGGGCTATCGTAACCGACGCCCCGCTGAAATTGATTTTCTAAAAATTGTAATTCGTAAAGTTAAAAACTTAATTACGAAAGCGCCTGGTCGATATCAGCTAATATATCATTAATATGCTCTAAACCGATAGACAAACGAATAGAACCCTGCTCAATGCCAACGATATTGCGTTCGGCTTCGGATAATTTGCTGTGCGTACTTGTTGCCGGATGTGTAGCTATTGAACGTGTATCGGCAAGGTTTGCCGAGATAGAGAACATTTTTAGCCCATCCATAAACTTGCGGGCTCCCTCAACGCCACCTTCAATAACGATGGTAACAATGCCGCCACCTTGTTTCATTTGCTTTTTGGCAATTTCATATTGTGGGTGAGAGGGCAAGAATGGATATTTTACAAGTTTAATTTTTGGGTGTTTTTCTAAATATTCGGCAACCTTTAAAGCATTTTCGCAATGGCGGTCCATGCGAACGGCTAAAGTTTCTAAACTTTTAGATAAAATCCAGGCGTTAAACGGTGATAAAGATGGTCCACTGTGGCGGGCAAAGTTCATGACTTCTGTAATCAAATCTTTTGAACCCAAAATTACCCCACCCAAAACACGACCTTGCCCATCGATGTATTTTGTTGCAGAGTGAATGGAAATATGAGCACCCAAAGCAATCGGCTGCTGTAGATATGGTGTAGCGAAACAGTTATCAACTACCAAAAGCTGATGATGTTTTTGGGCTAAATCACCCAGAAATGCTAAGTCAATAATGTCAATACCAGGATTTGATGGCGTCTCCACAAAAATCATTTTGGTATTTGGCTTAATCAAACCTTCCCAATCTTCAGGTTTATCCAAATCAGCATAATCGAAAGTTACGCCCCATTTAGAAAAAACATTTGTTAATAATTGGTGTGTAGAACCAAAAACCGAACGACTTGAAATGATATGGTCGCCGTTTTTTAAAAATGCACCAAAAGTTGTGAAAATAGCAGCCATTCCAGTCGCAGTAGCAAAACCATCTTCTGCACCTTCCAGTAAACACATTTTTTCAATAAACTCAGAGGTGTTTGGATTTGCGTATCGGCTGTATACATTCCCTTCTTTCTCATTGGCAAAAAGTGCCCGCATCTCTTCCGCATCATCAAATTTGTAGCTTGATGTTAAATAAATAGGTGCTGAGTGTTCTTTATGCAGACTACGTTCTACCTGGGTGCGTATCGCTATGGTTTCAAAATTTTCGGATTTCATTTTTTAGTATCAAGATTTTAGTATGAAATATCAAGATTTGGTGCCGAGTGCTAAGAACTAGTCTTGCTACTCGATACTTGCTAATTACTACTATTTATTTTATATGTAAAGTTAATTTTTGCTGAGCGGCCTAAAATATTCGATACCGAGCAGTATTTATCAAAGGTCATGGCTAAAGCACGTTCTACTTTTGATGGATTCAAATCGCCAGATAAATCAAAGTGAATATCAATTACGTCGAAAATTGGAGGCATTTCTTCGTCTTTTCTGGTCGCATTAATCGAAATTTTAATATCGTCAAGCGGTTCTTTTTGTTTCGTTAACACGTTTACCATATCAATTCCACTGCAACCACCAAGGCCAACCAAAAGCATTTCCATGGGTCTGAAACCCTTACCTTCGCCACCGATAGCAGCTTTTGCATCTAACTCAACCGTAAAACCGCTCTCGTTTTCTGCCTCGAAATTAAATTTTCCGCCTTTGCGGATGAGATTTATATTCATGTTGTTAGTATCGAGTATTTAGTATCAAACATTAAGACATATTTACGTTAGTCTTTCAGCTTTAACCTTTCAGCTCTTTTTAAATATTATAATAAACTAAATTGTCTTTTTCCAGTTTGGGCAGTTTAACAGGTTCGTTAAAAATTGCAAAAACCGATGAACCGCTACCACTCATTAAAGCGAATGTTGCGCCTGCATCGTATAAACTGGTTTTTATTTGATGAATTTGGGGATACTTTGCGAAAACCGATTGCTCGAAATCGTTGATAACCTTATTTTTCCATGTTGTTGGCGACAAATGTATGATTTCTTTTAAGGATTGCAAAGGCTTTTGAGGTTTTACCAATGCGTAAGCATCAGCCGTGCTCACATGTACAGGCGGTTTTACTAAAACTTTAAACCAGCCTGACAAATCAACCTCACATTTTTCGAATTCATCACCTTTATTAAAAGCATAAACAGGTTTGTTTTCAATGAAGAAAGCACAGTCTGCTCCAAGCTTACGGGCATAATTTTCCATTTGTGTGGTTGATAAACCTAAATTGAATTTATCGTTCAGAAGTTTAATCAGAAAAGCGCAATCTGCCGAGCCTCCACCTAAACCTGCCCCTACCGGAATATTTTTTAACAGATTAATTTGTTGTGCTGGGATATCGTAATCTTGTTTTACTAGGTTGTAAGCTTTTATACATAAATTATCGTTTGCATCTCCCGGAATATCAATACCGTGGATTTTGCAGGATGTTTCATCAGTATCAATAATTTCAACCGAATCTTTAATATTAATTGGATAGAAAACAGTTTCAAGGTTATGATACCCATCGCTGCGTTTCTCTGTAATATTTAAGCCCAGGTTTATTTTTGCGTTTGGAAAGGATAACATGCTGATATACGATTTTTGATTTACGATTTACGATTTCCGTCAAAGCTAAAATCGATACGCACACAAACATACAAAAGTGTTTTAAGTGTTTGATGTTTCTGCATCATTTCTCAACCCAAATTTGAAGCGCAAAACCTTCAAACTTATTTAAGTTTCATCCTGTGTTTCGCTTTTACGCTTCGCTTCGTCATTCTTCCTCGCTGCAGGGTAATCGCTGCACCCAGGGCTATGATGCAAATTGGTACAACTATTTAGGTTTCAAAAAACCGTTAAGCCTAAAATCATTTCAATGTTAGTAAATGGCAAGTGTGCATAAAAAGCCGCATCAACAAATCATAAATTTTAGATATTTGTATTTAATTATTTACTTAGATTTTGGAAGTCACGATTATTCGGGATTAGGATTATATGAAACAATATTTAGATTTAATGCAACATGTGCTGGATAACGGCGCTCAAAAACACGACCGTACAGGAACCGGAACCATTAGCGTTTTCGGCTATCAAATGCGTTTTAATTTGCAAGAGGGCTTTCCAATGGTTACCACTAAAAAACTGCATTTAAAATCTATCATACATGAATTAATCTGGTTTCTAACTGGCGACACTAATATTAAATATTTAAAAGATAATGGTGTAAGAATTTGGGATGAGTGGGCAGATGAGGATGGAAACCTTGGACCAGTTTATGGCTCACAGTGGAGAAGCTGGCCTACACCAGATGGTCAACATATCGACCAGATTACCAATATTATCAATACCATTAAAAACAATCCAGATTCGCGTAGAATAATCGTTTCTGCCTGGAATGTTGCTGAAATAGAAAATATGGCTTTACCGCCATGCCATGCGTTCTTTCAGTTTTACGTTGCTGATGGGAAATTGAGCTGCCAATTATACCAACGCAGTGCCGATATTTTCTTAGGTGTTCCGTTTAACATTGCATCTTATGCGTTATTAACGATGATGGTTGCACAGGTTTGTGGTTTAGAAGCTGGTGATTTTATTCATACTTTAGGCGATGCCCATTTATATAACAATCATATTGAGCAAGCCCACTTACAATTAAGCCGCGAGCCAAAACCACTGCCAACTATGAAAATCAATCCGGAAGTAAAAAGCATTTTTGATTTTAAATTTGAGGATTTCACTCTGGAGAATTACGAGGCCCATCCACATATTAAAGGAGTGGTAGCGGTTTAACCCCCCAACTCCCTAAAGGGGAGCTAAAAGCAAAATGGAAATTACGGGGTTAGAAATCAAATTGCCTTGCTCCGAATCGCATGCCACCCTGCTTCAGTTCGCAATGACGCTCTATTATCGTCATTGCGAGGAGGAACGACGACGCAATCTCATTCCGCTAGTATATTTGCAATCTAAAGAAAGCTTCATCCCTACTTATACTAATGAAACAATGACTAATAAACCCAAAACCCCTTCGCTATCTATTGCCGTAGCCGTTGGTGAAAACTTTGCCATTGGCAAAAACAATCAACTTTTATGGCACATGCCTGCTGATTTAAAGTTTTTTAAACAAACTACTTCAGGTCATACCATTATTATGGGTCGAAAAACATTTGATTCTGTTGGCAGACCTTTGCCAAACCGCAGAAACATTGTGATTACCAGAAATTCATCTTTAAAAATTGAAGGTGTTGAGGTAGTAAATAGCTTGGATGAGGCTTTAGAAATTACCAAGACTGAAGAAAAACCAGTTTTCATCGTGGGTGGAGCGGAGATTTATCGCCAGGCTTTACCAAAAACAGAAACACTTTATTTAACTACTATTCATCAAACTTTCGATGCGGATACTTTCTTCCCTGAGATTGATCGCAGCGAATGGGAGGTTGTGAGTGCTGAACCTCACAAAGCCGATGAAAAGAATAAGTACGATTACACTTTTGAGGTGCTAAAACGAAAGTAATCAGAAAAAGGCAGTCATTTCGAGGCACGAGTAATGACGAGCGCATTGGGCTAGTAGCCAACAATATTAATTCTATAGCTGCCAACTAAACCCGATAAAGTGGAAATACTTTTTTGTTAAGGTATTTGACAGGCTTGTACTGACAATAACAAAAAAGATTGGAACGATAGCGGGACCGAACCAAAGCCAAAAGCTTCTGCAATTGCCTTCCAAATAAATCGACGCATAATTTATCTGTAAAACATGTTCAATGTAACGAATCTGTAGTGATAATTCTCTGCCGAAAATTAATCTTAATAAATTATCAATTAAGGGGTTCTATAATTTAAAAATTTAATTAGATTTGCCGACTTGTTAAAAAACAGCGAAAGACAAATTATTTTAAACAAACAATGCAAGGAAAAGGTTTTATTAAGTTTATAGCGATAGTATTGGCTATCGTTTGTGCGTATGCACTTTCTTTTACTTTGGTAGCATCCAAGGTGGAAAAAGACGCAAAAAACTATGCGAAAGGTGATGCAGCCAAAGAAAAGGCTTATTTAGATTCGATGAGTACCGAAAAAGTATATCCAATTGTTGGATTTACTTATGGTGAGGTTAAATCGAAAGAGATCAATTTAGGTTTAGACTTAAAAGGCGGTATGAACGTAACGATGGAGATATCGTTAGCTGAATTGGTTAAATCATTAGCGGGCAATCCTACTGATGCAAACTTTAACAAAGCAGTTCAAAATGCACAAATCCAGTTAAACGCTGGTGGTAAAGATTACATCAAAATTTTTGTTGATGAATTTGAAAAATTAAGTCCAGGTGTAAAACTTGCTGATTATTTTTCAAACCAAGATAATGCATCGCAATTAAAACCGAGCGCAAGCAATGGCGAAGTTGAATCTTTCTTAGAGAAAGAAGCAACAAGCGCTATCGATCGTTCATTTACTGTTTTACGTTCTCGTATCGATGGTTTCGGCGTTGTGAGTCCGAACATGCAAAAGCAAGAAGGCAGTAACCGCATCTTAATCGAGATGCCGGGTGTACAAGACAAAGAGCGTATTGCGAAACTTTTACAAGGTTCTGCCGAATTACAATTCTGGCAAGTTTACCAGGTTCAGGAAGTTGCACCTCTGTTAGAAAACATCAATAAAACTTTAGCATCAACCTTAAAAACTGAGGCACCTGCTACAACTACTGATACTGCTGCAAAAGCTGGAAGTAAATTAGCTGGCTTAGAAAATGCAGCTAAAGATTCTACTGATAAAGGCAAACTTGCTGGCTTAGCTAAAAAAGATTCTACAGCGGTAAGAGCTGAATTGGCAAAATCTAATCCATTATATGCGGTTTTAAGTCTTCCAATCTACCAGGGGGAAAACGGACAACAACAATTAATGCCAGGTGCGGTTGTTGGTATGTCGTTACAAAAAGATACTGCTAAAGTTAATTCATACTTAAAACTTCCTGAAGTTGCGGCTGCGATTCCATCTACGATGAAATTTATGTGGAGCGTTAAACCTAGAGAAGGTTCTAAAGTTTTCGAATTGTATGCAATTAAAGTAACAAGCGCTGATGGCAAACCAGATTTAGGTGGTGATGCAATTAGCGATTCACGTGCTGATTTCGATCAAAAAGGCAAACCAGAAGTAACCATGTACATGACCAGCGAAGGTGCTGCGAAATGGAAAAAAATTACTGCTGAAGCTGCTGCTGATCCGAACAATAAAAAATCTATTGCGATTGTGTTAGATAACATGGTTTATTCTGCTCCTACGGTTCAGAATGAAATTGGTGGTGGTGTTTCATCAATCACTGGTAACTTTACACAAGCCGATACTAAAGATTTATCAAACATTTTAAAAGCGGGTAAATTGCCTGCTCCAGCTCGTATTGCTGGTAGCTACGTAGTTGGACCAACTTTAGGTGCAAAAGCTATTCATGATGGTTTAATTTCATTTGTGATTGCATTTATCGTGATCTTAATCTTCATGGCGTTGTATTATCACCGTGCAGGTTGGGTGGCTAACTTCGCATTGTTGGTTAACTTATTCTTCATCATTGGTATTTTGGTATCATTAGGTGCGGTTTTAACTTTACCTGGTATTGCTGGTATCGTACTAACCATTGGTTTATCAGTTGATGCGAACATCCTGATTTTTGAACGTGTGCGTGAGGAACTTGCTTTAGGTAAAAACATTCCTACTGCAATTAAAGAAGGTTTCAAACATGCAATGCCATCTATTTTGGATGCTAACATTACAGTATTCATTTTAGGTGCTATCCTCTATGCTTTCGGTAGCGGACCAGTTCAAGGTTTCGCCACTACTTTGTGTATTGGTATCCTTTCTTCATTATTTGCAGCTGTATTAATTTCGAGAGTGGTTTTCGAAGCGATGTTAGATCGTAAAATGGAAATCAGTTTCGATAACAACTTTACACGTAACGCCTTCAAAAATTTAGCGTTTAACTTTGTTGGTCGTCGTAAAATTTATTACATCATTTCTACTGTGATTATCCTTGCAGGTATTGGAATGTACTTTAAAAATGGCGGTTTAAATCTTGGTGTTGACTTTAAAGGAGGTAGAACTTACCTGGTTCATTTCGACAAAGCGGTTAACACTGAGGATGTAAAAACAAAATTAACTCCGGTTTTTGGCGGTGAAACACCTGAGGTTAAAACTGCAGGAGAAGCAAGCAATGTTAAAATCACTACAACTTTCCATATCGAAGATCAGGACATCAAAACAGATAAACTGGTAGAAGATGCTTTGAAAAAAGGTTTAACTGGCGATAACTATAAAATTGAGAGCTCGCAAAAAGTGACCCCAATTATTGCCAGCGATATTGTTAATGGTGCATTCTACGCGGTATTGATTTCATGTATATTCATGTTTATCTACATCGTTGTACGATTTAAAAAATGGCAATATGGTTTAGGTGCTGTATTGGCACTTGCGCATGACGTTTTAATGGTATTATCATTCTATACTATTTTAGATGGTCTTATGCCATTCTCATTAGAAATTGGTCAGGATTTCATCGCAGCGATTTTAACGGTAATGGGTTACACCATGACAGAAACCGTTGTTGTATTTGACCGTATCCGTGAGCGTTTGAAAGAAGCTGGTAAAGAAGATTTACATGGCGAAGAACGCAACCAATTAATCAACTTCGCATTAAACAGTACGTTAAGTCGTACCATTTTAACTTCATTAACGGTATTCTTCGTGTTATTGGTAATCTTCATCTTCGGAGGAGACAGTATCCGCGGATTTATCTTCGCACTATTGATTGGTCGTATTATTGGTACGTACTCATCATTATGCATCTCTACTCCTATCGTAATCGATTTGGGTAGTTCAGAAGAAAAGAAAAAGTAAGCGTCAAAGTCTTAATACATGGAACGCCCCGATAAAATCGGGGCGTTTTTTGTTTAAAAGACAGGGGTAACTTATTCTTCATTTTTTGTTGAAATCAGGTTCGGTATTTCATAGGATACAGCAGCCCTGCTGTACACTTTATTCCGCTACGCTTCATGCTCGTTTCCATCAGGTTTATCTCACTCAATGTATTGCTCACACCGAAGAAAACCTTCCGCGTCATGATAAAGCTATCTTATTTCAATAACCATTGAAAATTGGATTCTTAAACCTTTTGGCTATCTTTTTGTTAGGTTTGCAAACAAAAAAGCAGATAAAATGGATTTACAACTTCCAAAAAGTGAATACCCAAGAGTAGTAATTGTTGGTGGTGGATTTGGTGGAATTGAGTTAGCAAAAAGATTAAAGAACAAACCCTTTCAGGTAGTGATGTTGGATAAACATAATTACCACACTTTTCAACCATTACTTTATCAGGTAGCCACTGGAGGTTTGGAAGCAGAATCAATAGCTTTCCCACTTCGAAAAATATTCAAAGGACAAAAAAACTTCATTTTTAGGGTTACGAAGGTTACAGGAATAAATGCCGCTGAAAACTGCTTACAAACCGATATCGGAAACGTTAAATATAATTACCTGGTTATGGCCACAGGTTCTACGAGCAACTTTTTCGGGAACAAAGAAATCGAAGATAATTCTATGCCAATGAAATCAATTCCGGAGGCTTTAGATTTAAGAAGTTTGATATTGCAGAATTTCGAAAAATCACTCATTGAGGTTAACCCTGAAAGAAAGAGTGCGTTATTAAATTTTGTTGTGGTTGGTGGTGGTCCTACTGGTGTAGAAACTGCAGGAGCAATTTCAGAATTGAAAAAACATGTTATTCCAAATGACTATCCAGAGATGGATTTAAGTAAGGTAAATATCTACTTGGTAGAAAACTCTCCGGAACTCTTAGGACAAATGTCGCAGCAGGCACAGGAAAAGGCAAAAGAATTTTTGCTTATGATGGGGGTAAAAGTAATGAACGAAACCCGCGTATTAGGTTACGATGGGCACACGCTCATACTTCAGGATAAGCCTCCAATTTTAAGCTCAACGGTAATCTGGAGTGCAGGTGTAAAAGGTCAGGTGATTCCAGGTTTAGACAAGGCAGAGGTTGTTAGAGGAGGAAGATTAAAAACGGACACCCAGAATTTAATAGTGGGTTATCAGAACATTTACGCCATTGGCGATGTCGCAGCCATTATTGATGAAGAAACGCCAAATGGCCATCCCGGGGTAGCTCCAGCGGCAATTCAACAGGGACATCACCTGGCAAAAAACTTAGTAAATATTGTAGAAAGTAAGCCACTTGAAAAATTCAAATATTTCGATAAAGGCTCGATGGCTACAGTAGGTAGAAACAAGGCCGTTGTAGATCTCGGCAAAATCCGCTTCCAGGGAGTTTTTGCCTGGTTTACCTGGATGTTTGTGCATTTAATGACCTTAGTAGGCTTCAGAAATAAAATCATTGTGTTCGTGAACTGGTTATGGAGTTATTTTAGTTACGATAGAGGAACAAGATTAATTATCAGAACCTTTGCTAAAGATAGAAGTGTTGATTACAGGGAGGAAGTAAAAGAACTTCATTAGCTTATGAATTATGGTCAATCGACTACAGACTAAATTGTAATCTACATAAATGTTCCTCCTAACGTCTTTTCTTTGCAAAAAACATTGCGCACTTTGCGGTTAAACCAGATCATATGAGCCAAGATAAATTCAAATTAGTAGAGTGCCCTCGCGATGCCATGCAGGGGTTACATGATTTTGTCCCTACCGAACTTAAATCAGAATATTTGAATTTATTGCTTCAGGTTGGTTTCGATACGCTGGATTTCGGGAGTTTTGTATCCCCGAAAGCCATTCCACAAATGGCAGATACTGAAAAAGTTTTGGCCAGTTTAGATCTAAGCAAGACTTCGACAAAGTTACTGGCTATTGTAGCCAATTTAAGAGGTGTAGAACAAGCTGTTTACCATAAAGAGATTAGTTACCTGGGATTTCCCTTTTCGATCTCAGAAACGTTTCAACAGCGAAATACCAATTCAAGTATTGAGCAATCACTTATTACTGTTGAAAAAATGCTCGACCTTTGTGCCAAAAATAACAAAAAGGCTGTAGTGTATTTATCAATGGGTTTTGGTAACCCGTACGGAGATGAATGGAATTATGAAATTGTAGAAAAATGGGCAGCTATATTGGTAAGCAAAGGCGTTGAGATTCTTTCTTTGGCAGATACTGTTGGCATATCTACGCCAGCGAAAATAAAAGCAATTTTGCCTCCATTGATATCAAAATTTAATCACACGGAAATTGGCGTTCATTTACACTCCACTCCTACCGAAAGATTTGAAAAAATTGAAGCCGCATACGATTCTGGTGTAAAGCGAATTGATTCAGCTTTGAAAGGATTTGGGGGTTGCCCAATGGCTGCTGATGATTTAACAGGAAACATCGCAACAGAAGAAGTCATCAGTTATTTAAATTCAAAAGATGAAGAACTGAATCTCAATATGGATAACTGGAATGAGGCGATGCGTTTATCAGGAAAGATTTTTGGGTAAATTATAATTTTTTACTTAAGTCGTCATTGCGAAGCACGAAGCAGTCCTACTACTCTGGGTGCGAAGGTTTACATAACTATTTACTTTAAAATGTCTTAGTTTATAGCGAATGCATTAAGATTACTTCGTACCTCGCAATGACGAGATTGAGACTAAAAGCACTATTTAAATAACAATTGCACTTTCCGATTATCGTCATTGCGAGGCACGAAGCAATCCTACAACAATGGGTGGGTATTTATAATTTTTAACATTCTCAGTGTAGCGAACGCCTTAAGATTGCTTCGTTCCTCGCAATGACGTGGCGTTTAATCCAGATCGCTATATAAATCCTTCCAACTCGGATTTAACTCAATAATCAAATCAATTTTTTGCTGACGACTTCCACCTTTTATTCGTTTTTCTTCAACAATAGCATCTTCAATTCTAGGAAAAAACATAAAATAGGCTAACTTAAAACATTTATACTTTGAGATAAAACTTTTTTCAAACACCTTATTTTTGTGTTGCGAAACTCTAATCTGCAAATCCGAAGTTACTCCAACATATAAAATGTTATTAAAGGAATTTGTCATGATATAAACGCACCCTCCTCTTTCCATTAAATCTTATCTCTTATAGTTGAAAGCTTTAAGATTTCTTTGTTGCTCGCAATGTTGAAAAATTTTAAACTTTCTTTACCATCTTAAAATGTTGAATTCCTGCTTCTTCGAATTGATCTCCTTCTGAAACAAAACCAAACTTAGCATATAAACTCACTGCATCAAGCTGAGCATTCAGGTAAATATAATGAGCATCTTCAGGTAAATCAGAAAGTGCTTCGGCAATTAATGCTCTGCCAACACCCTGCCCTCTAAAGTCTTTCAATACCGCAAAACGTTCCAGCTTGTAACCTTTATCCGTTTTACGCCAGCGGCAAGCACCACAAGGTTGTCCGTTTTGAGTAGCCAGGAAATGAGTAGAAACATCTTCGTTTTCCCACTCCAGTTCAGGTGGGCAGTTCTGCTCATCTACAAATACAATTTTACGTATAGCAAATACTTTGTCTAAATCTTCGGGATGGATAACTTTTTGAACCTGTAAACTCATTACTTTTACTTTTTAAAATGTTTATTCGTTTTTAATTTTGATTCGTTTAATTCTTTCGCCACGTCTATGGAGTGTGAGCAATGAATATCGGCCTCTTTTTTGGCAAGTGTAGCAATCGTAACATAAAATTTATGCAATTGATCCAATTCACTTTCGCTCAGATCCTCTATGTCAACCATTCGATTACTCGCTCCTTGTTGAGCCGCTATAAGTTCATTTAATTTTAACTGAATTGCCTTTCCGTCTTTATTTTGTGCTTTCTGGATTAAAAACACTATCAAAAAGGTAATAATCGTTGTACCTGTATTAATGACCAGTTGCCAGGTTTCTGAATAATGAAAAACCGGACCCGTTACCGCCCAGATCACTACAATAGCTGTAGCCGCAATAAACGCAACTGAACTGCCTGTAAACTTTGTTGCAGCATTGGCGAATTTCTCAAAAAAAATTATTTTTCTTGATATGGTTTTTCGATTTTGTCATCACAATATTTGATTAAATATAATGATAAACAAACAAAAGCGCCATCGGTTTTTTACCAATGGCGCTTTTGTTTTTCAATTAAAAAGTTTAAAATTTAGCGAGTTGCAACATTACAAACTCCTAACAATTTAACCTTATAATTTATCGTTTGCGTTGATGCAGTTTAAATCTTCAAATGCAAGTGTTAAACGCTTAACAAATGCTTCTTCAGCTTTACGCAACCAAACACGTGGATCATAATATTTTTTATTTGGTTTATCATCACCATCAGGGTTACCAATTTGACCTTGAAGATAAGCCTCATTCTTTTTATAATATTCTAAAATTCCTTCCCAAAATGCCCACTGCATATCGGTATCGATGTTCATTTTGATCGCACCGTAAGAAATTGCTTCTCTGATTTCTTCCTGAGAAGAACCTGAACCACCGTGGAAAACGAAATTGATAGGCTTCTCAGCAGTTAAGCTGAATTTTTCTTTGATAAAATCCTGAGAATTTTTCAAAATAACTGGCTGTAATTTCACATTACCTGGTTTGTAAACACCGTGTACATTACCAAATGCCGCAGCAACTGTAAAACGTGGAGAAACTTTGCTCAATTCTTCGTAAGCATAAGCAACTTCACTTGGTTGCGTATATAATTTTGAACTGTCTACATCGCTGTTATCAACACCATCTTCCTCACCACCAGTAACACCAAGTTCAATTTCGATAGTCATGTTCATCTTCGCCATGCGCTCGAAATACTTTGCAGAAATTTCCATGTTTTCTTCGATTGGCTCTTCCGATAAATCAAGCATGTGTGAAGAAAATAACGGTTTTCCTGTTTCAGCGAAGAATTTTTCACCATGATCTAAAAGGCCATCAATCCAAGGCAACAATTTTTTAGCGGCGTGGTCAGTATGTAAAACCACGGCAACACCATAATGTTCTGCCAATAAATGTACATGTTTAGCTGCCGATACAGCACCTAAAATACATGCCTGTAATTTCTCATTATCTAAAGATTTACCTGCGTAAAATTGCGCACCACCATTTGATAATTGAATCATAACAGGCGAATTTACTGCCTTAGCAGTTTCCAATACCGCGTTAACCGTATTTGTACCGGTTACGTTTACTGCTGGTAAAGCAAACTGATGTTTTTTAGCCTGCTCAAACAATTCTTGAACGGCATCTCCGTAAATTACGCCTTTGTAGCCTTTTAAACTCATCTCTTGTTAATTTTATTAAGTCCGAAGTTAAAAAAAAAATTAACATTACAAGCTTTTGTAACAACAGAATTATTTGCCTTACAACCAAATAAGGGCTATTTAGTGTAAATAGCACATTATCCTTAGTGTAAAAAACACACACTTCTGGAAATAAACAAATCTCAACAATCAATTTCAAACCGTACAAAGCACCAAGCCCATCTGCTAACTGAAATTTGAGTATTACTTATAATAGTTTGATCATTGAGATTTGATAACTGGTCATTCTTTGTATTTGATCATTGGTAATTCTTTATCTTAATTATATTTTTCGTTTCTTTGCAATCCAATTCTTTAAAAAATTATATGGCTTGGTTTAAGAGAGAAAATAAAGGTATCATTACCACCACCGAAGAGAAGAAAGAAGCACCCGATGGTGTGTGGAATAAGTGTCCAAATTGTAAAAAACCGCTTCATCAGGCAGAACTTCAGGAGAACAAATATGTTTGCCATTACTGCAACTATCACCTGAGAGTAGGTTCTAAAGAATATTTTGAAGTTTTATTTGACAACAACGAGTTTAAGGAACTTTTCGCTAACCTTACGTCAGGCGATCCATTAAATTTCAACGATAATAAACCTTACACTGATAGAATTATTGAAAGCCAGGCCAAAACTGGCTTAAAGGATGCAATCAGATCGGGTGTAGGTAAAATTGAGGGGCAGGATATTGTAATCGCCTGTATGGATTTTGCATTTATCGGGGGCTCAATGGGTTCGGTAGTAGGAGAAAAAATTGCCCGCTCAATCGATTATAGCATTAAACATAAAATTCCATTCCTGATGATTTCAAAATCAGGTGGTGCCCGAATGATGGAAGCTGCATTCTCATTAATGCAAATGGCTAAAACATCGGCGAAACTTGCATTATTGAGTCAGGCTAAAATTCCTTATATTTCTTTATTAACAGATCCTACAACTGGTGGTGTTACTGCTTCTTATGCTATGCTTGGTGATATCAACATTGCAGAACCAGGCGCATTAATTGGTTTTGCAGGACCAAGGGTTATTAAAGAAACCATTAAAAAAGATTTACCGAAAGGTTTCCAAACTTCTGAATTCGTATTAGAACACGGCTTCCTTGATTTTATTGTAGATAGAAGAGCCATGAAAGCTAAATTAGGTGCTTTTATTAAAATGATGAACAATTAAGCTGCTTGGTTAGTTCATTAGTCACGTTCATTTGAACAGTAGATTAATAGCACTTGAGGTATAATATAGAAAGCTGGGCTTAAATAATTTTGGTTATTTTAAGTCCAGCTTTTTTGTTTAGGGATTAGAAGTAAACTTCATTTCAACAGGAAAGCCACTCCCATTCACTAATAGATTGGAACTTTAAGTTACATTTTACTTACTTTTGCGCTCGAATATGAGTCTGAAAAAGAAATTTGCCAAAGAGAGTTTTACCATTATGAATGAATTGGTATTGCCTAACGATACCAATACGCTGAATAATCTGATGGGTGGCCGGTTACTCCACTGGATGGATATCGCCGCAGCCATTTCAGCTCAAAAACATTGTAACCGCATTGTAGTTACCGCTTCAGTAGATAATGTTTCTTTTAAACATCCCATAAAACTTGGCGATGTCATTACCATTGAGGCTAAAGTAACCAGGGCTTTCAATACATCAGTCGAAGTTCGTTTAGATGTTTGGGCTGAAAATATTCCGAGTGGTGCCCGCCAGAAAAGTAATGAGGCTTACTACACTTTTGTTGCATTTGATCAAAGCGCCAGAACGATACCTGTTCCTGAATTAATACCTGAAACACCTGAAGAAATCGATCTGTTTGACGGTGCTTTAAGACGCAGGCAATTGCGACTGGTTTTGGGCGGCAAGATGCACCCAGATGATGCCAGTGAATTGAAAGCGCTCTTCTTTAAAGCATAATTTTTACAAAAAACTTCTTGGTGCTTAAAAGGTTTATTTTATTTTAGCAATTCATCATTCGCTCGAAATTATGACTACATACACCATTCTGATTATTTTAAGCGGATTAGTAATTTTCTCTTATCTGTTTGATTTAGTGGCGAGTAAAACTAAAATACCATCTGTTTTACTATTGCTATTGCTAGGTATTGGCCTTAGGTTTTTGGTAGAATACCTGAATATCCACACTTTCAATTTTTTGTCTATTTTACCTACACTTGGCACCGTAGGATTGATTCTGATTGTATTTGAAGGATCGCTGGAACTAAAATATGACCAGAATAAAAATAAAATTATTAAGAGTGCATTTTTCTCAGCACTTACGATTCTGTTGGGCACAGCAACATTAATAACGGTTATTATCTATCAGATTTCTCACAAAGATTTATATACCTGCATTGCCAATGCGATCCCTTTTAGCGTAATTAGTTCGGCCATCGCTATTCCATCTGCAGCGGCATTGAGTGGAAAAGACAAGGAGTTTGTCGTTTATGAATCTTCCTTTTCCGACATCCTGGGGATCATTATTTTTAACTTTGCCATAACCAATCATTCCATTACAACTTCGGCCTTTATTGGTCTTGGATTAAGCACCTTTTTAATTATTTTATTGTCAGCAATAGCCTGTGTAGTGTTACTCTATATTATGGGTAGATTGGTGCATCATATTAAATTCTTCCTGATCATCTCGATCTTAATATTAGTTTATGCGATCGGACAATCCTATCACTTATCGTCGCTTGTTTTAATATTGAGCACAGGTTTGTTTTTAAATAATGCTGATGCCATACAGAATTTATGGTTTAGAAGTATATTTTTATACAAAAATTTATCTGCTGATTTATCTCAACTCTACCAGTTATCTGCCGAGAGTGCGTTTATTTTACGCACATTCTTCTTTGTTATTTTCGGTTTTACCATGAATGTTCAGGAGTTAAATGATCTACCTATCATAGGAAATGGTTTATTCATTTTAGCTTCAATTTATGTGATCAGAATATTTTTTCTCAAAATTTTCAAGAAAGATTCAATTGCACCCATCCTGTATATTGCTCCGAGGGGATTGATTAGCATACTGTTGTACTTTAACTTGCCAGCTTCCTTAAAAATACCTCAGGTAGGCACCTCTTTTTTGTTTCTGGTAGTACTGGGATCAAGCCTGGTAATGACCTTAGGCATTGCCTTTAGTAAGCGGAAAGTGGAAGAAACTACGGCATAAAAAACCACAAGCAATTTCACACTTATGAAATTGCTTGTGGTTTGCATTTTTTATGAAAATTTAAGGGAACTAGCTTCCCATTTCGAGTATTTTATCAAATTCTGTCGCTTTTAACGGCATTACCGATAAACGCCCCTGACGTATGAGCGAAATGTCGGCCAAGCTAGGTTCCGCTTTGATCTGCTCTAAAGTTACAGGCTTTTTTAAAGTTTCAACAGGGGATAAATCAACCACAACCCAGTTTTGATCATCAGTTGTCGGATCCTGATAAAATTCCTTTACCACCTTCGCAATTCCTACTACGTTTTTGCCTTCGTTACTATGATAAAAAAGCACTAAATCGCCCTCTTTCATCTCTTTCAGATTGTTTCGGGCCTGATAGTTGCGAACGCCATCCCAAAATGTACGTCCATCTTCATTAAATTTTTCCCAACTGTATTTAAAAGGCTCTGACTTTACTAACCAATGATTCATTTGCTTTATTAATTTAAGTCTCAAATTTACAATTTCCGAGATAAATTAATATTTTAATTACCAACTTATCACAGCGAAAAGAGGTTTTTTTTATATAAAACATTTTACATAAAAAATGAGTTTAACTACATGCAATTAGTACTTATACTACAAATTTTTTTTTTAGATTTGATACAGTAATCCCTTTCCATGAAAATAAAATATACGCTTTTAATACTCTTGCTTTCTATTATCGGAAGCCATGTTTTTGCACAATCTCATAAAAAACTTTTGCGACAAGAAGAAGTTGCCCGGAAGGACGCTAAAAATTTTAAATTAAGTAAATCGGACCTAAAAATATATAGAAAAGGAACAAGTGGCAGAACCTCTGATTATTTCAAGCCGAGAGTTGAAAACGTTTCAGATACTTCTTTATTAAAAGATTCTACCTACGTTAAAACGTATCGCAACTTTGCTTATAGTAAAACCTCACACAGAAAAGGTGCGGGCGAATACGTGATCATTGCAGGAGCTATTGTTGTACTTGCAGGAATTTCTGCACTAATTACACTTTAGCTTCAGGTTATGCATCATTTTTAATGAAATATTTAAAGCGCATCAATGTACAATTTTAAATACCAACTCCTTCAGCAGTTCGCCGTCGGTTACATTTCCTGAGCTATCCAACCCTTTGCTTTTCAAATCGTACTCTCTTAATAAACTCACTACCTGAAAAACTTTTCCTGTATTGTAGTTTCTTGCTGCCACTTCGTAATCTTTAATAAAAAATGGTGGTACGCCAAGTGCAGAGGCAGCATCTGCTTTATTGGGAATATAATGGTATTTTAAAAGTTTGGTAAAATAGCCACCCAAATTAGCCAATACCATCACCGTTGGATTGGCTTTTGGATTACTCGAAAAATAATTGATGATTTTATTGCATTTCAAAACATCGCGAATGGCTAAGGCCTTTTGCAGCTCAAAAACATTATATTCCTTACTAATTCCAATATTTTTTTGAACCAGATCTGCGTTAATCGTCACGTCTTTTGGCACATTTAACATCAGCTTTTCAATTTCATTGGCGATTTTAGAAAGATCCGTTCCCAAATATTCTGCCATCAAAGCTGAAGCCTGCTGATCGATTTTATAACCTTTTTCCTTGATAAATTCTTCTATCCAGGGCACCAGCTTATAATCACGTACCGGGTCTGACTGAAAAATTAAACCGCTTTTGCTAATGGCCTTATATATCTTTTTACGTTTATCGAAGTTGGCATACTTGAAAGCCAATACCAGAATGGTACTTGGCAAAGGCTTTTCGAAATAGCTCAATACAAATTCGGCCTCCTTACTCCCGCCGTCATCTTTTCCCCATTTTAAATCCTGCGCTTCTTTCACAATAACCACCTGATAGTCTGACATCATTGGATAACGCTTTGCAGCACCCAAAACGGTTGCCATGTCGGTATCTTTCCCATACAAAACGGTCTGATTGAAGCCTTTTTCTGCGTCATTTAACAATTTATCTTCAATGAAATCGGTTACCTGATCGATATAATAGGATTCTTCGCCATGCAACAAGTACACCGGTTTAAATTTCCGGGCTTTGATGTCTTTGATAATTTCGGAAGCTGTCATTGCTGTAAAATTACAATTTAGCTTTTATGAATGGAGTAAATGTTTATAAACAATATTAACTTTGGCGCTTGTTGCTTAATTGTTCAATCGATTAATTATTTGATTGGTAATTGGTAATTGCTTAATTACAACCAAAGATGTTTAATCCTACCCCACTCAACCTTCCACCCTATCCATTTAAAATCAGCCGGAAAGATGACGTGGTTTTCATTTTTGATGAGTTAAGAAAAAAACACCTTGTACTTACCCCCGAAGAATGGGTTCGTCAGCATTTTATACAGGATTTAATAACCAATAAAAAATTTCCCAAAACTTTAATTCAAATCGAAGGTGGACTTGTTTTAAATCAGTTACAGAAGCGCAGCGATATCCTGGTTTACAACACTGCGGGAGAAAAACTGATGTTGATTGAATGTAAGGCACCGAAAGTTAAAATCACAGCATCGGTTTTTGAACAGGCATCAAGATATAATTCCATTCATCAGGCAAAATGGATCGTTTTAACCAATGGTTTACAACATGTGTACGCCAAAATGGATTTCGATAAGGGAAGTTTTGTTTTTACGCCTGACATGCCTGATTATCTGAATTTGTAGTTAGGTTCCGGCCCACCTTGAAGCCTATCCTTTCATCCTGAGGTAGAAAAGATCTGCCTCCGATGAAACAGATCGCTGGTGCCTCAGTATGATCATAACTTAAATATTATACTCTTTTTTCCAAAGCTGCTTATTTCCTGTATAAATAGCTTCATTACACATGGCCACACAAATAGAAGCCTGGGTACCGGTGTTGATATTCGAAGCAGGCAGAATCTGATTCATTATCGATTTATAAAATTCATCTAGTGCATAAGTTGTTCCATCCTGCGTTGCCTTATCCAAAATCGGAATTCCACCATCCTGATTGACAACAATTTTAGTAGCGCCGGTTACTCCATCTACAATACCTAATTCTTTCCTTGTACTTTCTTCAGGATAAAATAAGCCAGTACTGGTTAGCAACGATACCGAACCTTTGGTACCTTTTATTTTGAAAAGATAGCCGTCGCGGGCATTGCCACAGGTTGCCCCAAAGTTCCCGATCATTCCCTTTTCATTATAACGCAAAGTAGCCTGAATATTATCATAGGTTTCTCTACCATCTTTAAAAACATCGATCCCTCCTGTCCCCGTAATCTCGTCGGGTTGGGTTTCAAAAGCCCAGTTGATAAAATCAATCTGGTGAGATAGCAATTCGGCAGCCAGACCGCCGGAATATTCCTTGTACATGCGCCAGTTTATTTGTCTCTCTAAAGCAGGATCTGCGACTGCACGACGCCAATTCCAATTCCTATCCCAACGGCAATCGATTTGCGAAACCTTACCTAAATAGCCACTTTGAATCATGTCTTTCACTTTGAAATACAATGGAGAATAACGATACTGATAACCGACCTGAAAAACTTGCTTTGGATATTTTTTAACGAGTTTTTTTAGTTCCAAGGCTTGAGCAATATTATAGGTCATGGTTTTCTCTACATAAACATGTTTACCGGCAAGAACAGCATCTTTGGCAATTTTAAAATGTTCACTCAAGGGCGTCGCGATGAAAACAGCATCAATTTTTTGATCATCCAACACTTTATGGTAATCTTTAACAGGTTTTGCGCCAGTTGGAACATACTTTTCAGTTTCTTTTAATCGAAAATCGAGCACATCGCAATATGTAATAATATTAAATTTAGAAGGCATGGATTTGATCACTGATAACACACCTTTTCCACGATCGCCACAACCTATCATCGCAATATTAATTACCCGATCAGTCTGAAATGCAGCAAAAACGTCATCTCCTACCAGCAAACTTGAACCTAAAACAGCAGAGTGTTTAACAAATGACCTACGATGCATTTATAGTGCTTTAATTTTAATTGTCCTGAAATCTACTTTATTTCCATGATCCTGTAGCAGGATATGCCCTTTCGCCGCCTCGCCAAAGTTTTTCCAGTCTTTGTATTTACTAATGGCTACAAGCTTTTTAAATTCTTCTGAACCACGAACATATTCTAATACTTTAACGCCATTTAAATAATGTTCTACCTTATTATTTGGATAAACGATTAAACGGCCATTGTTCCAGCTCCCAATCGGACGAAGATAACGGGCTTCTTTTTTTGAGGTCATTAAATCATATAATGAGGCTAATGTACGGTTACCATCTCTACCCAATTTAGCATCAGGATGCAATTGATCATCTAAAACCTGGTATTCTAAACCAATGGCCGAACCTGAACTCTTTTCGTTTAAGGTTACAAAATATTTCACTCCGCTATTGGCACCTGGTGTGAGTTTAAATTCGAAAGACAAATCAAAAGCAGAAAACTCTTCTTTGGTTACAATATCACCGCCATTGGTTGATTCCGCACCACCGGATGGTTCTACGCTAATAATGCCATCCTGAATTTTCCATCCTTTTTCGGGGAAGCTATCCTTGTGTGCACCTACCCATCCAGCGTTACCTTTTCCATCAAAAAGTAATTTATACCCTTCAGATTGCTCATATGATGACAAGGTATTTGGCGTAAAATTGACCGCATAAATCCCTTTAGGAAATGCTTTGGATTTTAAGCCATCTGTTTGAATGTTAATGTTTTTGAAGTACACTTTTTTTCCGTTGTTCTCCAAATTATTTCCTATTCCGTGAACCTGCAAACCTATAAATCCAGCCTGATCCAAGGTATCGATGACGTAAGAAACAGGTTTTCCATTCACCCAGGTTTTAAGCTCATTGCCAATATTTTCGATGCGGTAATGATTAAATTCATTTTTTTTATATAATGATTTGGCCGTGGGATTTAATTCCAGCGGGTAAAGCCATAAACGCCTGGCCTCATCATAAACTCCACCGGTCCACGCTCTCGCCGTAGGGTCAATTTCAACTTGTCTGCCGAAAACTAATCCTTTACCATTGTTACCCTCTGGTTTGATATGACTTCGGGTTTGAATGCCGGAATTGGTGGTTTCGCCCTCCAATTTCACGTCGAGCTCAAGGATAAAATCGCCGTATTCTTTATCAGTAATCAAAAATGAATTTGGTGTTCCCTTGGTCATTGTACCGACGATCATTCCGTTCTCCACAGTGTACGGTGCAGCCCCGGCAACGGCTTTCCAACCGTTTAAGGTTTTGCCATCGAAAATGGGTTTTGCTTTTTGCGCAGTTGCTGATAAACTAACAAGGGAAAGTGCTAGGATACTGTATCTCTTTATATTTAACATGTTTTTGATTTTACTGCTGAATATTAATATTTAAAAACTTTTCCATTTGCAATCACTTCCTGTCTGCTTTCATCGAAAGTTGATTTCGCTCCGGTACGAACGGCAGCATTAGTCATAATGTTTGCGATAGAATGCGAATAACCTGCTTCTACAGGTGCGTTTGGTGTTTTACGGCTGCGCACACATTCCATCCAGTTTCGCATATGTCCGGATGTGAGTGAATCGCCACCCATATTTGCGCCTGTTGCAGCTTTAATTTCGGTTTTACTTAAATCGAATTCTGGCAGCAAATTGGCTTTCATTCCCATTGCGGCCGCTTCACGTTCTTTCAACCCACCTTTTGGCGATACTTTATTGGTGATAAGATTTAATTCGCCACCATTTGAGTAGTATACTTCGCCCACATCTCCCACACTATTTTGCATTCTTGAAGTGAAGGTAACCTGAAACCCATCCTCGGCATTTGGCTGACCATAATCAAAAACCGCAACCATTGAATCCCAGTTTCTACGCCCATCCTTCCAGGTATATATTCCACCGTTAGCCACCACACTTCTTGGATGTTTCAAGTTGGTAAACCAGTGAACCGTATCAATCTGGTGCGACATCCATTGTCCTGGCATTCCTGAAGAATAGGGCCAGAATAGCCTATATTCTAAATATTTTCTTGGATCGAAAGCTTCATTCGGACGGTTTAAGAGGAATCTCTTCCAATCGATATCCTCTTCTTTAAGTTTAGCCACTAAATCTGGTCTGCGCCAACGTCCGGGTTGGTTTACATTCCAAACCAAATCTACAGCCGTAATGGGACCAAATTTCCCATCCTGAATAAATTTCGCCGCGTTAACATAGTTTTCACCACTTCTACGCTGAGAGCCAATCTGCACAATTCTATCTGTTGCTTTTACTGCTTTTAACGCCGCTTTTGCATCGTCCATGGTTTCGGCAAAAGGCTTTTCTACATATGCATCGCAATTGGCCTTAACTGCTTCGATGGTATGCAGCGCATGCTGAAAATCAGCAGTGCTGATAATTACAGCATCCAGATCTTTGGTTGCATAAAGTTCATCGTTATTTCTGCAAGCCTTGATATCATGGCCGAATTTTTCTTTCAGATGGGCAATTCCTAAATCTCTGCGGTAATTCCACAGGTCTGAGAGGCCAACAATATCAAAGTTTAACTCTTTGTTGTGGTTTAAAAAGCAAGGCAGCAACGTATCTTTAAAACGGTCTGAAAATCCGACAACGCCCACACGTACCCGATCGTTGGCGCCAATGATCCTGCCATAACTTTTAGCACTCATGCCCATGGTACCTGCATAAGTAGCCGCAGCAAATATGGCAGATTGTTTAATAAATTTTCTTCTGGAGTTTTCCATAATATCGTTTTAATAGCGAATGATTGAGGTGATTAATTTTTATAAACGTTTTCGATTTGTTTGGCTAAAAATTGAAAGCAAAAGGCCATTTGCGTCTCTGAATAATTACTTCCAGCTTCGACAAATATCGGACCTTTGTAATCCGCGTTTTTTAAAGCTTCGAGGTAAGGTGTAAAATCGTCACCTTTAATTCCTGGTAGTGTCCGTTCGGCATCTTCGGCAATTTCGCAATGAATAAGCAAATCCTTTGCATCGATGATATGTTGAGGCGGCTCTTGTTCTCTTCTCATGTGGAAAATATCAGCATTGAGTTTAAAATTTGGATGATCCACTGACCTTACAATTTCCGCGGCCGATTTCACTGTATTGATAAAATTGGTTTCTTTACGCTGAAGATTTTCGAGTGCGATCTTCACCTGATATTTAGCGGCAATAACTGCTATTTTTTTGCTCAAGATTACAAAATCTGCTGTTGCTTTTTCCACATCATAGTGATCTGGCAATCGCCGGGCAGTTCCACTTCCGAGCACAATTATTTTTATTTCTGCTTTCTGGGCTCTGGCAAATAAACGATCTACGTAAGCGAGTACCGTCGTTTCATTTACGTTTGGACCAGCGATTTTCATATCACCAGGAAACATTACATTACACATGTAGAGTTTAGTCTGAAGGTTTTTGATTCGTACTAAATTTTCTGCAAATTTTTCTTCTGTTAGAGAAGGAGAAATCATTTTGCTCACAGACTCCCCCATTAAATTGAATCCAGATGCATGTATGAGGCTGTCTTTTTCTATCGGCGCCACGATTCCAAGCGGGATGATTGTTTTCTTCGCCGATTGAAAACTTAAAATTAAAGGCAGAAAAATAAATACGATGATTACAGCTCTTATTCTCATTCTCATTTAATTAAGCCTTTATTGATGTGCGGCATGCAGGTAATGGACTGAAATTTGGTTAGTGGAGCGCAAAGCTCTTTTTCTATACCAAAATAAGGCTTTTAGATGAAAGATTGTAAAACGGTTTAGTAACAATTTAGAAACGGTTTGGCAAACTCATCATCAGAGCTGAGGCAATAGATTTGCTTAGCTTAACGATTGCTTAAAAAACAAGAAACCCTTTAGAAATTTAACTCTAAAGGGTTGCCTTAAACTATAGGTTTGCTAATATATTTTATTTCAATATCGTTAAGCTTTCCTCAATAATCCTGATTTTTGCTTCAGCATCTGCTTTTTTATTGCGTTCGTTGGCAATAATTTCGGGTTTAGCATTTTGTACAAAACGTTCGTTGCTCAATTTCGCATCAACTGACTTTAGGAAACCTTGCAGGTAAACCAAGTCAGCATTTAAACGAATGCGTTCTGCATCAACATCAATATTTTCAGTGAGTGGAATAAAAAACTCATCTTTCCCAGCCATGAAAGCCGTTGCACCAGCAATTTTATCGTTTACAATTTCAGCTTCAGAAACATTGGCTAATTTGAAAACAATGTTAAGCCATTTTTCGTAATCGATATCAGAATTTACTTTCAAACTTAAAGGCAACGCTTCTTTTGGCGAAATTTGTTTCTGGTTACGAACGTTTCTTATTTCTGCAACAACCGTTTTAATTACTTCCGCATCTTTTAATAATTGCTCATCAATGGCGCCACCTTTCGGGTATTCGGCAACAATACAGCAATCCAACTCGCCACGCTCGGCAAATAAATCATCGTGCCATAATTCTTCTGTTAAGAAAGGCATGTTTGGATGCAATAATTTGATTATGTGCTCGAAGAAACCAACCGTAGCCTTATAACTTTCAGCATCGATAGGCTGTTGGTAGGCTGGTTTAACCATTTCTAAATACCAGGCACAGAAATCATCCCAAACCAATTTATAGGTGGTCATTAAAGCTTCTGATAAACGGTATTGTTTGAAGTTTGCCTCAATTTCTACCAACGCTTCGTTAAAACGGTTTTCGAACCAAGAAATGGCTTGCGCATTTGGGTTTTCTAAATTTTCATCAACTTCCCAACCTTTAACCAAACGGAAAGCATTCCATATTTTCGAGGCGAAGTTACGGCCTTGTTCGCAGTAACTTTCATCGAACATTAAATCGTTTCCTGCCGGAGATGACATTAACATCCCAACACGAACCGCATCAGCACCGTATTTTTCAATTAATCCAATCGGGTCAGGTGAATTACCTAACGATTTAGACATTTTTCGGCCTAATTTATCACGAACGATACCGGTTAAGTAAACATTGGTAAATGGTTTTTTACCCATAAACTCATGTCCGGCCATAATCATACGTGCTACCCAGAAAAATAAAATCTCTGGTGCCGTAACCAAATCGTTGGTTGGGTAATAGTAATTGATATCTTTATTATCAGGATTTTTAAACCCATCAAAAACAGAAATCGGCCATAGCCATGATGAAAACCAGGTATCCATCACATCTTCATCTTGCCTTAAGAAAGGTTCCAGTTGATGTTTAAATCCTGCTTTTTCTGTTTCTGAACAGCTTTCATCAAGATGTTTTTTCTTCCAGAATTCTTCTAAAGCTTCATCCTTTGTTTTAGCAACTACCCAGTTGCCTTTATCATCGTACCAGGCTGGAATTCGCTGTCCCCACCAAAGCTGACGAGAAATATTCCAATCGCGAACATTTTCCATCCAGTGGCGGTATGTGTTTTCAAATTTATTCGGAATCAGGTTTACTTCTCCATTTAAAACATCATCTAATGCAGGTTGCGCCAACTCTTTCATCTTCACAAACCATTGCATCGAAAGTTTTGGTTCAATCGCAGCGTCTGTTCGTTCAGAGAAACCCACCTGGGATTTATAATCTTCAACCTTTTCTAAATGACCAGCTTCATCTAATAATTTAGCGATTTTTTTACGGGCAACAAATCTATCTTCGCCAACCAAAATAACCGCCAACTCGTTTAAGGTTCCGTCATCATTTAAAATATCAGTAACCGGTAAATTGTGCTTCACACCCAACTCATAATCGTTTAAATCATGCGCTGGTGTAACTTTTAAACAACCTGTACCAAATTCAATGTCAACATATTCATCCTCAATAACCGGAATTTCATGATTAACCAGCGGCACAAAAACCTTTTTGCCTTTTAAGTGCGTAAAACGTTCATCGTTCGGGTTAATACAAATCGCAGCATCGGCCATAATTGTTTCCGGACGAGTAGTAGCAATTGTTAAAAATTGGTCTTCCGTACCCGAAATCAAATACTTGATATAATATAACTTTTGATTTACCTCTTTGCGAATTACCTCTTCATCAGAAACTGCTGTTTTACCAGCTGGGTCCCAATTTACCATACGGATACCACGATAAATCCACCCTTTTTTATACAAATGAATAAACGAATCGATTACGGCTTCCGAAAGATCTTCTTCCATGGTAAAACGTGTACGATCCCAATCGCAACTCGCACCCAGTTTCTTCAACTGTTCTAAAATAATGCCGCCATATTTTTCTTTCCACTCCCAGGCATATTTCAAAAATTCTTCACGGGAAAGGTCTTTTTTATTGATGCCCTGCTCTTTTAACATCGCCACCACTTTCGCCTCAGTAGCGATAGATGCGTGGTCAGTACCCGGAACCCAGCAAGCATTTTTACCTTCCATACGTGCTTTACGAATCAAAACATCCTGAATCGTATTATTTAACATATGCCCCATGTGCAGCACACCCGTAACATTTGGCGGAGGGATTACAATGGTGTAAGGCTCACGCTCATCAGGCTCTGAGTGAAAAAACTTTTTCGATAGCCAATAGCTATACCATTTATCTTCTGTTTCTGCAGGATTGTACTTGGTGGAAATGCTCATGAATTATATTAAAAGCCCAAAAATAGCTAATTAAGCTGAAAGCCCAAAGTTGAAAGATAAAAGCATTGATGTGCAACATTTCCATTAACATCACCACTCCCAGCCCCTAATTCATTAAATTAGCCCATCAATTAAGCAAACTAAAATGAATAAAAAACTACTTTTCCCAACCTTACTCCTATTTACTTCCTCTTTCGCTTTTGCGCAAGACAAGAAAGTAATCGACAACATTGTTAAAGAGGTTAACGAAAACTCACAATTAGAGAAACTTGCTCATGAACTTTTAGATGTTGTTGGACCACGTTTGGTGGGTTCGCCACAAATGAAACAAGCCAACGACTGGGCAGTTAAAAAATACAGCGATTGGGGAATTTCGGCAAAAAATGAAAAATGGGGCGAATGGCGTGGCTGGGAACGTGGCGTTACACACATTGATTTGGTTAGCCCGAGGTTAAGAACTTTAGAAGGTACGCAACTGGCCTGGAGTCCATCAACCAATGGAAAAGCCATCAACGCGGAGGCCATCATTCTGCCGGCAATTACCGATTCCATTTCTTTTCAAAAATGGTTACCAAATGTTAAAGGTAAATTGGTTTTAATTTCGATGAACCAAATTTCTGGCCGACCAGAAAAAAACTGGGAAGAATTTGCAACCAAGGATTTATTTGAAAAATATAAAAAAGAGAAAGCTGATGCATTAAAAGCCTGGAGTGCCAGCATGGCAAAAACGGGTTTAAACGCTAAAAATTTAGCTTTAGCCATAGAAAATGCCGGAGCAGCGGGTATTATTATTAACAACTGGTCGCAAGGTTTTGGTGTAGATAAAATTTTCGGCGCTAATACCACAAAGATTCCTACAGTGGATTTATCTGTAGAAGATTACGGCCTAGTTTACCGTTTAGCACAAAGTGGAAACAAACCTACTTTAAAGATTGAATCAGAATCGAAAGAGCATGGCGTAGTACCAACTTTTAACACGCTGGCAGAAATTAAAGGCAAGCAAAAACCAAAAGAATATGTGATGCTATCGGCTCACTTCGATTCATGGGATGGCGCAAGTGGTGCAACCGATAACGGTTCAGGTACAATTATGATGATGGAAGCCATGCGCATTTTAAAGAAATTTTATCCTAACCCGAAACGTACCATTTTGGTTGGACACTGGGGAAGTGAAGAACAAGGTTTGAATGGTTCAAGAGCTTTTGTAGAAGATCATCCGGAAATTGTAGGCAACTTACAAGCTTTGTTTAACCAGGATAATGGAACTGGTCGCGTGGTTAATATTGGTGGACAAGGTTTTGCTAAATCAAAAGATTACATTACACGTTGGTTGGCAGCAGTTCCTGATACAATTAAAAACCAGATTAAAACCAGTTTCCCTGGTATGCCAGGTGCAGGTGGTTCAGACTTTGCTTCTTTTGTAGCAGCAGGTGCGCTAGGTTATTCTTTAAGTTCAACCAGTTGGGATTATGGAACTTATACCTGGCATACCAACCGCGACAGCTATGATAAGTTAGTTTTCGACGAAATTCGCAGCAACGTTATTTTAGCAGCAATTATGGTTTATATGGCTTGTGAAGATCCAGAAAAAACTTCGACAGAAAAAGCGACAGACTTACCTGTAAACGAACGTACTGGCAAACCAGCAGCATGGCCAGAAGCCAGAAAAGCGACCAGAAAAGGCGGTTTGTAATAGAAATTAAAAGATTTTAAAAGAGCATTTGGAAACAGATGCTCTTTTTTTATGCAGGTGTTTTCTAGTTTTAAAGCTTCGATTATAATGAAACTACTTTTTCACTTCTAGGAACTTCATCTTTCGTCTTTGCGAAATCGATTTTTCATCGATTGAAGCAATCTCCATGATGATATTTTACTTAAATGAGGTTGCCACGTTCCGATGAAAAATCGGAACTCGCAATGACGACCGCCCTAAAAAAAACGCAAACATTCATATTTGCAGAATTAACCCGCAGAACAACATTATTAAACGGACTACTCTTCTTTCTTCTTAAACTTATAAAACAAATAGCCGAGGAAAGGAAGGATTAAAATACTCCCTAACAATAGCGCTAAACCTAAACTGTAAATGGTTTTCGGTGGCCCAACGGTTTCAAAGAGGGAAATTGCCTCACCATTTTTCAATCGGATAAAGTTTGGAAAATGCGCATAACTAATGGCCACTAGAATCATCGTCACCTGAAAACCAGCCAAAACCCTTAATATCTGCGTTTTACCTTTAATCAAAAGATACCAAAGCAAGATTAGAGATAAGCTAGCTAAGATAATGGCGGTGAGCCCAATCATATTTTTAAAAACCCAATCGACTAGTGGAATATGATCGAATTGTGCGGCAATAAAAACCATCGCACCAAATATTACTGCAGCAATATTCATGTACTCTGCTTTTTTGATAAACCTGCGTTTATCATGATCGTTATCTGTTTCACCAATAAGGTAAATGGCTGCAAGAAATCCGCAGAGTGCTACTGTGAATAAGCCTACTGCTACTGAAAACCAGTTTAACCAGCTGTATACATAAGCCGAAAGAAAATCCTTTGCATCGGTATCGATATGGCCTGAAATCACACTTCCGGCAATGATTCCTAAAAACAGTGGGGTAACAAAACTTGAATACCTAAAAATCCGGTTGTAGAGCCATTGCATATCATCTTTAATCGCATCATAATGACGAAAGACAAAAGCCGTACCCCTTGCAATAATGCCGATAAGCATAATGAGCAAAGGAATATGGAGGTAAACCGACATGGTAGTGTAAATGTGCGGAAAGCCAACAAAAAGGATTACAATAGCAATGATTAACCACATGTGGTTTGCTTCCCATACGGGCCCAATAGCCTGATACATGGTTTTTCTGGTCCTGCTTCTGTTTTTTGTGGAGGTAAAAAGTTCAATAATGCCGGCACCAAAATCTGCTCCGCCCAAAAGGAAATAAAGCAAAATCCCTAAACATAAAAAGGTAATTACAACATATTCCATATTAGTGATCTGAAGTTTTGGGATTTACATTACTATACAATACCGGAACCATTTTTATTTGGCGATAAAGTAAAAACGTTACAATAATGCTAAGTGAAAGATAAATGGCAGAAAATATGTAAAATGAAAAGGCAATACCAGGCATCGGTGTAACTGCATCTTTAGTACGCATAATTCCATAAATAATCCATGGCTGACGCCCGACTTCGGTTACCACCCATCCGGCTTCTAAAGCTACATAGCCCAATGGAATAGCAAGTACAAAAAGTTTAAGCAGCCAGCGTTTCTCTAGAAGTGATTTTTTTCGGATGAGATTAATAAAATAAACGAGTGAGATTAGGGCAAGTAGCGTACCTATACCTACCATAATCTGAAATGCATAGTGCGTGATGGCTACTGGTGGCTGTTCATTTTCGGGAATTTGATCCAAGCCTTTTACTTCCGCTTTAAAATCGCCATGCGCCAGAAAACTTAGCGCTCCAGGTACTTTTATCGCCCCCTTTACGGTTTTATCTTTTTCATTTACAATTCCTCCGATTAAGAGCGGTGCCGGTTTTTCGGTTTGATAAAGCGCTTCCATAGCGGCCAGTTTAGCGGGCTGCCTTTTTGCCACATCTTTTGCCGAAATATCGCCGCTTAAAGGTTGAAGTAAAGCACCAATGCAGGCAAAAACGGCTGCAATTTTAAATGCTTTTAAATGGAATACTTTGTTTTGGTTTCTTAAAATCATTAGTGCATGTACTCCTGCTACTGCGAAACCAGTTGCAGTGAAGGCTGCTAAACACATGTGTAAGGCCTGCGAAAACCAAGCTTTGTTGAACATGGCTTCAATGGGATCAATGTTCAGATATTTCCCATTGACAAAATCAAATCCTGCCGGGCTGTTCATCCAGGCATTTGCAGCCACGACCAATATTCCCGATGCAAGTCCGCTGACGCCAACAACCATTCCTGTAAACCAATGG
>NZ_AJLG01000003.1 GCF_000258495.1 Pedobacter agri PB92
AAACAATTATAATACAAATTGATGACAAATCAATCAGTCTTCTAGCCTCGAAATCAGGTGTTAAGCTATTTGAAATCAGCTATTTGTAGGTGATTTTGACAAAAATCGTATTCGTGGATTTGATTAGAACCAATTATTGTCAACCGATCTTTTGCAAAATTTTCGATCAATTCATGATACCAGTCTATTCCCTGAACGTCTAAATTGCTGGTAGGTTCATCTAAAAATAAAATTGGAGAATCGGAACAACAAGCCAATGCAAGTTTAGTTCTTTGTTTCATTCCAGATGAAAAGTATTTAATTTCTTTGTTTGCTGATTTTTCAAGGTCGAGAATTCCAATTAGCGATTGCGCATCGACACCAGCGGCAAAATTCTTAAATTTGAAATGGAAATTGATAATCTCTTTTAAGGTAAAAGTTTCTACCAACTCTAAATATGGTGCGGCTAAACTGATGTATTTATAAATATCTTCAACCGGAATATCTGAGCCACCAGCAAACGAAATATCGCCTTCTGAAGGGGTTAAACTTCCGGTTAAAATACTTAGTAAAGTAGACTTGCCTGAACCATTCGGCCCCAAAATCGCATAACTGTTGCCTGAACTAAACTCGGTGCTCATGTTTCGGAAAATCCATTCCTTGTTAAATCTTCGGCCAACATTGTTTAAAGCGATCTTCATTTATTCAGTTTCAAGAATTATTATCCGGCAGGAGATTGGAAAGTGGTTTGGCCATGCAAACACTATTGTCTACACCGACGTATTGGCCATAATTTGGCGTAACTTGATAACCAACCTTTTGATATAAAGCAATTGCCTCGGGCTGTTTCTTACCGGTTTCTAACACACATTCACTATATCCTAATTCTTTGGCCCACTGCTCCAGCTCAGCTAAAATTTTAATAGCAATACCTTGATTTCTGTAATCAGGATGAACGAACATCCGTTTAACTTCAGCTGCGGTTTTTGAAAACGCTTTAATTGCTCCACAAGCAACAGGAATTTCATTTTGGTAAGCAACAATAACCTCTTTTATGGCATCAACCTTATTAAATTGAGCATAAAAGCTGTGTTCATCGCCATCTCTAACTGCTAATTCCTGATCCAACAAAGCCACTAACTGCATGAAATCAGTATGTGCTGAATGGGTTCTGATTAGCTTTAAATCACTCATGGATATCGCTATAAGCTTCTGTGTTTTTTGCTTTGAGTTTAACTGCCCATCCCGAAACCCTTCATCACGCCACGGTTAGAATTTCGAATAAAATCTACGATTTCATCACGAATTTCTGTTGGTTTGAATTCAGCCTCAATCATGTCTAAAGCTTTGGTAACGTTATTGTGTTTAACGAAAAGTACACGGTAAATTTCCTGAATTTCGTCAATTTGCTCATTGGTAAAACCTCTTCTGCGCAAGCCTACCGAGTTAATTCCGGCGTAAGAAAGCGGCTCGCGGGCAGCTTTAACATAAGGTGGCACATCTTTACGAACCAATGAACCACCGGTTACGAAAGCATAAGAACCTACTTTTACAAATTGATGAATAGCCACTAAACCAGCCAAAACAACATTGTTACCAATAGTGATGTGACCAGCCAAAGTAGTACTGTTTGAGAAAATACAGTTATTTCCTACTTCACAATCGTGAGCGATGTGTGAATAAGCCTGTATTAAGCAATTACTGCCAATAACTGTTTTCCATTTATCTTTCGTGCCACGGTTAATGGTTACGCATTCGCGAATGGTGGTATTATCGCCAATTTCGGCAGTCGTAACTTCACCTGCGAATTTTAAATCCTGAGGTTCTCCTGAAATTACTGCGCCAGGGAAAATCCGGCAATTCTTACCGATACGGGCACCATCCATGATGGTTACGTTTGATCCGATCCAGGTTCCTTCACCAATTACAACATCTTTATGTATCACTACAAAAGGTTCAATCACTACGTTTTCGGCAATTTTTGCCTGTGGGTGTATGTATGCTAAAGGTTGTATCATTATTGGGCAGGTTCTGGTTGTTTAACTTTTGAAATTTGGGCCATCATTTCGGCTTCGACAACGATTTTCTCGCCAACCATACCCACACCCTTCATTTGAGCAATTCCTCGTCTGATCGGTTCAAGTAAGTCGCAGCGGAAAACAATAGTATCGCCTGGAAGAACCTGAGCCCTGAAACGAACATTGTCTATCTTTAAGAAATAGGTGAGGTAATTGCTTGGGTCGGGAACAGTACTTAAAACTAAAATGCCACCCACCTGTGCCATGGCCTCAATTTGAATTACACCAGGAAATACTGGTGCACCAGGAAAATGGCCTTTAAAAAACTCTTCGTTCATGGTTACGTTTTTAACGCCCACAACGTGGTTTTTCGAAAGTTCTAAAATTTTATCTACAAACAAAAATGGTTGACGATGAGGCAAAATGTCCATAATCTGAACAACGTCGTATAATGGCTTAGCGCTTGGATCGTACACTTTTTGTATTTTTTTATTTTTCTCTTTTTTAATCGCGGCTTTAATTTTTTTGGCAAAAGCAACGTTAGCAGCATGGCCTGGACGAGCAGCCATAATATGACCTTTCAGGTGCATCCCTACCAAAGCCAAATCGCCAATCATATCCAATAACTTATGACGGGCTGGTTCGTTTTGATAACGCAACTCCATATTATTTAAAATTCCCTGAGGCGCTACATCGATATCAGCACGATTAAATAATTTGGCAAGATGGCTCAACTCATCTTTTGTAACTTCCTTATCCACAATAACAATAGCGTTATTTAAATCGCCACCTTTAATTAAATTGTGCGAAAGTTGATATTCTAGCTCATGTAAAAAACAGAAAGTACGGCAAGAAGCAATTTCTTTTTTAAACTCAGCAATGGTATTGATGCCCGCATGCTGGCTACCTAAAACCGGAGAATTATAATCAATCATACAGGTAAAACGGTAATCATCTAATGGCATGGCCACGATTTCTACCTTTCTGTCTTCTTCTGTATAGGTAATATTATGTGGAATGGTAAAGTATTCACGATCTGCGTTTTGCTCAATCGATCCTGCTTCTTCCAATAAATCAATAAACTGGATAGAACTGCCATCCATAATCGGTGTTTCCGGACCATCAAGTTTAATTAAAACGTTGTCTAAGTCCATACCAATTAACGAGGCCATTACATGTTCAACAGTGCTAACGCTTGCGCCATTTTGAGTAATGGTTGTTCCACGGGAAGTATCGGTTACATTGTCGGCATCCGCATCAATGATCGGGTGTCCTTCTAAATCAATACGTTGAAATTTAAAACCGTGATTTTCAGGCGCAGGGCAAAATGTAAGGGTAACATTAGCGCCGGTATGTAAACCAACACCCGCTGCTGATATTTCTTTTTTAATCGTTTTTTGTCTAACGTTCATTGTGTATTGTATTCTTTTCCAATTCGGCAGTAAGCCTTTTCAATTCTTCTTCTAAGGCGTTAATTCTTTTTTCAACTTCTGGCAAATGCTTAAAAATTACAGAAGCACGCATCCAGTTGCGCAAAGGTTGCGCAGGGCTGCCATGCCATTGTTTATTTTCTTCGGTGATATTAAAATTGATTCCGGCTTGTGCGCCAATTTGAGTGCCTTTTGCTAAGGTAAGGTGACCAGCAATGCCAACCTGACCGCCAACAACACTGTTAGGGCCAATTTTAGTGCTTCCGGAAATACCAGATTGCGCAGCTAAAACAGTGTTTTCCCCGATTTCAACATTATGAGCAATTTGAATGAGGTTATCAATTTTTGCCCCTTTTTTTACAATTGTTGAGCCCATGGTTGCACGGTCGACAGTAGTATTCGCACCAATTTCCACATCATCCTCAATCACTACATTTCCAATTTGTGGAATTTTGTTGTACGTACCGTCTTTTTGCGGAGCGAAACCAAAACCATCACTTCCAATTACCGTATTTGCATGAATAATCACCCGATTGCCGATAACGGAATTATGATAGATTTTTACACCAGGAAAAAAGGTGCTGTTTGCGCCAATTTTTGAGTTTGCGCCAATAAAGGTTTGTGCATTTAACTTACATCCATCGGCAATAACAACATTTTCTGAAACGTAAGCAAAAGCATCAATAAAAACATCTTTACCAATTTTTGCTGAAGGATGAACAAAGGCCAATTTATCAATTCCAGATTGAGCCGCCTGTGCATTTACAGCTTCGTTGTATTTATCTAACAGAATTGTAAATGAGCTATACGGATTATCTACACGTATTAATGTACTGGTATAAGGCTGCGTTGGAGCAAAATCTTTTGAAACGATGACTACAGAAGCCTGAGTAGAATACAAGAAGTTTTCATACTTAGGATTTGAAAGAAAAGACAATGAGCCTTCTTTACCATCTTCTATTTTAGAAAGTTCGGTAACGGCTACATCAGGGTTACCATCAATGGAACCGTTTAAAAACTCGCTTATCTGCTTTGCAGTAAATTGCATCGTACAAAGGTATATGTTAAATTGATATGAACAAAAAAACCTGTAAAGGTTAAACTGTGTATATTTTACACAATAGTAAGACTTAAAACGGCAGTAAAAGTTAAATATTTTGTTAATTAATCTTAAATCCCCCGCGGGTAGCAAAGAATATATTTTTCAACCGTTTTCTGCAGCGACTCCAGGTTGGACAGATCTGAAGCTTTAGCGATATCAACAATATCGTTATTTTTCATCAAAATTTTAATATTTCCAACACCAGCATTGTAAGCCCTGTTTTGAATGGCATCGGTAAAAACAAAGTACCGGGCTTCTTCTGGTTTAATATTCAGTAAATCTATTGTCGCATTTTTCAGAAAATCAACGCGATCCTTTAGTGCCATCTCATTTCCCATTTCTACCTTATATAAATTTCGGGCGGTAAGCATTTGGCAAAGTTTGGATAAGATTTTATCAGGGTGTTTTACCCAAACTTTTACTGCGGCGTAAATATCCTGATCATCGAGATTGGTAAAATGCTCCAGATTTTCATGTTGTTCGAAAAAGTTGGTTTCACTGATATCATTTTTTAAAAAGTAATTTAAGGATGGCGAGGCAAATAGATCTTGGCCAGCTGCAGCTAACTCTTTCGCTCGTTCCAGCAGCTTCACCAAAATCATTTCGCCAGAAATTACTGTTTTATGCAGGTAAACCTGCCAATACATTAAACGGCGGGCGATTAAAAATTTCTCGATAGAATAAATACCCTTTTCTTCGATAACCAAATCATCATCAAAAACGTTAAACATTTTGATAATCCGGTCGAAACTGATGACACCTTCACTTACACCGGTAAAGAAACTATCACGATTCAGATAATCCATGCGGTCTAAATCAAGCTGGCCAGAAATTAATTGGTGAAGAAATCTTTTTGGATAAGTACCATTAAAAACTTCAATGGCATGGCTTAACTTTCCATCGAAATGATCATTCAGATCTTGCATCAGCTTGGATGAAATATCTTCATGTTTAATGCCTGTAACCAATGAATGTTCCAGGGCATGCGAAAACGGACCATGCCCAATATCGTGTAGTAAAATAGCCAGTGTGGCAGCTTCCTCTTCACCTTCGGTAATGATATGGCCTTTACTTCTTAGTACTTCAATTGCCAAACTCATTAAATGCATCGCACCCAGTGCATGGTGAAATCGCGTATGTAAAGCCCCCGGGTAAACCAGGTGAGTCATTCCCAGTTGTTTGATGTAGCGCAAACGTTGGAAATACGGATGTGAAATAACATCGTAAACCAATTCGGATGGAATACTTATAAATCCGTAAACGGGATCATTGATTATTTTCTTCTTATTCAATCGTTAAAAATAGTTAAATAGCTAGATACGGTACAAAAATTGCTATTTTTATTTATAGATTGATTTACCCGCCGAAATAAAAAGGCATTACATACCTATTTTTACAAAAACATGCAAGAAACTAAAATATTGTGGGCCGATGACGAAATCGACTTATTAAAACCTCATATATTATTGTTGAATGATAAAGGTTATGATGTAACTACTTTCACCAATGGAAACGATGCCCTCGAAGCATTTGGAAAAGCACATTTCGACCTTGTTTTTTTAGATGAAAACATGCCAGGCATGAGTGGAATTGAAACACTATCTGCCATTAAAAACCTAAACCCCGATGTACCCGTAGTATTAATTACCAAAAGTGAGGAAGAAAACCTGATGGAAGATGCTATTGGAAGTAAAATTGACGATTATTTAATCAAGCCGGTTAACCCGAAACAGGTTTTGCTAACCATTAAAAAGTTAATCGATAACAAACGTTTAGTAAGTGAAAAAACCTCAATGGCTTATCAGCAAGATTTCCGTCGTTTAGGCATGACGTTAAGCGATCGGTTGAATTATGAAGAATGGATTGAGGTATACAAAAAAATTGTTTTCTGGGAGTTAGAGTTAGAAAAACTGGATGATCCTCAAATGCATGAAATTTTAACCATGCAGAAACAGGAAGCCAATACGCAGTTTTCAAAATTTATAGAAGAAAATTATCTTGATTGGGTACAGAATAAAGATAAATCACCATTGTTATCAAATGAGCTGTTAAAGAAAAAAGCTTTTCCGCATATAAATGATACGACACCGGTTTTTTTCATCCTGATTGATAATTTGCGGTATGATCAGTGGAAAATTATTAATCCTTTAATTTCTGAATATTTTAGGATAGACGAGGAAGATATGTACACCAGTATTCTTCCAACGGCAACGCAGTACGCCCGTAATGCTATTTTTTCTGGATTGATGCCTTTAGATATGGAAAAGCGTTTCCCTCAACTATGGCAAAATGATGATGATGAAGGCGGGAAAAATATGCACGAGGAAGCGTTTCTGGCAGATAACATCAAGCGGAGCTTGAGAAAAGATTGCAAATTTAGCTACAATAAAATTTTAACTTTTGAGCAGGGGAAAGATTTGGTTGAACAAACCAATAATTTATTGCAGAACGATTTCAATGCGATTGTTTTCAACTTTGTAGATATGCTGAGCCACGCCCGTACCGATATGCAAATGATCCGGGAACTGGCGAATGACGATGCAGCTTACCGCTCTTTAACCTTATCATGGTTTGAGCATTCACCGCTTTGGGATTTATTAAAGAAAATTGCGCAAAAACAGGTGAAAGTAATCATCACCACCGATCATGGAACCATTCGGGTGAAGAAACCCGTTAAAGTTATTGGAGACCGGGCAACAAATACTAACCTGAGGTATAAACAGGGAAGAAATCTAAACTTCAATGCGAAAGAGGTGTTTCTGATTAAAAACCCTCACGACGCTTTATTGCCTAAAATTAATATCAGCAGCAGCTATATTTTTGCCCGTGAGGATAGTTATTTCGTTTATCCGAACAACTATAACCAGTTTGTAAACTATTATAACGAAACGTTTCAGCATGGTGGAATTTCTCTTGAAGAAATGATCATTCCTGTGGTAACTTATTCGCCACGATAATGTTTGGCTCCTGAAGGGGAGTGAAAAGGCAAAAGCAATGCAATTATGTATTACTTTTGCCTTTATTTTTTTACCATGGAAATAGCAGTAAAAGATTTATCCGATTTACCTCAGGTTGCCAGTGAGCTTCTTGAATTTGCCTCGAAAGAAAAGATATTCATTTTTGAAGGAGAAATGGGTGCCGGAAAAACCACATTCATTAAAAGCTTTTGTAAAACACTCGGTGTAGAAGATGTAGTTTCGAGTCCTACATATTCTATCGTAAATGAATATGAAAGCCAAAACGGACCAGTTTTTCATTTCGATTTCTATCGGATTAAAGACATCCAGGAAGCTTATGATTTGGGTTATGAAGAATACTTTTATGGTAGCGGGATTTGCCTGATTGAGTGGCCTGAAAGAGTGGCAGAGTTATTGCCTGATCATTATGTAAAAGTTGAAATTTCTGTGAGCGAGGGGAACGAAAGAATTTTCAGCTTATCGAAGGTGTAACAATTAGTTTTCAATTAATTAACAGAATTTCCTTATCTTGAACAACCTAAAACTAATACATTTTTAAACATCATGGCTACAGGATTACGCGAAGGAATGGCCGACATTGCTCGCCAGGGTTTATTGCAAACTCAAGAGGCGACACTAGAAACCAGAAACAGGAAAAATAGCCTGAATATTGGAATACCAAAAGAAATTTCATTTCAAGAAAATAGAATTGCGCTAACCCCACTTTCGGTAGCATTATTGGTAAACAACGGACATAGAGTGGTTTTGGAAAGTGGTGCAGGAATAGCTGCTAACTTTTCCGATTCAGAGTATGCAGAGCAAGGTGCTAAAATCGCTTATGACAAAAAAGAGGTTTTCGATTCAGACATCCTGGTAAAAATAGCACCACCAATGCTGGAAGAAATTGAATTGATGCATAAAGGCCAAACCTTAATTTCTTCACTTCAAACCGGAACATTGAAGCAAGATTATCTAAAAGCTTTGATGCAGAAAAAAATCAATGCTTTATGCTTTGAAAATCTGCGTGATGAAGGTAATGTGCTAAGTGTGGTGCGGGCAATGAGCGAAATTGTAGGTTCTACATCGATTCTGATTGCGGCAGAATATTTAAGTAATGTGACTGGTGGAAAAGGTTTAATGTTAGGTGGCTTCACCGGTGTACCGCCTACAGAAATTGTAATTTTAGGAGCCGGAACAGTAGGAGAGTACGCCGCCAGAACCGCTTTGGCTCTGGGTGCTGAAGTAAAAGTTTTTGATAGCTCCATTTATCGTTTACGTCGTTTACAAAATAACCTTGGGAGTAGGGTTTTTACCTCAGTAATGCAGCCCATCGTTTTAAATAAAGCCATTGTTACCTGCGATGTAGTAATTGGTGCCATTCGTGCCAGCCATGGGCGTAGCCCGTGTGTGGTGATGGAAGAGACTGTCGCCCGGATGAAACCGCATTCAGTGGTGATTGATGTGAGCATTGATCAGGGCGGTTGCTTCGAAACTTCAGAAGTAACCAATCATACCAACCCCATTTTTAGAAAATACGATGTAATACATTATTGTGTGCCAAATATTGCATCTCGTGTTCCACGCACTGCATCGTATGCTTTGACCAATATTTTTGCGCCTATTTTACTAGATATTGGTGAATTTGGCGGTTTGATGAATATGGTTTGGAATAATCCGGGCATTCGTGAAGCCCTTTATATTTATCAAGGTAACTGTACCAATAAAGATCTGGCTGATATGTTTAATTTGCCATTTAAGGATTTGGAATTGTTAGTGGTTTCAAATCAGTAACGATATAGTCGTCATCGCGAGGCACGAAGCAATCTCACAAGCAAATAGATTGCTTCGTGCCTCGCAATGACGACCTAATTATAATATCCACCAAGATGAAAATAAAATTTCTCCTATTCTTACTATCCCTGTCTTTTTCTGCGCTAGCACAAAGCAACTCAGCATCAAAACTGGTTGTTATTAACTCTTATAACCAATATTTAGCTTCAGTAAAAACCAATCCAAATAATGAATTAGTGGAAATTAAGAAGGAAATTCCAAATATCAAGCTGGATATTCGCTACGCCACGAAGAATAATTTTATGAAACAGGTGATGTATAAACAGGCTAGGGCGTTTGCCCGCCGTCCGGTAGTTGAATCACTGAAAAAAATTCAAGAGGAATTAAACAAAAAAGGCTACGGACTGAAGATTTTTGATGGTTATCGACCGTATGCCATCACCGTAGAATTTTACAAAAAAGCAAGCGACAAGAATTTCGTGGCTAATCCGGCAAAAGGTTCTAAACACAATCGCGGTTGTGCAGTTGATTTGACATTGATTAATCTAAAAACGGGAAAAGAAGTAGCGATGGCAACACCGTACGATAGTTTTTCTGCTGCGGCTGCCGCCAGCTATGAGCCCGTAACTCCGGAGGTTAAAAAAAATCGTGAATTTTTAATCGCCACGATGAGAAAGTATAAAATGAATGTCCTTGATAATGAATGGTGGCATTATGATTTTTCTGGCTGGCAAAGTTACGATTTGATGGATATTCCGTTTGAAAAACTATAATGTAGTTGATCGGTTTGAATAATCGCCATTCATACAACAGGATGAGTTAATTAGCTTACATTCTCAACTAAAGATGGTGTGGTCTGCCAAACTGATCCTTTTTCACTTTCGCTTTATCATCTTTTACCGTCAATCGAAAAATATAATCGTAATCATCATCGGTAAGCATTTCCATTGGACGTTTTCCGCCAAAAGCCTCGATAATTTCTAGTACGGTATTAGAGTGGCCGGCAACAATTATGGTTTTACCAACGTAATTTTTCTTCACAGAATCAACCAATGATTTTGGGTCTTTGTAGTTAATTACTTTAGGAATGATGAGTGAATCTAGCGTTTGGTGTGTTCGTTTGTATGGTGTACTAAAGCCCACATCAAATTTTACTTTCTTCAAATAGATTGCTAAATCGGCAGCTCTGATTCTTCCTTCATCAGAAAGATTTGGATCTTTATCTTCAGGGTTTGTTTTGTCTTTCTCCGCGTGGCGAACTACCCAAACTTCGGTGTTTTGCGCAAAAGCTGTTGTTGAGATTAGAAAACTTAGCGAAAAGAATAAAATCAGTCGTTTCATTTTGTAAAGATTAAAAAAAATATTGTTAAACGAAGCTAAAATTGGGCAAAAGAAAACCGGTATCGCTTTTAAACGACACCGGTTAAGTTTTAATTTGCGCTTGCTTAATATCCTGTATTTTGCCAGCCAGATTTATTGTTTACGTTATCAATCTCCGCTTGTGGCACCGGGTAAATCGCTCTAAAAGCGGGGATGCCTGGAAAGATTGTCGGCATTTGACCAGTCCTTACAATATCAAACCACCGATCAGCTTCCAGCGCCAGTTCTAACCGGCGCTCCAAATAAACTGCAGTTCTAAATTCAGCCTGGGTTGTTAAGGTTGCCGCCGTTTTGTTTGTTGCTGCAGCATTGGTCCGTACTGCATTCAATGCTCTAAATGCCTCCGTGTTTCCGTAAGCAACTTCATTTAATGCTTCAGCATACATTAGCAAAACATCCGCACAACGAATTATCGGAAAGTCGCCACTGATCTCAGTTGAATTAGAAACCGGGCTATTAAACTTTCCTGGGCGAGCGCCTGTACCTGTTGTGGCTACCAATGCCCTGCGGTTATCTGTAGTTTCAAAAATAGCCTGAGGAATACTGATGGTGTTGGTATTGTTATTATTTCTATAACGGTTATCCTGGTTTACAGCCTCTTTAACTCCTCCATTTAAATATTGAACAGCAAAAATAACATCCTTACTGGTTTTCATGCCGCTTGGGAAGGTTGTGGTTTGCGGAACAACAGAAAGTACCGTGCCGGCGTAAATAGCAGTTGCAAGCGGCTGTAAGGTAGAAACTACTAGGTCATATCTCTTTTGGTATAAATAAACCTTCGCCAATAATGCAGATGCGGCATAACTAGTTGCCCTTCCACGTTGCGCATCGGCCCATGAAACAGGTAACTTACTAACTGCATCAGTTAAATCGTTGATGATTTGCTGGTAGACCTGTGCAGAAGTTGCCCGAACATTCTCTCTGGCCTCAGCTGTTTTTTGAACCGTTAAAACCAAAGGAACGTTGCCCCACAAACGCGTTAAATTAAAGTAACTTAAAGCACGTATAAATTTTGCCTGGCCAATGATCTGGTTTTTTGTTGCATCGGCCATACTGATACCCGGAGCTCTATCGAGTACGATATTGCTGCGGTAAATCGCTTTATAATGTCCTTGCCAGGATGCTGCCAAAATGTTGTTGGCTGAAGTTTCTGAAAACACTTCAATGGAATTACGGACACCAGCTCCGGATCCCGGATCGTTGTCGGTAACATTATCTCCCCGGATTTCGCCTAAGGTAAGCAGGTTGTTTCCGTACAAACTATCTGTCTGCAAAGCATCATAACAGCTAACCAGGCCGCCTTGTAAGCCTTTTTCATCCACATAAAATGTATTTTCAGTGTACGAATCAAGAGGCTTTAAATCTAAAAACTTTTTACAGGATGTAGCTGAAATAATTAAGCCGCCTGCTATGATTGGTATGATATATTTATTCATGATCTTCATTTTATAAAGTGATATTTAAACCGATTGAAGTTGTTTTAGCCGTTGGGTAAACGCCATAGTCTTCACCATTTGTAGTCGCGGCAGAGCGATTGGTAACTTCGGGATTGTAACCGGTATATTTGGTAAACGTAAATGGATTTTGCATAGAAACATATAATCGCACTTTGCTTAAAGACAGCTTTTTGATTAAATCTGTTGGGAAAGTGTAGCCTAATGCAATGTTGCGGATACGTAAATAAGAACCATCTTCTACATGCCAGGTTGAAGTTGTTCCGTTACTTCCTTTGGCTACACGATTTGCCCTCACATCTTGTCCGCTACCCGGATTGCTTTCAGAAACCCATCTATCCAAAGAGCTGATCATGTTATTCATGTTACCTTCTTTGTTGGCAAAATACCTGCGGGAAAGATTAAGGATTTTGTTTCCGTAAACACCTTGCATCGAAACATTCAAATCAATGCCTTTATATTCTGCAGAAGTTGCAAAACCATAAGTGAATTTTGGCAGGTAATTACCAACAATTTCGCGATCCTTGGTCAAATCAATTACGCCATCTCCATCAACATCTTTAAATTTAAAATCACCCGGTTTCGAAGTATTCAAATCATAATTACCCTGAGTATCCAAATAATGAGGATAAGCGTTTACTTCTGCCTGATTAGCAAAAACCCCCAAAACAACAGGTAGGTAATATGATCCAATTGGCTCCCCAACTCTGGTTAAAAAGTACGCATTGGCAACCGAACCTGTACTGATAATATCGGCATTGCCAGGTCCTAACTCAACAACTTTATTTTTGTTTTTAGAGAAGTTGGCACTTGCGGTCCATTTTACAGCTCCAAATTGTTGTTGCGTACCGAGGTTAATATCGATACCACGGTTATTTACTTTACCAATGTTCTTCAATTCAGTAGAGAAACCTGTGGTTAAAGGCACCGGTACGTTTAGCAATAAATCAGTGGTGTTACTGTTGTAAGCATCAACCGATAAAGTTAATTTATTGTTGAAGAATGCTGCATCGAAACCAACGTTCAATTGGGTTGTTTTCTCCCAGCTTAAATCATCATTTGGCTGCGCAAAAGGAGCTGCACCATTCACAACGCCTGGCGTTCCACCGCCGAAAATGTACCCATAATTGGTCATGGCACCTTGAGCAAGGTAATTCGGAATATTAAAGTTACCGGTTTGACCTAAACTCGCCCTGATTTTTAAATCAGAAATTGCTTTAGCATCTTTCAAGAATTCTTCTTCTGATAATCTCCAACCCACAGAAGCTGATGGGAAATAACCCCATTTGTTGTTTGACCCAAACCTCGAAGATCCATCGGCCCTTACCGAACCGGTGAATAAATATTTGCTTTTATAGCTGTACTGAACCCTGGCAATACCCGAAGCTAAAGACCATTGTTGTCTGGTTGAAGTTCCATTCGTAACTAAACCAGCACTTAAGTATTCAATCTGATCACTGATAAAACCTCTGGTTGCTACGGCATAATTTCCACTCAGATCGTCTTTCTGGTTTGACCAACCTAATAAAGCGCTTAAATTATGATCGCCGAAAGTTTTTGTGTAATTTAAAGTATGTTCTAATAACCAGTTGGTTTCTCTTATTGTTCTAGAACTTGCCTGTGCATCAGATAGTGGATTTCCGGCTGTATTTGATAACGGAATAATTGATGGTCTGAATGTATCTTCCGCACTGCTGAAAATATCGACACCCAACTGAATTTTGTATTTCAGATCTTTGATGATTTCAGCCTCCACAAAGGTACTTCCTGTTAATCTGTTGGAGCCAACATCGTCTTTTTGCAACATGGCCAAAGCAACCGGGTTCCAGGCCTGTGTTTCACCATTACCTGTAATTGTCGAACCGTTTGGCAAAGTGGTTACTTGTCCGGGGCTCCAAGAGTTTTGTGCAAAACTGTAGCTTCCATCGGCATTGTAAACCGGCCAAAGTGGTGAATAATGTAGTGCCGACGCCACAATACCACCGGTGTTTAAGCCATTGGCATTTCCCGCGTTATACGCACCGTTTGCATTTAACCTTTTTTCTTTAATTAAAGATGGCGTAATATTCACACCATATCTGAAAATTCCTTTTTTACCATCCAGGTTAAGTCGGCCGCTGTATCGTTTAAAACCACTGTTTAAAATGATACCATCCTGATCAAAATATTCAAGTGAAGCATAATATTTCATTGTTTCGCTTCCGCCTGCGGCAGAAATTGAATGGTTTTGAATTTTTGCTGTTCTAAAAATTTCATCCTGCCAATCAGTATTCGTTAAACCTTGCTGGCCATTTAAATAAGGAAGAATTTCCGTTGGTATCACGGCACTCGTATTGTTTCCAGAATTGACCAAACGCTGTGCGTTACTATCATTAATGTTGTAATTAATGCGTGGTAAACCTGTTGCCGCGTTTCTTCTGTTAATCGCGTCCATTGCATCAGCATAGGTGTTGTTTCTTGATTCAAGAGTCATTTGTGCATACTGATAGGCATCCATCATATCAATTTTGTGCGCAAGGCTCTGCCAGCCGGTGTAACTGTTTACGCTGATGGCGGCCACCCCTGTTTTACCTTGTTTGGTGGTAATCAAAACCACCCCATTTGATCCACGTGAACCATAAATGGCAGCTGATGATGCATCTTTCAAAACCTCAATGGAAGCAATGTCATTGGTGTTAATGGTATTGATGTTATCATTCGAGATCGGAACACCATCGATTACATACAGTGGATTCGAACCGGCAGTAATGGTACCAACGCCGCGTACTTTAATTGACAATGCACCTCCAGGGGTTCCTGATCCTTGCGAAACCTGAACACCGGCCATTTTACCGACCATCGCTTCTGCGGCATTATTTATCGGCTGGTTTTCTAAATCAGAAGCCTTAATACTGGCAATTGCAGTGGTTACGTCTTTCTTTTTCTGACTACCATAACCCACCACCACAACATCGGTTAAAGATGATGCTGCCGGGTTAAGCTGAATCAGCAAAGTAGCTTGTTCGCCGGCTTTAAGTAAGTAATTTTCAATGGTTTTAGTGGTATAGCCAATAAAAGAAGCACTAATATTGTAGGGTACACCTGCAGATAATCCGGTAATTTGGAATTTTCCATCGGGATTGACCATAATCCCTTTCTTCTCATTGGTTTTGGTATTAAGTAAAACGATGGAGGCACCAATTAGCGGGGCGCCGGTTTCATCTTTTACAATCCCTGTAATCTCTGATGTTTGAGCCCAGGCCGTTGCAGTTACTGATACAATCAGCAAACAAAGCAACAAGTGTTTTGTAAAGTTTCTAAGCATAGTACAATGATTAATTTGTTTGTTTTAGGCAATAGATTCCCCATACTACGTTTAATGGCAGCATAGTTCTTCAGGTAATGTTTGTTTGTTTTTATCTTTTAATTAAGTAACCCTCTGCTACTCTTTCCTTTGTTAGTTTGTTTAGTTCTGTTAGCTCGGTAAGTATTTGGTTTATAGTTTGGTTTAAGTTTACTGTTCCGGTAAAAGACATTGCTGAAAGATCATCGGCATTGAATATAATTTTGGTTTTGTAATGTTGTTCTAGTTTCACAAATACTGCTACAAGCGGAGCCTGGCTAAAAATTAATTCTGATTTGACTTCTTTCTCCGAGTGAATCTGATTCAAGGTTTCTACATTCAATTTGTTGTCCACCCTGTTAAACACCAAAGCATTCCCTGGAAGCAGGATTTTGCTGAACATTGAATTTCTCCCTGCTGAATCAACATCTTTAACCCACACTTTTCCGGTATGGAGTTTTACGGTGATGATTTTGCTTTTTTCATCGGCAACTATAGTAAACGATGTACCTAAGGCGGTTGTAGAAACACCCTTTGCATAAACCACAAAAGGATGCTTTTTATCTTTCTGCACATGAAAATAACTGGTGCCAGATAAAAACACCTCACGTTTTGCTGCTACAAAAGGAAGAGCATACGTTAGTTCTCCACCAGGATAAATTTTAACAGTAGATTGATCAGGAAGGGTAAACTTTTGAATTTTATCAGTGAAATTGTTAATCGATTTAAAACTGATCTGGTTGACTTTGCTGGCCTTCTTTGGTATGAGCTTAGCAACCTTTTCTTTAAAGTCTGGCGTTCGAGAGGCATAAAAACCGATGCCTAGAAACACCAGAACTGCCGCCGCGATTGAGCAAATGGTAAGCCATAAGTGTTTGTGTTTTTTGCGCAATGTTTGTTTTTTATAGCCTCAAACATTAAATCACTTCGCTCGTACGACATGGGGAAATCTTCTGCATCATCCCACTCTTCTTTTTGCACAAAATGATCTGGCAACTCCTCAATTTCCCGCAAATAATTTTCCACCACCAGCTTTTCTTCAGGTGTACATTTATTCTTGAAATATTTATCTAACAGTTGATCAGAAACATTCATATTAAGTAATACGATTGATTTGACCAAAAACCCGTAATGAAGAAAAAATAAATTTGATTTATTTCAAAAATCCCAAAAGGATAAAGAAATAGGCTATACCGGCATATCCGCTAAGTTGCTTTGTAGCTAAAGAAATGTGTTTTTCTACCGTTCGCGGAGATATGGAAAGTTTTTCTGCAATTTCTTTATATGAATAACCATGTAAGCGATTAAGCACAAAAACTTGTTTCCTGGTAGGAGGCAAACAACTCAAAACCATATCCAGTTCTTGTTTTGCCTCGTAAAGTTTTGATTCTGCTGCCGACGTTTCAAGCAAGTCACGGTGATAAATTTGAAGATTCCGGTTATCGTTTGCGATCTTTTTAAAATAATCAAGAAGAGTGCTTTTGGCAATTTTAAAAAGCTGTACATCCAGCGGAAAATCTTCTGATAAGGTATGTTTAAACCGCCAAAGCTTGATAAATGCCAATTGGGTAAGTTCTTCAGCCTGGTTTGCGCAAGCTGTTTTCTTGAAAAAATAAGCGTAAACTTTCCTGTGCCATAGTTTAAAAACTATTTCAAAAGACAAATGATCTCCTTCTATTATATTTTGGATATAGTTTGACACAATGGCTCAAAACTACCTGGTTAGTGTTAGCTGGAAATAAATATAGTGTTAATTTATTCATTTGCTAATATTTTATTTTAACACTGAGATCAATTGATCAATATCTTCCGGCTGATGCCAGCTGCTCAAAATAATCCGATTGATGGGCTTGCTGTCTGCATTTGGGTAAGGAAAGGATGAGATCAAAATATGATGTTTCAAAAGATCTGTAGCTAAATTTGGATAATTGATCAAATAAGCAGGAAAGCCCTGTTCAAACTTCCATGTCAAATTAATTGCATCACTGAAATGATCGATGTTTTGCTGTAACTGTTCCCAAGCGGTTTGGTATAAATCTTTTGCATGCATGAATGCATAGAGCGCTGCTGCTGCAGGCGGCGAAGCGCCGACAAAAATGTTTGAGCTTTTAAGCTGTTGAATGATTTCTTTTGATCCCAATACCAGGCCAGCATCAACCCCTAATGCTTTAGCCATCGATGCCACAACAACAGTTTCTACGTTTTTGAGCTTAGGCAATTCGCTAAAGGCGCCTAATCCATTATTGTTCAGGCCGATTCCGTGTGAGTCATCAACAATAAGTACAATGTTTTTGTCAGGGTTAATTTCTTCCAGGAAATCGAAATCATAAATTTCAGGAAAAAGATTATTCATCGAGTTGCTGATCAGCACATAATTTCGCTCCTCCGATGAATTTATAGCTTCAATGGTATGATGTTTCCATTGGCTAAATGAATCAGTGAAGGTATCGGGTGCTGCATTTAACCAGAGCGCCGGATGTGTTGCGGGCGCATAGATCACTTTTCCAAATGGGGACAATAATTTAACAGTGAGTTGTGCTGCCAAATAACCGCTTGACGTAATCAATGCATCTTCGGCTAAGAATCTTTTTGCCGCTTCTTGTTCGGCTGCATCATAAATACCTAGCTGAATATTATTGCTTCGGCTGGTGCCATTATTTAGGCCAAATTTCTTTATGCCTTCGAGGTACAAATCAATAAACGCCTCATTCTGAGGAATGCCTAAATAGGCTGTTCCGCCAAAATAGAGGTAAGTTTTTCCATTAACGACAACGGTATTTGAAAAAGGTTGATTAATCGATTTAAAATCGGTGTTCATTTGTTAGTTGTAATTTCTGCCCAACTCGTCATTTGCCGCCCTGATGATTGATTTGCTGCCATTATCATCGTGGTAAAATTCCCAGAACATGATTCCATTGGCCGTTTCTTTTGCAAGTTTAGCTTTTTTCTTCGTGGTTAAAATACCATTAAAATAATATTGAACGCCATCAATGGTGGCATAATCCAGATTCACATCGGCATTTGCTGCAACGAAATCGCGGTACGCCTTCGATGCATTTGCCGCATTTTTACCATATGCAGGAATTCCCAATACAGCTTTCTGTTTAGGCATGCCGCGGGTACCTATCCAATAATTTAGGCTGGCAACTGCCATGTTATAAGAAGCATGTTGAATTGGTTCATCTTTGTCCCAGCCAATGCCATCGTAAACCATAATGTTAAAAAAATCAACTGAAGGAAAAACTTCAGATTTTAAACCATCACGAATACTGCCGGCGTATACCCCCGGTGTAATGGCGGCACTTAAAAATTTATTGTATTTGTGCAGCGAATCAGATAGTTCTTTCATCAATAAAACATAATTGTCTGCAGAACCATCAGCTGTACTGGGATATTCCCAATCCATATCCACACCGTCTAAATTATTGGTTCGGGCGAAGCCCAGCACATTTTTAATAAATAATTTTCTTGCTGATGCTGATGCCGCCATTTCAACAAAAATACTGCGTGTACCCGAAACTGAAATGCCTGTTTTAACACCATTAGCCCTCGCTTTTTGCATTACAGCCGCAAAGCGGGATGGCTGTTCTAAATTAGCCAATGAACCGTCGGTATTTGGATTTAAAAAAGCATAAAACAGATGGGTGATCATCTTAAATTTTGCATCGGCAACGCCATTCGGATCGCGATAGCTCGGAAAGTAGGCGACAACTTTGAAACTATTGTCTGCTACATATGGTTTCGGTGGCTCAACCGGCGTAGGTGGATCGGTGATGCCATCGTTTTTTTTACAGGAAGAAATTCCAATTACCAAAATCGCGGTGAACAAAAAGTAGATTTTTTTCATAGGATTAGGTGTTACAGTAAGTTTACATAATATCGCTAACGAGATTTCTTATTGGTTACTAAAAATTATCGTGAATATAAGTCATAATTCTAACCATTTCAGCCCTAACTTCTGCTGTAGGTTTGTTAAAGTTATTATTCATGAAAGAATAAATATAAGTTTTGCCTTTTCTGGTCAGCACATAGCCACTCTGATTGTGAACGCCACCTAATGAGCCGGTTTTACCATAAACAAAAGGTTGATCAGTTTTTGGGTAAGCATTTCTTAAGGTTCCACTTTTCCCGCCTGCCGGTAACATATCAAATAATTTCTCGCGGTTGTTAACCAGGTGGTAAATAGAATCCAAAAGGTAAATATTATCCCTCGGTGTAAATAAATTCTGGCGAGATAAACCCGAACCATCTGCCCACTTTACCTTGTCAGGCAAAAATGAAAGATAGGTTTTGGTGATGTGCTGAATGGCTTTGGTCGTGCTCAACGTATCACCCAGCTGGTCGGAACAAACCAATAGCAAATGCTCAGCAATAAAATTATCGCTTGGCAACATCATGTGTTTCAAAACCGAATCGCGTTTAGCGCCCGGAAGCGTTTTAGCATTAGAAGGAATTTTCATTTTTACCACACCAACGGATTTATGAAGCGTATCAGATAGTACTTCAACTGTGGTTTGGATGCTGGTTTTATATGGATTTTGTTGGTTATAGCCAGGTTTTACATCAACCAATGGATATTTGAAATGGTTAGTTAAAAAATCTCTTGTTACCTGAAAGCTTCCTTTGGTTTTGCTGGAATCAACTTCAAAACAGTGCTCAAAAACTTTTGGCGAAATGTTAATTTTTCGTGGCCCTAGGTAGGTCGACGTTACCATGTTATCCATAATTGGCATTTCGGTAATTTCGGGTTGATAATAGTAATCGTAATCATCCCAGCTCCAGCCATCACCGAAAAAAGTACCTGAATATCTGCCGGGGGCAAAAAACAATTTCTTATTTGATGCCTGGAGGAAATTATAAGCTGATTTATCTTTCACCGCAAATTGTAGAAACGATGGATCTCCCGTTCCCCAAAAAATTAGCGAATCATTACGTTCCACATATTTTAAAGCTGGCATTTGCTCTGGCAACATTTTTAAACTGGCGAAAAAAGTATAGAGTTTGGTGTTTGAGGCCGGCGTGAAATACTTTTCTGCATCTTTCTCAAAAATCATCTTTTTATCTTCCATGTTATAAAGCGCAAAACCTACCTGATATTGTTTGATCACCGTTGAATTTTTAAATTCTTTCGATACTTTTTTAGCAATCATCTTATTTGTAGAGCAGCCGGATAAACTGAATAATCCGATAACGAAAAGGGCAAAGAATGGAAGCTGAAATTTATTAAGGAACATGTTAATGAATTAGAAATGATAATGATCAACTAATTTATTAAATTTAATTTAATGTTAACCAAATATGCTTTTGTTATCCAATTGAGTATCCACAAAATTACCATTTGTGTGGGGCTGCTATTAATTGGTTTACATTCGGTAGGGCAGGAGTTCACTTTTTCAGGTAAAAAACAAAAGCAGTCTATCCAGTTTAAATGTGTTAAAAATCTAATTATTATTCCGGTTTACGTTAATGAGAGAGGACCGTACAATTTTGTTTTGGATACCGGTGTCGGACCGATGATTATCACTGATCCTTCCATTATTGATACATTAAATTTCAGTTTGATGCGTAAGATTAAACTTTCAGGGCTTGGTTTGGAAGTGGTTGATGCTTACGTTTCTCAGAATGTTTCTGCACAAATTGGCCGGGCAAAAATTAACTACATTCCTACTGCCGTTTTAAAAGAAGATTTGTTTAATCTGTCAGGGCATTTGGGCGTTAAAATTTATGGCCTGATTGGCTATAGTTTTTTCAATAGTTTTATTGTAGATATTCGCTACAGCGAGAGCAGAATCATTTTTTGTGATGTAGATAGCAAGATTAAATATAGAGGCGATAAAATTCCGATCATTATTGAAAATTTAAAACCCTATGTAGATGTAGACGTAGATATGTATGGGGGCAATAAGGTAGGCACAAGGCTGTTGATGGATACCGGCGCTAGCCATGCACTATCAATGGAAATGTTAAAAGGTGAAGCTTTTCCGCTTCCGGAGAAAAAAATTAAAGCCAATTTAGGGATGAGCTTAAGCGGACAGATTAAAGGGTATGTTGGCCGGGTGGAAGCTTTTCATTTAGGTAAATATACTTTTAAAGATGTGGTTTCAGGATTTCCCGATTTTAATTCCATATCACAAAAAATCGATTTAAGCTTTCGCAACGGCAATTTGGGAGCCGAAATGCTCCGTAAATTTGATGTACAATTAAACTATCAGGAAAAGTTCATGTACCTGAAGCCAAATAGTTATGCAAATGCGCCTTTTCAATATGATATGATTGGCATGGTGATTTACCTCGATCAGGATAAATATAAACGGTTAATTGTGGGCGAAATTGATGAAGGCTCTCCGGCAGAAAAAGCGGGTTTGTGCCCTTATGATGAAATAATTGGCGTAAATTTTAAATCTATAGAAACCTACACTTTAAATGATTTATCGGAAATGTTTAAATCAAAAGCAGATAGAACCGTTATTTTTGAGATGGTGAGAGACAATAAAGTTTTTTTTAAAGTGGTTCGGCTCGAAAAGCGAATTTAACTGATTGGTAATTTTATGGTTACAAAATGTTTATAAGGTAACAAGGCTATAACTTCGGGCTCTTATTATCATAAAAACCATATAAACATTATAAATGAAGAAACAAGTTAAGGTACTTGCGTTAGCGGGTATTATGGTGCTTGGTTTGGCTGGAACAGATTCAGTACACGCACAAAAAAAATCAAAAAAGGGTTCAACTACCCCGGCAACTCCTTCAGCAGCGCCTGCTGCAGCAGCAAAAAAAGAAGGAATTAAACCATTTTCGGAAGTTATTACCGCCAAAGCAAGAACTACAAATGGTTTGTTCAAAACTCACAAAGTTGATGATAAGTGGTACTTTGAAATTCCAGATTCGATAATTAACAGGGAGATGTTGGTGGTTACCCGCTTGGCAAAAGCACCTGTGGGTATTAAAGTAGGTAATCAACAATATGGTGGTGAGGAATTAAACGAGCAGGTTTGGAAATGGGAAAAAAGAGGTAAACAGGTTTATATCCGTGTACCAAGTTATGCAACCAAGGCAGATCCAAAAAGTGATATGTTCGAGTCAGTTCAAAACTCAAACCTTGCACAGATTTTGGCAAGTTTCGAAATTAAAGCGTACAACAAAGATACAACCGGCGTAGTAATCGATGTTACCGATTTCTATAATGGCGATATCATGGCAATTGGTGCAACGGATCAAATCCGCAAGGCTTATAAAGTAATTGCGTATGATGCAACACGTTCCTACATCGATACAGTAAAGACTTTTCCAATTAACATCGAGGTTAAAACAGCAAAAACTTATCGTGCGGCCGAGTCGCCTACTGATAACAGCAATGGTGCAGTGACGTTGGAATTTAATACTTCAATGTTATTGTTGCCGAAAACACCCGTAAAAGCGAGAATTATGGATAGCCGCGTAGGTTATTTCGGTCAATCGCAGATTGATTATGGAACAGATGCTCAAAAAGCAGAACGTACGGCATACATCCACCGATGGAATTTAGTTCCGAAAGATACGGCTGCTTACATGAGAGGCGAATTAGTGGAACCGGTAAAACCGATTATCATTTATATCGATCCGGCTACGCCGAAAAAATGGGTTCCATTTTTAATTCAGGGAATTAACGACTGGCAAGTGGCGTTCCAGGCTGCGGGTTTCAAGAATGCTATTTTTGGCAAACAGGCGCCAACACCTCAGGAAGATCCTCAGTTTAGTGTAGAAGATTCAAGATATTCTGTAGTGCGTTATTTTGCTTCTGATATTCCTAACGCTTACGGCCCACATGTAAGTGATCCACGTACGGGTCAGATTTTAGAAACACACATTGGCTGGTACCACAACGTGATGAATTTGTTGCGCAACTGGTATTTTGTACAAACTGCTGCCGTTAACCCGGAAGTGCGTAAAGCTAAATTTACGGATGCACAAATGGGCGAATTGATTCGTTTCGTTTCCTCTCACGAGATTGGCCACACTTTAGGTTTGCCACATAACTTCGGTTCCAGCTATGCTTATCCGGTTGATTCTTTGCGTTCAAAATCTTTTACTGATACCCACGGAACGGCACCTTCAATTATGGATTATGCCCGTTTCAATTATATCGCTCAACCGGGTGATGGTGTAACGAAGCTTCACCCACAAATTGGTGAGTATGATAAATGGTCAATCAAATGGGGTTATTCATGGATTCCGGGCAACAAAACTGCAGAGCAGGAGAAAGAGGTGTTAAACCAATGGACTTTAAAAAACGCGGGTAATCCACTTTATTTCTATGGCCGCCAGGGAACTACTTTAGATCCTCGTTTACAAAGTGAAGATTTGGGAGATAATGCCATGAAAGCCAGTAACTATGGTATCGCAAACTTAAAACGTATTCTTCCGAACGTAGAAAAATGGACTTACCAAAAAGGTAAGGACTATAGCGATTTGAAAGAGATTTATACTGAAATAGTTGGTCAGTATAACCGTTACATGGGCCACGTGCTGACGAATGTTGGTGGTATGAGCGAAAACTTCAAAACTTACGATCAATCAGGTCCGGTTTACAGTTATTTATCAAAAGCAAAACAAAGGGAGGCCGTTTCGTTCTTTAACCAACAATTGTTTACGACGCCGCTTTGGTTAATCAATAACGATCAGTTAAGTAAATTTGATAATGGCACACTTCTGAACAGAATTAAGGCAGTCCAGGCCAATACTTTGGTTAACCTTTTAGCGGCACCAAGAATTGCTCGTTTATTGGATAATGAAGCTAAAAACGGAACAGCAAAAGCTTATACATTGCCTGAGTTATTCAAGGATATTAAAACTTCTGTTTTTGCGGCAGGTAGGGCCGATGCATTCAAACGTAACCTGCAACGGGCTTATGTAGATCGTTTAGGGTATCTAATGACGACAGAATCAGAATTGCCTCCAGGTTTTCCGGCAGAATATGCTGCCAGCTATGGTTTAACGCCAATCAACGTGAGCTTATCAGATATCCGTCCATTGGTTAGAGCTGAATTGAAAGCGTTATCTGCTACAACTAAAGCTCGCTCTGCTGCAGGTGATGCAATTACGAAAGCGCATTACGACGATCTGAGTGTGAGAATTAAAAACATTTTAGATCCGAAGAAATAGTTTTCAAGTTAAATGTTGAAACTGATCAACCAGAACATTCAATCATTTAAACAATCTATCATTCCATCATTTAATAAAAACGGAGTAAGCCTTTTCATTGGTTTACTCCGTTTTTTTTTTAATTTTTAGATCAAATCATCAACCCATGTTAAAAAGAATATTTATTTATACACTGATTTCATTCACAAGCTCCATCAGTTTCGCACAAAATATCGATTCGATAACAGTAGTTAAAACCAAATGGGAAAGAACCAGAATTGCGAAGCAGGTGAAACTTTACCGCCATCATTTTAATCAGAAAAATTTGTTTGCAGCAAATGAGAATATTTCTTTTCTGGAGATAAAAAATACGGGTAGGAGAGCCATTTTTGCTTTGGGCGCTGAAGAAAAAGAACTGATTACTACCAGTAATTTCGGTATTCGTGATACGGCGATTGCGGCTTTAAATGGTAATTTCTTTGATGTAAAAAATGGAGGATCGGTTGATTTTGTTCGGGTAAATGGAAAAGTGATCAATACCAACCGCCTGGATAAAAACGGTGAACGGGCAAGGCATCAACAGGCTGCGGTTGTGATCGATAATGGGAAAATCATGGTTAAAAAATGGGATGGAAGCACTGATTGGGAAACGAAACTTAGCGAACAAAACATCATGCTCAACGGACCGTTATTAACTTACAACACAAACGATGAATTGCTGGATACGACTTCTTTCACCCGTTTGCGTCATCCGCGGACTTGTTTAGGAATAAAACCTAACGGGAAAATTTTGTTGTTAACTGTTGATGGGCGAAATGAAAATTCAGCGGGCATGAGTTTACACGAGTTAACAAAATTGATGAAATGGCTGGGATGCACAACCAGTATCAATTTTGATGGCGGTGGCTCCACCACTTTGTGGGTAAACGGAATGCCCAATGGCGGGGTAGTCAATTATCCAACTGATAATAAAAAATGGGACCACGAGGGTCAACGTAAAGTTGCCAATGTAATTTTGGTAAAAAAGAAATAGTTATTTTAGCAGCTAGATGATCAAAAATATAATACAAATCTTTTTTTTAAGTCTGATGCTTTCTGCCTGTAGTTCAAAGAATAAAAAAAACGATGCTACACAGAGAGATTTTCAATTTGAGCCCGTAAAAGGGATTCGTTATGAAGAAGTAAAACGCCGTTTTAGTAACGGGTTATCTTTTAACGAGCAGGGTTTTATGCAAAAACCATCATGGATTATTGAGGTGGTTTCTGAAGATACGATGTCTGCCTGGAGTCCACAGAAGCAACGCATGCAGAATTTTTACCTTCAATACGATCATGGAAATGTGTACAACTTTGCAGAAGAATTTTTTAAGGTTAAACACATCAGTAAAGACAGTTTGGTTTTTCAACGCATTCAGGTAGATGGAAGAGTGATTGCTGATGATATCCGCTCCGATGTGAACATGACTTTCTACGCTCAGCATTATATTAAAAATAAACTGAAAACAACAGCCGAAATTTTGCAGCATCCTACAAAGGCCGATACCGCGTACATCGAAAAACGAGTTGCTGAAGTGAACCGTACCGATACCACCGCTTTTGCTGCTACAGAACCGGTTCAGTTCCTGCCAAAAAGTAAAATTGTAAAGGTTAAGAAATTTAGCAGTGCAGATAAATTGACTAAACGTACTTCGGCTTACGATTATATTTTCCCCCGGTACCGAATAGAAATTGAGCGGGCATATAAAGATTTTGCTTATGAATGCCTGGCGGTGGTAGATTATACCGGAAATATAAAAATTTTAAGCGTAAATGGAGTACTTCCGGAAACTGCTGAAGGCAAAAAAAAGATGATGCAGGGCGTGGCAGATATCTACATTAGAAATTTGTTTGACGTAGCTCCCGGAACCACACTAGGCATTCCGCATAACAGCGAAATTACAGTGATGATTGTGGGTAAGGCAATTAAAAAGCCTTAGTAATCTGCTGTTTACAAAGTTTTAACGTTAAAAAAAATGTTAAAATTTATTTTGATTTTAAAAATTAAAACTTACCTTGCAGACTTAATTTTAATATTTAATACAATGCAAGAAGGCACAGTAAAATTCTTCAATGTAACTAAAGGTTTTGGCTTTATCATCCCTGCGAATGGCGATAGCGAAATTTTTGTTCATTCAACAGGTCTTATCGACGAAATCCGTGAAAACGACAAAGTACAGTACGAAGTTGCTAACGGTAAAAAAGGCTTAAACGCCGTTAATGTGAAAGTAATCTAATTATTATCATATTTACACTGAAGCCCTGATTGCATAAATCGGGGCTTTTTTGTTTTTGAAAATCCTGAATATAATATGGAGCCCCACCATTCTTCTGAGTTTCAATTTATGTAGCAAAATCAATGTAAATGATGCCTTGGGGTTTTCGCTATTGCAAGGGAGTATTTCACGACCGCTTAGCAATCATTTCTTCGGATGAGATTGACTCAATCGATAATAGATTGATTCGCAACGACGAAAATAAAAACTGCGATTTAAGTTTAAGTTAAGATTTTCTAGCTGTAGAAACCTATTGATAATCTCTTTGTCAGTATTAGTGCACCGTTTTTTTCCTCAACAAATAATCTAAAAAAACTAATCCTAATACTAAATCAGCAAATAAGAAACTGTAAAGCATGGTTGGCGTAATGTATTTGTTCAAGTTAAAATTGGCATTTATTTTAAAATCAAGATCAGAAAATTTGATATCAGCATTGAAAAGTGCATAACCAAAAAGCGCTACTAAAGACATGATAAAAAAGCCACCAATCCCATAAATAATATTGGTGTTAACTTTCGTTTTCATGGCAACTGGAGCAGGCTCCAATGCTACACTTTCCATCACATTTCTGGTAAAAGACATTGAAGGTTCATCCAATGCTATCTTGCCAAAAGCTAAATTTAAACTTAAGAATTCTTCATACTGAAGTTTAACTTCGGCATCTGAATGAATCTTCTCTTCGATCAATTTTGCTTCGGAAACACTTAAATTTCCATCAATGTAATCCCAAAGCTGTTGTTCTATTGTGTTCATAGTAACTCCTTTACTTCATCTTGTAACAAATATTGTAATTTTTCTTTAAGCCTGTGCCTTGCCCGGTGTAATTTCACTTTGATGGTGTTTGGCTCCACGTTGAGCATTTCACCTATTTCTTCCAAACTTTGCTCACCCTGATAAAATAGCGTGATGATGGTGGCATCGTCAGGCATGAGCATTTGAATAGCCTGATTTAAATATTTGTGGCTGTCTTGCCTTTCGTAACCATTCGCATTAAAGCTTGAAGTATGATTTTCAAGTTGTAAAAATATTTCTTCATCATTAATGGATGATGTTTCTAATCGTTTCCTACGTAGAAAAGTCATCGAAGTAGTATAAGTAATGGTATACAGCCAGGTGCTAAATTTTGCAGTCTGTTTAAAAGTTCCTAAAGCTTTGTAGACCTTAATGAAGCAATCCTGAGCAATTTCTTCGGCATCTTCTCTATTTTTAGCGAACCTTAAAGCAAGCGTAAAAACAAATCGCTGGTGGCGTTTAACCAACAAAGCATATTGAGCGGAATCTCCGTTCAATACATTTTGAATCAGCATTAAATCTGTAAATTTTTGCTCCATGCTTACCTCTAAGACTACATTAGCGATCGGCAGGTTACAGGGTTGCTTTAAAAAAGTTGAAGGTTACTGGTATGGATGCTTGTTCAAAGTTACATGTTATAAGTTACGGGTTACGGGTTTGGATGCTTACGTAAAGTTTAAAGTATAAAGTATAAAGTTGCTGGCTGGTGTCAGAACAGTATTAATTGCCCTAGCCATGTAACCCGCAACTTTTACCCCACTAATGCGAGGCGAAAAACTTCAAACCAGCAATTGATCCAATTAAAGTGCAGATGAAAAATATTCGCCAAAAGGTAGCAGGCTCATTAAAATATGCAATACCAATAATTACCGTCCCCACAGCGCCAATGCCCGTCCATACGGCGTAAGCGGTACCCATTGGCAAGGTTTGGGTAGCTTTATTCAGCAGTAAAAAGCTCAAAATAATACATATAAAAAAGGCCGTACTCCATTTGATATTGGAGAAATTGTTTGATAGTTTGAGGCAAGTGGTAAAGCCAACTTCAAAAAGCCCGGCGATGATCAGAATAATCCAGTTCATAGTGTAAATGTTTGCACAAAGGTATTACCATTGATTTGTGCTACATTTTACAAATGTTAAAAAATGAACTTATTTATCACTTGCCCTGATTCTGCTTAAAGTAACTTGCGTAACACCTAAGTAGGAAGCAATATGTTTCAGCGCAACTCTTTTAATTAATTCAGGTTGCTGGTTCACAAATTCCCGATATCGCTGCGTTGCATCCTTGAACGATCGGTCAATTAGCCGCCTTTCTGTAGCTATTAGCTCCCGCTCGGCAATTTTTCTGCCCCAGTTTGCCAGTGCTAAATGCTGGTCGTATAACTTAAATAGGTCAAGCAGTTTAATCCTGAACAATGATGAATCTTCTAAAAGCTCAAGGTTTTCATATCCAGGTTTATTATTGATATAACTGTTATAAGATAGTAAAACATCACCTGCCTGTCCAAACCAAAAAGTAATTTGTTGATTTTCTCCATCGGAATAGGCCCTTGCAATCCCGCTTTCTAAAATATAAAAATAGGGCTCAACTTTATCGGCGTGTATCAAAACAGTACCTTTTCTATGGTTAACCAACCTGCAATGCCTAGCCAATAAGTTTAACGAGTCATTGTTTAGCGAACTGAATATTTCGATATTTCTTAATTTCTCCTGCAAAGCTGATGTTTATGGAATAAAGCTATAAATTTTTTTAGCAAGCCTGTAACCTGATTAAAAACCTTGTAGTCATAATACACAGAACACGGTTCAATACACAGAAAACAAAATTCACATTTTAAAATATTAACATCATGCAAGATATATTAGTTCCAATCTCACTTTTTTTAGGCGCATTCGCAATGGTATTTGGAATCCGCTATTTATCGAATAAAGAAAAAATGGCCATGATCGAGAGAGGAATCGATCCGGGATTAAGCAAATCTACACCCAAACCATTTCTGAGTTTAAAATTCGGATTACTTTTAGTTGGTTTTGGTTTGGGCTTGTTGGTTGCGCTATTTACGGTAAGGGGGTTATTTGGCAGCGACATGAACCATACAGAAAAAAGCCAATCTGTAGCCATTTATTTCGGATGCATCGGCATCTTCGGAGGCTTAGGTTTAATTGTTTCCTATGTAATCGAAAAGAAGTGGCTAGATCGTGAAACCCTAAAATAGTGTGGTTATTGCTCATGCTCGTTGGAAATGAGCGTGAGCAATACTGATCGTTTTTACAATTTAATCGTAATGCTACTATTGCACTCATCCTCAATGAGCGCATGAGAAAGGATATTTTTTATGATGTCGGTTTATTAATTACCGCTACCGTTAACCTGCTGATGCAACTCATCTTGCCGCGATCATTATAAATTTTGATATCCCAGATATGCGTTTTGGCACCAATATGAATTGGTGTACAAACACCTTTAACCAAGCCGCTTTTCACAGGTCGCAAATGGTTGGCATTTACTTCCAATCCAACGGCAACATATTTTTCCGGATCAATAAGCATATAAGATGCAATGCTGCCTAAAGTTTCGGCTAAAACCACAGAAGCGCCGCCATGCAAAATACCTGCAGGCTGATGTGTACGTTCATCAACGGGCATGGTGCCGGTTATAAAATTGTCGCCAATTTCGGTAAACTGAATATCCAGCAAAGCACCGATATGGTTTTTAGGCCGTCCATTCAAATCTTCAATGGTAAAATCTTTAAACCACATGATAACGTTCTTTTAATACACCAACGTGATGAATAATGTGCCCTGCAGCAATAAATAAGATAGACTTTACATTGATCTCCCGTTCTGAAGCGACACCTTTTCTTGCTAATTCTGCTTCATTCAAACTTTTAAAAAAGTAAAGATTGGCTTTTCGCAACGCCGAAAACTCCTCAATCATATCTTCATAATTTCGCTCACTGAAACGAGCATTTAATACATACTCATCTTCATCAAAACCCGGCAAATGCTGCGCTTCATTTCTGGCAAATGCAGTCATCCGGTAAACAAAAATTCGTTCACAATCTATAATGTGCCCCAGCATTTCTTTCAGCGTCCATTTGCCTTCTGCGTAAGCAAAGTTTTCTTTGTCTTTGTTCAATTCGAAAAGCGCCGGAATGCTGAAAACCTGTTCTTCCAAAATTTCTATAATGTCGCCATTAACTTTGCTGATGTAGGTTTCGCCCCAAGCCGGATACTCGTTAGGTTGTGGTCGGTTCATATCTTAAACTGCTTTTTAAAATGATTCGGAAGGTTGTTCCTTTGCCAAGTTCTGATTCTTTTACGAAAATTTCACCGCTGTGATAGTTTTCTACAATTCGTTTGGTTAAAGATAAACCCAAACCCCAGCCACGTTTTCGCGTCGTATAGCCTGGCTGAAATACCGCATCAAATTTTGATCTTGGAATTCCTTTTCCACTATCGGTTACATCAATAAATACCTGTTCTTTTGCCAAATTTTCAATGATATTTACCGAAATAGACCCTTCATTTTCGATGGCATTGGCTGCGTTTTTTAACAGGTTTTCAATTACCCAATCAAATAAAGGTACGTTTAGTAACGCCCGAACCTGCTCATCACCTGTAATGCTGAACTTCACTTTATCTGAGGTACGCACCTTGAAATACCTGATAAAATCGCTGATTACAATATAAACCGTATGATCTTCCAGGATAGGTTTGGAGCCAATTTTAGAGAAACGATCAGTAATAATTTCCAAACGTTTTATATCGTTTTCCATTTCGGCGATTAATGGATCGTCTTCTGCATCAAATTTCGATTTCATCAGCTCTGTCCAGGCCATGAGCGAAGATATTGGAGTGCCGAGTTGATGTGCGGTTTCTTTCGCTAAGCCCACCCAAACATGATCTTGTTCATCCCTCCGGGCCGAACTGAAAGCGGTATAAGCGGTTAAAAGGAAAAGAAAAATTACGCCCATTTGAATGTATGGGAAATATCTAAGCTGGGTAAGGATAAACGAATCTTTATAATAGGCAAGCTTTTCTTGTCCCATAATATTCATAACCAAAGGTCGGTGTTGCTTTCGCATGGTAGATAATTCTCTGACAAAATACAAGCTGTCGTAAACGAGCTTATCATTATCTGGATACCATGTTTTTGTGCTGTCAAGGCCGCTTGATGATAGAATTGTGCCATCATTATTAACAACAATAACAGGCATTTTTGTATTCTCACGAACATCTTCCACTACACTGGTAAAGTTATCGTTATCATACAAAAGCATTGATCTTTCTGTAATCTTAACCCAAAGTTGAAACTGAGCAGCCTCTTCTCGCTCCATTTTTTTTACGAAAGAATCCGTGTAAAAAACTGATGCTATGCCGATTAGGATCGCAAATATGAGTAGGAAAAACTTCCAGCGGCGCTTCTTTTGATAAGGGTTCATGCTTTAGGTAGGCAAATTACAATAACAAAACGATAAAAAAAGAAAACCATTATGATTTTTAATAATCCATAAATAAGTCATTTCAACCATAATTGCTTCATAACAGATGAGAACAGTATAAAATAAATGAAAAACATATCTTTGTGCTGAGCATAGTGCATAGCGCTTTAGGCATGGATTACACCATAGCTTTCGCCATAAACTCCCTGCTCTTTGCTTCATTATGGATAAAAAAGTTAGAGTAAGATTTGCCCCAAGCCCAACTGGAGGACTGCATTTAGGCGGTGTTCGTACGGCGTTGTTTAATTATTTGTTCGCCAAAAAAATAACGGAACTTTTGTGTTGCGTGTAGAAGATACCGATCAAAATCGTTTTGTAGAAGGTGCAGAGCAATATATTGTAGATTGTTTAAACTGGTGCGGCATTGCGCCGGATGAAAGTCCGAACAAGCCTGGCGCCTACGGACCTTACCGTCAGAGCGAACGCAAACCGAGTTATAGCAAATTTGCAGAACAACTGATTAGTGATGGTTACGCTTATTATGCTTTTGATACCCCGGAAGAGTTGGAAGCGAAACGTAAAGAAATTCCAAATTTTCAGTACGGGCAGGCCACACGTATGCAAATGCGCAACTCTTTAACGCTTACTTTGAGTGAGGTAGAAGAGCTTTTGACTGCTAAAACGCCACATGTGGTAAGAATAAAAGTTCCTGAAGATGAAATTGTTCATTTCAACGACTTAATCCGTGGCGATGTAAGTTTTGAAACTTCACTGGTTGATGATAAAGTTTTATTGAAAGCGGATGGAATGCCAACTTATCATTTAGCTGTTGTGGTTGATGATAAGGCTATGGAAATTTCTCATGCTTTCCGCGGAGAAGAATGGTTACCATCAGCACCTATTCACATCTTATTGTGGAAATATTTAGGTTGGGAAAGCGATATGCCGCAATGGGCACATCTGCCGTTAATCTTAAAACCTGATGGACACGGAAAATTAAGCAAACGTGATGGCGATCGTTTAGGTTTCCCGGTTTACGCCATGAACTGGACAGATCCGAAAACCGGCGATGTGACCAAAGGTTTCAAAGAAATGGGTTTTCTTCCGGAAGCTTTCATTAACATGTTGGCTTTATTAGGCTGGAATGATGGAACCGATCAGGAATTGTTTTCATTGAAAGAACTGGAAGATAAATTCTCCATTGAAAGAATCAGTAAGGCAGGAGCAAAGTTCGATTTTGAAAAAGCTAAATGGTATAACCACGAATGGATCAAATCGGATAGCGCAGAGCATTTAGCCCCAAGCGTAAAAATAGAATTGCAAAAGGCGGGAATTGAAGTTAAAGATGAAACGTTCTTAAACACTGTAATCGATTTGATCAAAGACCGTTGCACTTTGCTGCCAGATTTCGTAGCACAAAGCGGATACTTTTTCACTTCGCCTGCTGAATATGATGTAAACTCCGTAAAACCAAAATGGAGCGCTGAAAAAGCAGATTTCTTTAATGCTTTTGCTGAAAAATTAACTTTAACTGATGCTGTAAGTGAAGAAGCAGCATTTAAAGCGTTGGCAGAAGAAAAAGGATTTAAACCTGGAGAATTAATGCTACCCTTCCGAATTATGTTGGTTGGCGGCAAGTTTGGTCCGGGAGTTTTTGATATTGCTGTACTTTTACGCGTGGAAGAAACAAAAGCAAGGATAGCGAAAGCTGTAAACTTGTTTAACAGTTAATCAGAAAAGCAAATAGAATCAAGCCAGGGAGAAATTTCTGGCTTTTTTATTGCTTCAAAACCTAAAAGAATAAATCGGGAAATAATTTCTAATTTAGTCTAACAATTGTCCCAACATTTAGGTTATCCATTAAATTAAAAAATTAAAATTATGCAGTGGTTTGGTAAAGGCAGTAACAATGTAGAAGATGGCAGAAGCGGGGGCGGAGGTAAAACCATTTTAGGTGGTGGAATCGGGATTATAGTTGTGGTATTGGGTTTAATTTTCGGGAAAGATTTAACCGGTGTAGTGGGACAGCTTCCTACTTCGCAGGGAACAGAAGAAGTCAAGCAAGGTGTGCCCGCAAACGATCCGCAAGCGGTTTTCGTTTCTGGTGTTTTGGAGTCAACGGAGCAAGTTTGGGACAAAGAATTTCAGGCCATGGGCAAACAATATGAACATCCAAAATTAAGACTCTTTAGAGATGGCGTTCAAACAGCTTGTGGCAATGCAAGTTCAAACGTTGGCCCTTTTTATTGCCCGGGCGATCATAAAGTTTACATCGATTTATCATTTTATGATGATTTAAAAAACCGTTTTGGTGCTGCCGGCGACTTTGCCCAGGCTTATGTAATTGCCCACGAAGTTGGTCACCATGTTCAGAACATATTAGGAATTTCAGAAAAATTAGATCAGGCCCGTGGGCAGGTAAGCGAAAAGGAATACAATCGCTTATCGGTTAAGTTAGAGTTGCAAGCCGACTTCTTTGCCGGCTTATGGGCACATCACGCACAAAACTTAAAAGATTTTAAGCTGGAAGAGGGCGATATTGAAGAAGCCTTAACTGCAGCTAATGCCATTGGTGATGATAAACTGCAAAAGCAGGCAACAGGCGATGTGCAGCCAGATTCTTTTACGCATGGAACTTCTCAGCAACGCATGTACTGGTTTAAAAAAGGATTTGATACCGGAGATATTAAACAGGGTGATACGTTTAACTCGAATAATTTGTAAACATTAAAACATTTTCAAAACATAATTGTTGGTACCTAGTTAATGAGAATTTTATCTCCAAACCAAACATAATTATCCAAGCGCCCTAGTTGTATAATAAAAATGATCCTGATAGTTGATGACCGACCCGAAAACCTTATTTCATTACAGAAAGTTTTACAAGCACATAATTTTGAGGTTGAAACAGCATCATCTGGAGAGGAAGCACTAAAAAAAGTTTTAAAAAATAACTATGTGCTGATCATTTTAGATGTGCAGATGCCTGATATGGATGGTTTTGAAGTAGCCGAAGCCATCTCCGGTTTCAGTAAAGCTAAAGATACTGCCATTATTTTCTTATCTGCTGTAAATACCGAGCTGAAATTTATCACGAAAGGATATTTGAGTGGGGGCTTAGATTATATTACTAAACCGGTTGACATTAATGTCCTGCTTCTAAAAATCAAAACTTTTTACCGCATATACGAGCAAAGCAGAAAACTGAATGAGGTTCAGGAAAAGCTGCTGGAGGAAATTGAATTTAGAAAACAGGCTGAGCACAAAAAAGATGAGTTCATCAGTATTGCCAGTCATGAGCTTAAAACACCTTTAACAAGTGTAAAGGGTTATATACAATTGCTACAACGCAGTTTGAGCAGGGATAATAAGGAAATGGCTCAAAACCATCTGGAAAAGGCCAGTGTTCAGCTCGAAAAGTTAAATGAATTAATTGTTGATCTGCTGGATATTTCAAAGATCGAAAGTGGAAAAATGAAATTCAATATGCAGCATTTTTGCGCCGATAGTATGGTTAACAATGCGATTGAAATGCTGCAACAATCAAATCCCGATTTTAGAATTAATAAAATAGGTACCACCAATGAGCATATTTTTGGTGATGAAATGCGATTGGAACAGGTAGTGATCAACTTCATTACCAATGCTATAAAATATGCTCCTGGCACCAACCAGGTTAATGTAACCATCAATATCCGTGATGGAAAACTCTATCTCGCCGTAAAAGATTTTGGTATAGGCATTTCTGTTGAGCAGCAAGATAAAATATTCGACAAATTTTATCGGGTGGAAGAAAACAGCCATCGCTTTAATGGTTTAGGTATTGGCCTTTACATCTGTGCAGAAATTATCAAACGTCATGGCGGTACAATTGGTGTAAATAGCGTTCCTGATGAAGGCTCAGAATTTTATTTCATTGTTCCCACCACCGAAGAAGAAATCCTGCAAAATCAACTCTAGTCATCTTCAAAATATAGAATGAAAACTACTCTTAAAAATAATTTACGTTTAGGCCTGGGCTTGTCGCTTATTATTCTTTTTATCAGCTCGCTGGCTTCCTATGTGAGTATCAGCAATTTAATTAAAAGCACAGAACTGGTAAAACATAGCGATCAGGTTATCTTAGATTCCGAAAATATTATTTCTTATTTAAAAGATGCTGAAACCGGGCAGCGGGGTTTTTTATTAACCGGAAATAAGGTTTTCCTTTCACCATATTATGGAGCGAGTGATTCGGCAGCGGCTATCTTAAAAAAAGTTGAAGTGGCTACTAAAGATAATCCTGTGCAGCAGAAAAATGTGGCTGCACTTCGTAACATCCTCACTAAAAGGATGGGCATTATCAAATCGACCATCGAAATCAAAGAACTTGGTGGCGCAGTAGATCCTACGGTTTTGTTTCAGGGCAAGGTTTATATGGATGAAGCACGAGAAACCGTAAATGCTTTGGTGAAGGAAGAAAAACGTTTGCTGGAGTGGAGAACTGCAGAGCTTAATAAACTTACCGCTTACACACCAATACTGATATTGATCGCGGCTGCTTTGGCCATTTTGATTACGCTGTTTTTTTATAGAAAGGTATCAATAGATTTTGATGAGCGTGTGAAATTGCAGGAAGAAATCGAAAGCAAAAAATACGAAATGGAAAAACGTATTGCAGCGATTAAAGAAATTGCCTATCAAATATCCAATGGAAATTATGGCGTAAAACTAGATAGTCAAAGCCAGGACGATATCGGTGAACTGTCAGAATCTTTAAATACGATGTCGTTTTCGTTAAAAAAATCGTTCGATACCTTGGCAGAAAATGAATGGTTACAAACCGGGGTGGCCAACTTGAATGTAAAAATGGTTGGAGAAAAAGATGTTTTTCATTTAGCTGATGATATCATTGACTTTTTGGTTACCTACACCAAAAGCCAGATTGGAGCCATTTACTTATTTAAAGATGATGGTTACCTTCATTTGAAAGGAAAGTATGCATTGGAAGGGCAAAATCTTCTCCCTGTAATTGAACTTGGTCAGGGATTGATTGGCCAGGCTGTAAAAACCGGTAAAAATATTTTATTGGAAGATGTTCCTCAAAGTGAATTGACCATCACACACGCAACAGGAAACATAAAGCCTGCACAATTATTGGTTTTGCCAATCATCAGAAACGGAATTTCAATTGGAGGTTTGGAAATCGGTACCATTACCGCATTTACCGATTTACAAATGCATTTCTTAAACTTGGTGCTATCCGATGTAGGCACTGCATTATTGGGTGCACAAAACAGGCAGAAATTGCAACAATTGCTGGAGGAAACGCAGGCACAATCTGAAGAACTGCAAGTGCAGCATTCTGAATTAGAAGGAATGAATGCTGAACTGGAGGCGCAGGCCCAAAAGCTTCAGGCTTCGGAAGAAGAATTGAGGGTGCAGCAGGAAGAATTGCTTCAAAGCAACCAGGAACTGGAAGAAAGAAGCAGTTTACTGGAAGAGAAAAATGAGTTGATTGAAGAACGCAATATCGAAATTCAGCAGAAAGCAGAAGCTTTAGAGCTAAGTACAAGATACAAATCAGAGTTTTTGGCAAACATGTCTCATGAGTTGCGTACACCATTAAATTCTATCTTGTTATTATCAAGGTTGATGGCTGAAAACGAAGCCATGGATCGAGAACACCAGGAATATGCTGAAGTAATTCAAAGTTCAGGTCAAGGTTTATTGAGTTTAATTGATGAGATTCTGGACTTATCAAAAATCGAAGCTGGTAAAATGGAGCTCGACCGATCGAATGTTAAGGTAGACGATATTGCCTCAAATATGCGCTCTTTATTTAATCCTTTGGCTAATGAGAAGGCTTTGGCACTGGTTATCGATAAAGCAGAAGATGTGCCGGAATATTTCCATACGGATAAAATGCGTTTGGAGCAGATCCTGAAAAACCTGTTATCCAATGCGATTAAATTTACCTCAGCGGGATCAGTGAAGTTAAATATCGAAAAGAATGAAAAGCTAAATGCCCTGGTATTTAAAGTTACCGACACCGGTGTAGGTATAGCGCCAGAAAAACAGGGGATGGTGTTCGAAGCTTTTCAACAGGCAGATGGATCAACCCGTCGTAAATTTGGTGGAACAGGACTAGGTTTATCCATTAGTAGGGAGCTTGCAAAACTCTTAGGGGGTTACATCGATTTAAAGAGTAAAGAAAATGAAGGCAGCATATTCATTTTAACACTGCCGATTGATAAAAATAAAGGTTTTGATGATGTGAAAGGTCAGGTAGAAAAACCCGCCCCGGTAGCAGTTGAACCTCTTAAAATAAGTCATTTAACAGTGAGCAATATTCCGCAGGAAATTGAAGATGACCGCGATAATATTCAGCCCGATGATAAAGTAATTCTGATTGTAGAAGACGATACCCCTTTCGCGAAAACCTTGCTTGATTTTACAAGAAAACGCAGCTATAAAGGTTTGGTGGCCGTTCGCGGTGATGTAGGTATTGAAATGGCAAAAGCCTACAAACCTTTGGCAATTTTGTTAGATATCCAGTTGCCAATTAAAGATGGGTGGCAGGTAATGGAAGAACTGAAATCTGACCCTGCAACAAGGCCAATTCCGGTTCACATCATGTCATCATTACAGGTTAAAAAAGAAAGCTTGCTTAAAGGAGCGGTAGATTTTATAAATAAACCATTTGCTTTTGAGCACATGCAGGAAATTTTTTCTAAGCTTGAACATGCCTTAAGCAGACATCCGAAAAAGGTTCTGATTGTGGAGGAAAACGAACAGCATGCCAAAGCATTAAGTTATTTTCTGAGCAACTTCAACATCCAAACCGAAATTGTAAACCAGGTAAATGAAGGCGTTTCTGCTTTGCACAAACCAGATGTAAACTGTGTTATTCTTGATATGGGAATTCCAGATAAGCATGCTTACGAAACATTGGAGGTGGTGAAGAAAACTCCGGGTTTAGAGAATTTACCTATTATTATTTTTACAGGTAAAAATCTTTCAAAAGGGGAGGAAAACAGGATCAAGCAATATGCAGATTCGATTGTGGTAAAAACAGCACATTCCTATCAACGTATTTTAGATGAAGCCGGGTTGTTTTTACACCTTGTGGAGGAGAAAAGCCGTGAAAAGACCAAAGCGCCAAAAGGATTTTCTGAACTTCAGGATGTATTGAAGAACAAAACTGTTTTGGTTGCTGATGATGATGTTCGAAATATCTTCTCGCTGACCAAAATGCTCGAGCAACATCAAATGAAAGTACTTGCCGCTACCGATGGTAAGGAAGCCCTGAAACTGCTAAATGAAAACCCACAGGTAGATGTGGTTTTAATGGACATGATGATGCCTGAGTTGGATGGTTACGAAACGACAACAGCCATCAGGCAGGATGTTAAATATCGTGATTTGCCTATCTTAGCAGTCACCGCGAAAGCGATGATGGGCGACCGGGAGAAATGTATTGCTGCCGGTGCTTCTGATTATATCAGCAAACCGGTTGATATGGATCAGCTCGTTTCATTGTTGCGTGTTTGGTTGTACGAAAATCATTACAAAGCTTAAACCATTTAAATAAAATATGCCTCAAAAATTAATTCTCATTATTGATGATGATAATAGAAACATTTTCGCCTTAAAAGCTGTTCTAAAGGCCAAGGGCTTCGATTGTGTGTCCGCAATCAGTGCCCGTGAAGGTTTTTCGATCATGGAAGAAAATGAAAATGTTGCCGTTGTGCTAATGGATATGATGATGCCGGATATGGACGGTTATCAGGCCATTGCCGCAATGAAAAAATCAGAGAAAATGCAAAATATTCCTGTGCTTGCGGTTACCGCACAAGCCATGGTGGGCGATAAAGAAAGATGTCTTTCTGCAGGAGCTTCGGGTTATATATCAAAGCCTATAAATGTTGATGAGTTATTGGTACAAATTGAAGAGGTAACAAATAAGTGATAAGTGAGGCGATAGATAATGAGCAGGTTGACGCGTTACTAAGTGATGTACTGGAAGTTCATGGCTATGATTTTCTGGAATATTCGCATGCATCAATTAAACGCAGAATAACCCGGCTGTATACGTTAGATAACTTTGTAAGCTTCGCGGAGTTTAGGTATGCCGTTAAAAATGACAAACAGTATTTTAAACGCTTTCTAGAAGAAATTACTGTAAATGTTACCGAAATGTTTCGCGATCCGGGTTTTTACCAATCACTCAGAAATGATGTTTTACCGGTATTAGGCACATACCCTTTCATCAGGGTGTGGGTGGCAGGTTGCTCTACAGGAGAAGAAGCATATTCATTGGCCATTTTATTAAGAGAACTAAATCTGCTACAGAAGTCGCTGATCTATGCCACTGATATTAATCCATCTGTTTTGGAGAAAGCCAAAAAGGGGATTTTCCCATTAAATTACCTTAAGGGATATTCTGAAAATTACGTCAACTCAGGCGGTGTTAAAGATTTTTCTTCCTATTATACTGCAAATTATTCATTGGCAAAATTTGATGAGTCATTAAGCAGCAAAATGATTTTCTCTACGCATAATCTGGTTTCTGATCATTCATTCAATGAATTTCAACTTATTTTATGTAGAAATGTGCTCATTTATTTCGATAAGGAATTGCAGCATAAAGTGTTTCAGTTATTTGATAACAGTTTAGAAAAACTTGGTTATTTGGCATTAGGAAGTAAGGAGAGTCTTGATTTTTGGCCGGGAGCAAAGCAATTTAAGCGGATAAAATTAGAAAAGATATGGCGGAAGCTCTAATACCCACCAGGTGCAGTGCATTGGTGATTGGTGGATCTGCCGGGAGTTTGGATGTACTGTTAGAAATTTTTCCCTTGCTGGAGACAGCAATTAACTTCCCTATAATTTTGGTCACACACCGAAAATCGGGAAATGATTCTTTACTTGCCGATTTATTGCAAAGCAGAACCGGACTGAAAGTTAAAGAGGCTGAAGAAAAAGAACCTGTTTTGGCGGGATATGTTTACATCACACCAGCTGATTATCATCTTCTCATTGAACGCAATAAAACAATTTCTCTGGATTATTCAGAAAAAATAAACTACTCAAGGCCTTCAATTGATGTTACTTTCCAGTCTGCCGCGGAAGTATTCAAAGACGGCTTGGTATGTATATTGCTATCAGGTTCCAATGCTGATGGTGTAGAAGGATTAAAAATTGTAAACAATTTGGGCGGTTTGGTGGTTATTCAAAATCCTAATACAGCAATTATGCCCTATATGCCACAACAAGCAGTTAATAATGTGAAAAGGCACATTATTTTAGATAGCTTTGCAATGGCTGAGTTCATAAACAAGTTAAATAGATAAATAGAGAATAGATTGCCTTTTGAGAGATAAATGTATGGCTGAAGCAAAAAAAGTATTTGTTTTTGATGATAATAGGGATATTTTAGACTTGTGTACTTTCATATTGGAAGATGCAGGTTACGAAATTAAAACTTCGGAAACCGCAAACGAGATCGAAAGTCAGGTTGCCGCTTACATGCCCGACATTATTTTTATGGATAACTGGCTGCCGGATTTAGGTGGAATACAAGCAACAAAAGCAATTAAAAGTAATCCGGAACTCAAACATATTCCTGTAATTTATTTCTCTGCGAACAATGATATTTCAGCACTTGCTGATGAAGCTGGTGCAGATAGTTATTTATCAAAACCTTTTGATATTGAAGCACTGGAAAGCATCGTAAGGAAGCACTTAAGTTAGCATAAATTAATTCTTCCCCCAGATTCGAGTGTCAAGATCTAATTCTTTCACAATATCATACATAAACTTTATTGCCGTAATATCCTCGTTAAGCAACTCCGGGTTAAGCAACGATTTAAATATTGGAGCTTCGAAATAGTTCCTGTTTAGTGGAAAAGCGATATACATTCTCGATTCGATAAAAGATAATGAAATTGAGTACTTTGAGTTGCTATTCAACTTTAAGATACGCTCCATCATGGCGGGAGTAAGTAAATAACGTGATTCCACCTGGTCGGTTCCGTAAGTTATAAATGCTTTATCGAAATCAATATTCTCTAGCTTAATCACATCTTTATTATTGAAAGAAAACAAATTTTTTGAAAACCAGGCGCCTATTGCACTGCCAAAATCTTTCGGACGAACAATCGTTACTCCATTAAAATTCTTATTAAAGTCTGCCACAAAAATAATCCCTTTAAAAATGTCATGCCATTCGGTTCTGGTACCGTTTTTAGTTTGCGTAACAGTTTTGTATTCGGCATGTACTTCAGCGAAATAAAAACCGGTTTTATCTGCTTTTCCGCAAACTAAATCCTCAGTTTTATACCGGTCCGGATCTGTCGAAAAAAGCTGTGAGTAAATAAATTCCTGAGCCAGAATTCCTCTGTAAGGATCAATAGTTAAGCTTGCATCTAAAAAACGAAGCGCTTCGCCAATTACATCCCTTTTGTAAGCTTCTTTATAAGCTTGTAACTCATCACCAATTTTGTAAAATACAACTCCGCCATAAATTATCGGAATTAAACCAACAACAATAGCAAGTCCGATTAAGCCCATCAAAATGCCTGTGATTGCTAAAATAATTCCACCGCCAATAAAGAAATAACCTTTCTTTTGCGTCGAAGCAATTTTTTGACGCTCCACTTCCATTCTGGACAATACATTTTGTAAAGCCAAATTTCCTTCCAGACTAAAAAACTGCATTAGTTATTAAAGAGCTCTTTTGCACTGATATTCCTGCGTTCCTCTGCTGCGGTTTCTAAGACTGGAACAGGGTGGAAATTTAGCGCTCCGGCAAATAAATTTCCGGGAAACATCATAATGGAATTATTGTAATCAGTCACCGCTGCATTGTAGGTGCGTCTGGCTGCAGCAATTTGTTCCTCGCTTTCCGTCCAGGTGGTTTGCAAGTTGATGAAATTGGTGTTGGCTTTTAAATCAGGGTAATTCTCAACATTAACCATCAAACCCTTAACACTGCTACTTAACTGACTGTCGATTTGTGCTTTCTCCGCATCACTGATATTTCCTGCAGCAACTTTTGTTCTGAGCTCAACGATTTTTGATAGCGTTTCAGACTCATAATTGGTGTATTGTTTAACTACTTCAACCAGGTTAGGAATTAAGTCGAAACGTTTTTTTAGCATCACATCAATTGCTGAAAAAGCGTTGGTTACCTGATTTTTCTTGCCAACCAGCGAATTGTAGAAGAAAATTCCAAAAAGGAAAATGGCGATGAGAATAATTGCGATAATCATAGTTTAGTTTATGTTTAGATATTAAAGATAGGAAAACGTTACAAAATAGGAATTCAGCGTTTTTCGTTTCTGGTTTGTTCCCTTTCCCGTTGCTGTCTTCGCTCTAATCTTTTTTGTTTTCTAAGGCGATGGTTTTCCTGCATCTCTTTGAAGTTTTTAATATGCTTTCTGATTTCCTCTTGCTTCTCATCGGTGATGCCTACACTGTTTTTAATACCTACAAATAAGCTCCTCCAAATCAGATTGAAAAAAGAAGTATTTTCGATACGGCTATAATTTACTGAAGCCGATGTGAATTTTCCATCTCTGCCCGGATTTTCAGCATTAATGATTAATGCGTTGGCCAGTATAGAAAGCAAGCCGCGGGTCACCAGGTGATCTTTATCCGGATCATTCTTCATTAGCGCAACCGAAAGGTCGTAGTAGTAGAAATCAACCTTGCCTTTTGCCCCATCATTATTTGCCTTAAAATTAAAGCGAAGTTTATCTATAATGCCTCTGTTAATACGCACCAAACCTAAAGGTTTAGTAATTTGATTTAAAACCCTTGCATTGAACGTATGAAGCTGGCCTTTGTAAGCAAATCCACCATTTTTATCCAGCAGGTCGAAATTAAAATTCAAATCCAACTCTCCCTGCCCCAGTAAGTAAGTTTTCAAATCAACTTCCATAACAGGATTTATTGCCTTGATTTTGGTTAAATTGGTTACGTTTTTAAAAACACCTGAAGTGTGCTCAAAAGATATTTTTCCTCTTTGCTGGCTTTCAGGATTATAAACGGCGTAGCTTACATCAACATCTTTGAGTTTGATTTTTTGAATCAGCACCGGAGCACTGATGTTCTGTAGCAACTGGTGCGGAAATCGACGGACTCTATTTTCCAAACTATCTGCAGGATCGTAATTTTTCCCCAGGCTATTATCATTGAATACAGAAATAAATCCATTGGCAATAGCCATTTCTTTTGCCCTGAATTCTTGTTTACTAATGTAAAGTGGAAGATCGATTCCGTTTAACAGTATGTCGCTCATTTGTATGTGAAACCGATCTTTTGCATAACCCGCAACTTTGCCAAACTTCATCTCATCATACAGTGGTTCTACCTGAAATTTGTTGATCCGCAGATTACCTGTAGAGGCTTTGAAATCGAGCTGGTTAAGCTTAATGTTGTACATCTTATCAGGAGTGGGATAGGTGTAATCCTTTAAGTTGATGATAACATCTTTAAGTAAATAGAACCGATCCGGGTCTTCAGCAGAGGTAGAATCAACCAGTAAATCTGTTAAGGTAATATTTAAATCATCGATAGCGAAAGGCGTGGCGTTAAGCACATTTTTATTGATGTATTTGAAACTTGCATCCCTAAAAAGAATATTATTGATGCTAAACTCTTTTAGATTTTGAGAAATCATCGCATAGGGCGATTTTATAGGTCGGGGTGGCCGGTTCTCATTAAATGCAAATTGCCTGTTCATCATTACCACCTCTGGCTTATCAAAAATTACCTCTTCTAATTGAAGTTTTTGATGTCGGTAAAGCGTGAGCGGATGAAAGTGTTTCACCTGCAACTTCTTTAGCGATACAGTATAAAGGTTATTAGGCGCTCTCTTTAATGTGATCAGTTCGTTAAATCGGTTAGTATCTGGAATGATTTTTACATTGTATAATGTTGCACTTCCAGTTAAAATATTGGTTGATACTTTTGAGAAACTGATGGTATATAAACTATCAGTTGATTTATACAATAACGTTTTAATGCGGTTAGTAAGTATCGGTTGCGATTTTACATTTAAAAACCAAGCAAATCCTGCAAGTAATGCGAAGACGATTAAAGTTATTGATGCAATCCACTTAATAATTTTGTATTTTTTTCTTTTGGTATCGGGCATTTAACGGCAGGAATGGTTTTCACAGCAATATACATTTATAATTTTAATGTAAAAATAGACTTTAGCTTTTCTCTCTCTTTGCTTTGCGGGCTTCTTTGCGATCCTCTCGTTTCTGCTCTCTTATTTTCTTCGCAATTACCTTTTGTTGCTTAACAGGATTTTTTTCAGGCACAACACCTACACCTACAATATCTTTTATGCCAACAAATAATGTCTTCCACATGAGGTTAAAAAAGGAGGCCGAGTTTATCCTTGTATTGGTCATTGTTGCTGTTCGAGGCGGATTCCCTTTGCTTGGATTTTCATCTTTAACTAATATTGTGTTTGCCAAGAATGATAAAAATCCCTTTTCTTTAGTTCCTTCACCGTCAATGTTATCAGAAAGTAACTTCACCTTCAGGTTATTATAAAGCATATTCATTGAGCCAGATGCTGTGCGTAAATTTCCATTTGCTTTAAAATCAATATGTTGTACATTCCCGCTTTCAATTTCTATCAGGCCTAAATTTTTAGATAAGGAATTAAGATTTTTAAAATCGAATTTGCCTAAACTTCCGCTGTAATTAAAGGCACCATTTTGATCTGTCAGATTGAAATCGAGCTTTACGTTTAGCTTTCCGGTGCCCATTAGCAATGAATTTAGATTGGCCACAGCATGATTATTTTTAGCCAGACGTAAACTATCATTGGTTACATTTAAAATGTTTCCTGTTAGGGTTTTAAATGTAACCGATCCCGTTTTCTTACTAGCCGGGTTGTATTCTGCATATTTTACATCGATGTTCCTTAACTTTACAGTATCAATGGCGACAGGCATATTTAGCCTTTTTAAAGCCATGTGGGGATAATTTTTTCCCTTATCGAATCCTGGGGGAGGTGGCGATTCCCTGCTCATAAAAACTTCTACTCTTGCCGGACCGATTTTCACAGACTTTGCTTCAAGTTTGCCGTCGGTGTTCAGTTTGATAAAATCGACTCCGTTAAACTCCACTGTAGTAAAGCTTAAATCGTAACGATCTTTTTGAACTTTATATTTACGTGCAAACTCGAGTTCGGGATAAAGCGGTTTTAAGATCAAACCTTTAATGCTGATTTTTCTGGAAGAATAGGAGCCTTTAATGGTATCTACCTTCATGCTGTACATCTTGTCTTTCGTGGTCGATTTGTAACCTGCCACCTGAAACGAAATGTCTTTTGTATAGTAAAATCGCGTTGTATCTCTACCGGAAAGGGAATCGAGCAGAAAATCATTGACGTCGATATCCAGATGCTTGATGCTGTTTTTAGTTTTAACAGCTGTACTTTTATTAATGTAATCAAAATCTGCATCAACAATTTTAATGCGATGCACCCTGGCCGATTTAAAGGTCTTAGAAATCTGTTCATATAGTGATTTTTCAGCCTTCGCGGTATCAGGTTTCTTTGGCACCTTATTAAAAATCACATTAATTGATGGGCGATCGAGCAATATTTCATTAATATCCAACCGCTTTTTGAAATAGGCAGTTAAGATGCCCGTTCGCGTAATCTGAAGCTTTTTAAGTTTGATTTCAAAAGTATGTGCGGGAGCAAGATTCTGTTTTTTTAAAGTATCGAAAACCAGCGTGTCTGGTTTAAGCGTAACATCACGAATGGCCATACTACCCGTAATCACATTTAAATTAATGCTCTTGAAATCGATGCTATAAAGATGATTAGATCCATTATAAACCCCCTCTTTTATTTTTTCAGTAAGAATAGGTTTCCAGCGGGCGCTGATAAACATGGCACCGAAGGCTAAAATTAAAATCAATCCGCCCAGTATACTGCCAATCCAAATCCAAAGTCTGTTTCTATTTTGAGCTGTCATGTTTATGGTCTATCGATATAGAACAGATAGTTCACAGAAAGGTTTGCTTTGACAATTTCGCCATTTCGAACAGGCTTATGTAGATAAACCTGATATCAGCGAACACGGATCCCGATATTTCATCGGGAGGAGTAAAGCGTTTAGCTCGATGGAGTTCCTTTGGAACAGGGCTGATGTTACCTAAAAGCTAATTACTTTCATTTCCAAATTCTTTTAATCTAACTCCGTAGCTTTTAAATGTTTATAAAGCAAAAAGATTAGCAAACAATTTTTTAATATAATTAATGAATTAACATTAACTTAACATTGGGCTTGTAGCTTTGCAACATATTAGAAATTAACATGAACAATATTTTTAAGTTCTTTACACCTCAAGATAGAAAATTTCACCCTCTTTTTGAGCAGGCTGGTAGCAACGCGTTGAAAATTGCTGAAGCGCTTTTAGAAATGGTTAGCACTGCTGATGCTGAAAGCAGAAAAACAATTTTTAAAGAAATTGAGCGCCTGGAGCACGTTGGAGATGATATTACGCATTCAATTTTCTTAGAGCTGAGCAGGAACTTCATTACACCATTTGACAGGGAAGACATTCACCAATTGGCTACTGCAGTTGATGATGTTGCCGACTATATTTATGGTACAGCAAACCGCATGCAAATGTACAATATGAATACCATTAGCGAGCCAATTGTGAAAATTGCAGAACTTTTGGTTGAAATGTGCACCGATATTGATAAAGCGATTAAAGAATTACGCAGTTTCAAGAACATTCGTGTAATTGCTGATGCTTGTATCCGTATTAACAGTGGCGAAAACCAGGCTGATTATGTGTTTACGTTAGCGGTAGCCCGTTTATTTGAATACGAAACTAATGCGATTGAATTAATTAAACAAAAAGAGGTTTTACAAACGATAGAAAAAGCGACAGATAAATGTGAAGATGTGGCGAATGTGCTTGAAACTATCTTAGTTAAAAACGCTTAATATTAAACAAAAATGGTAACTACCTTATTGGTTGTTGTTGTAATTCTAGCTATTGCTTTCGATTACATTAACGGCTTTCACGATGCCGCTAACTCGATTGCAACAGTTGTTTCTACAAAAGTTCTTACGCCTTTTCAGGCGGTTTTGTGGGCTGCGCTTTTCAATTTTGCAGCTTACTTTTATTTTACCGATCATAAAGTAGCCAATACGGTTGCTAAAACGGTTATTGAAAATTATATTACACTAGAAGTTATCCTTGCCGGTTTAGTAGCCGCAATTATCTGGAACTTATTAACCTGGTGGTATGGTATTCCTTCAAGTTCTTCGCATACCTTAATTGGTGGTTTTGCCGGTGCAGGTATGACGCATGCTTTGTTGACAGGTGCCAGTCCGATGGACGCTGTAAACATGGGTTACGTAGTCAAGATCGTTTCCTTTATTGTGTTGGCGCCAATTATTGGTTTGGTAATTTCTGTTGTTTTAACATTGATCATCATCAACATTTGCCGCTATGCAAAACCAGCAACAGCTGAAAAATGGTTTAAGCGATTGCAGTTATTATCTTCTGCAGCTTTGAGTTTCTTTCACGGTGGTAACGATGCGCAAAAGGTAATGGGTATTATTGCTACGGCGCTAATTGCAGCTAAAGTCATACCTGATTTTGATTCAATGCCATCCTGGGTTCCAATTGCCTGTTATTCGGCGATTTCATTAGGTACCATGAGTGGTGGCTGGAAAATTGTGAAAACCATGGGTTCGAAAATCACTAAAGTGACCGCACTGGAAGGTGTTGCTGCCGAAGGTGCTGGCGCCATTACTTTGGGAATCACAGAGCATTTTGGTATTCCGGTTTCTACAACACATACCATTACAGGTTCGATTGTGGGTGTAGGCGTGGTGAAAAGCGTTTCTGCTGTACGTTGGGGTGTAACCATCAACTTAATTTGGGCCTGGATTTTAACCATCCCAGTATCAGCAACCTTAGCCGCCATTATTTACGGCGCAATTTATTATTTCAAATAAAACAAAATCCATCATCCATATTTAAGACTAAGGCAAATCGCTTTAGTCTTTTTTGTTTTTATCAAGAGGGAGACAGCGCATTTGTGTTCACTCGGTAGAGCTGCCAAACAAATGGCATTAGGGGAGAATAATTTCAGTTGATTTTAAACAATATAAGATCACATCAGTTTTAGTGCTTGCAGAAGGTTAACCAAGCTTTTCGACATTCCCTAAATATCTATATGGTTCCAGAACTGGAGATAAGCAATACCTTCACAACCATGCTATATTTCTTCGTGGTAAAAGATCGTTTTAAAACCTAAAACTTAACGCTCAACTCCACCAGGTCATTTCCATTTTTAGGCAGCACCCAATCTGGTCCGTTTTGAACAAGCCGTTTGGCTTCCGCATCGGCTTTGCTGTTTAATGATTTGATAACTTTAATATTTGTTGGGCGACCGTTTTTCTTAACCTTAAAACTTAAAATGACAAATTGTTCCGGCCCTTTAGGATTGTACAGTTTATTATTATTTTCTAGATATTGGCTATAATTAATTGTTGGAACAGGAATTGGTTTGGTGATCTCTCCAATAGATTTTCCATTCAGGTTCTGCTCAGCCCGAAGCATAATTTTAGGCGCAGGAATATTTTCCTTTTTACGACCATTTGAACCCACGATTACCGCAATTTCATTTAAAGATTTATCGCCGCTCATAGCGTTTCTAATTGCATTCGGATCTGCAACATTCGTAATCGGCCGTTCTCTGAACCCAATGGCATTAATTAACAAATCTTTATCTTTAGCGTTGCTATCGGCTGGTAAAGCAAAATAGCCATTCGCATCTGTAGCAGTCACTTTATTCGATCCTGATAACTTAACCACCGCACCTTCCACTGGTTTTCCATTGCTTTCATTTACTACATTGCCACTAAATACCACACGGTTTGAAGCAAGGGCAGGTGCGGCAGCCATTAAGGCATCGTTAGCCCCGGAGGCCTTCATTTTTGCAGCGCTGTTTAAAGTAGCAGCCTCTGCTTTTGCCTCACTCAACTCCTGCGATTTGGTTGCCTCCACCTGTGGCAATCTGCTTGCCGATTTTACAACTGGTGCCTTGCCGGTGTTTTTAGCCAAATCGCCCGTTTTGGCATCAGCAATTGCCTGGTCTATTAATGCAGATTTCGTAAGCGCCGGAGAAGTATCAGCTTTTGTTGGTTTTGTATTAGCCAAAGCCGCAGTTGTATCTAAATTAACTACAACACCTTCCTGCCTTCTTGCGGCAGTTTCAGCATTTTTACGATTGGTTTCACGCATAAAAAACAAAATGCTCACCGCAATAAAAGCAACCGTAGCGGTTGCCGCAATGCTTAATCGATGTGTGGTAATACCCCACATTTTCCGCTTAATCGGTTTCTCCGAAATGCGGTCGTAAAGCTGTTTTTGTAAAATAGAAAGGGTTTGTTTCCGTTTGGGCGATTGTTTCAATCCTTCCAAAGCTTCGGCCACGAAAGGATCTTCTAACGCCTGCCGCTCAACAAAGTGCATCGCTTTAGCATCAAGCTTACCATCAAGGTAATCTTCCAGAACGTCAATATCTAACCAATCGTTATTCACTACTATTTTTCTCTATACAAATCTTTAAATTCCGCTTTCCATTTTGGATATAGCTCTTCACCTTAAGCATGTCGTAGCCCGTAATATCGGCCACTTCCTTATAACATTTCTCCTGCAGATAGAATAAATCTACGCTTTTCCGCTGTTCTTCGGGCAAGGTTTCCATGCACTTTTCCATTATGGTAAGCTGCGTTTCTTTTGTGTCGTCAATATCCAGATGCACAAATTCGCTGTTTTCCACAAAAGTATCATCAATAGAAACGTTATTTTGCTTCGAAGATTTCCTTAGCGCCATTAAACAATGGTTCCGTGTTAAAACATGCAGCCAGCTCTTAAAATTCTGCACTTCATGTATTTTAAGTTTTTTAACCAGTTCCTCAAAAATCTGCATCACAGCATCTTTGCTCAACTCCTCATCCTTGAAATAATTCAGGCAAACCCCAAAAACCAGGTGCATATATTTATTATAAAGCGTACCCAATGCGTCTAAATCGCCTGTGCTTTTATACTCGGCAATTAAATCGGCATCATCTTTCTGGTTAATTCCAGCTATGTTTTTTATAAACTTCAAAAAATTGGGTCGCTATGATAAATATCCTCAAGTATAAAAAATATTTTTCAGTAACGAACGGATCTGAGCGAAATTGGTTTTTAATACCGGGAGAATATATTTTTTTGAAGCGCAAGGGTATTGCTAAAATTAGCGTTTGCTCCCGTTTTTCGCTTTTACGCTTCGCTCGTCATACTTCCTCGCTGCAGGGTAACGCTGCAACCGGGGCTAAAATCAAACTTTGATGCTTTTTTTAACGGTTTACAAATCAGAAGCTCAACAATAAGTTTGTAACTAATTAATGCATTCAAATGTTTAACGAGTCCACCGAAGTGCTCATGACCAGTCTGCTAGCCGCCAAATGCTGAGAACTTTAGATTTTAGCTTAAATATTGACGATTAGCACAGGCTATTTTACAATTGTAAATTCATGATGGGTTGGCGCTTGCTATTCGCCGTAATTTGAGGTACTTTTGTTAAAATACATAAACACAACAGATTGAATTTTAACGACTTTAATTTTAACCCCGATTTACATGAAGGCCTGATGGCTATGGGGTATAAAAGCGCTACTCCAATACAAGAACAAGCTATTCCTGTAATATTAAATAACCACGATCTTATTGCCTGTGCGCAAACCGGCACCGGAAAAACGGCAAGTTACCTGTTGCCAGTGATGGAAAAGATCAGTCGTGCTCAAGACAGGCATAACAATACCTTGATTTTGGCGCCAACACGGGAGCTTGCGCAACAGATAGATTTACAAGTAGAAGCTTTAGCTTATTTCACCAACATCAGTTCCCTGGCCGTTTACGGCGGTGGCGATGGTATCGCATATGAGCAGCAAAAACGTTCCATGCGTGATGGTGTAGATATTATCATCGCAACACCTGGCCGCTTAATGGCCCATTTGTCTTCAGGTGTTTTAAAGCTGGAACATTTGCAGCACCTCATTTTGGATGAAGCCGACCGTATGCTCGACATGGGTTTTTATGATGACATTATGCGCATTGTAAGTTATCTGCCTAAGAAACGACAAACGCTGCTTTTCTCAGCCACCATGGCACCAAAAATTAGGAAGATGGCGGGAAGTATTTTACATGAGCCGGAGCAGATTACCATTTCTATTGCAAAGCCTGCTGAAGGAATCGATCAGCAAGCTTACAATATTCATGATCAACAGAAACAAGCTTTATTAACAGATATTTTTAAGGATGAAACATACAAAAGTGCTATTATCTTCGCTTCAACCAAAGAGAAGGTAAAAGCTTTATACAAAACTTTTAAATCTTTAAAAATTAAGGCAGAAGCTTTCCACTCTGATTTGGGGCAGAAAGAACGTGAAGATATCTTGTTGGCTTTTAAAAATCGACGCTTACCGATTATCATTGGGACGGATGTTTTATCGCGTGGTATTGATGTAGAAGGTGTTGATTTGGTGATTAATTATGATGTTCCCGGCGATCCGGCAGATTATGTACACCGTATTGGTAGAACGGCAAGAGCCGCCACTAAAGGAACAGCAATTACGCTGGTTAACGGAAGAGATAAACGCAAGTTTGATAACATTGAGAAACTGATTGAAAAAGCGGTGCCTAGAATGACTTTGCCTGAGCATATTGCTACGATGGAAATCACCCATGTAGAAGAAAAGCGACCTCAACATCCAAAAAATAATGGCAAGAAAAAGGTTTGGCATAAGAAAAAACCTAAGCCAAGTAGCCCTACCTCATAAATTTTAAAAACGCCGATTTATTAATTGGCGTTTTCTTTTATCAATATTTTTGCACCCAACATGGCAAATTTCATTCTTATTGGTTTATGTATTATCGCAGGTATTCTTTTCAGAAAGAGCAAAACGCTACCAAAAGATGCACACAAAGGTATTAATGCCTGGATTATTTACATTGCACTTCCGGCTACCTCGTTCAAATATTTACCTCACATTAGCTGGTCGAATGAATTGTTATTCCCTGCTTTGGCGCCAATTTGTGTGTGGTTGTTGGGATGGCTAGTGATTACCCTTTATGCAAAATACAGTAAAATTAGCCGGGCCACTTCCGGAGGATTGAAACTGGTTAGTTCGCTAAGCAATACTTCATTTATTGGTTTTCCGTTGATCATTGCTTATTTCAGCGAAAAAGAAATTGCAACAGCGATTATTTGTGATCAGGTTACCTTCACTTTATTATCAACCATTGGAATTGTGGTTGCCATTCGTTCTTCTCAACAACAAAAATTAAGTGCAAAGTTGGTGTTTAAAAAAGTATTGACTTTTCCGCCTTTGCTGGGTTGTATTTTAGCATTAATCTTACCGCGATTTATTAACCTTTCACCTCTTGATGTTTTGTTCGATAAACTTTCTGGAACTGTTGGTCCGCTGGCATTATTCTCAATCGGTTTGCAACTAAAATTTGGTGGTTGGTTTAGCGAAATCAAACACATCAGTTTTGCACTCTCATACAAGCTGATTCTAGCGCCGCTTTCCATTTTAATCATCGCTTTGGTTTTAGGCATGAATGGCATGATTACCAAAATAACGATATTTGAAATGGCGATGCCGACACTATTAACCGCCGGAGTGGTTGCAGATCAGTATAATTTAAATCCAAAAGTTTCCAACTTGGTTGTGGGCGTGGGCATTTTACTATCCTTCATTACCACTTTTTTCTGGTGGCTGCTTTTAACTCAAACGAACCTATTATAACGTTTTTTTAAAAACGAGTGTTTGTATGCTTTTGGGTGGCATATAGTCATGCTAACCTTTTAAGTCCTCACTTCGCTGCCGGCTCTTCGTTTCTATCAGATTTAGGCACAGAGGCACCTTCAAGGGAAACCCATACGAAGAACCACTGGTTCTGCCTTCTACCCCCCGACATACGCGGAAATACTTTTGGGAGCATTTACCTTCATAACCGTGAAACCATAACTAAAAGATTGCAGCATTGGCGGGAAAAATGTTTCCCGAAGCAGCACAAAATTGCGCTTCAAATTACAGGATGATCTTGTTAATTTAACATTCAGGCAAACTAATCGGGATATTTGTAGCTAAACCACCATCGGATGTTTCTTTGTATTTGGCGTTCATATCCAAAGCGGTTTCCCACATCGTATTTACTACGGCGTCTAAACTTACTTTAGCCTTATCAGGATTACTTTGCAGCGCCAGTTGACTAGCAGTTATGGCTTTAATTGCCCCCATGGTATTTCTTTCGATGCATGGAATTTGTACCAAGCCGCCAATCGGATCGCAGGTTAAGCCCAAATGATGTTCCATGGCGATTTCTGCAGCCATTAAAACTTGTCGCTGAGAACCACCCAAACACTCAGTTAGTGCAGCCGCAGCCATTGCTGAGGAAACGCCAATTTCTGCCTGACAGCCGCCCATTGCTGCCGAAATGGTAGCGCCTTTTTTGAAAATGCTTCCTACTTCTGATGCACAGGCAATAAACTGGATGATTTTTTCTTCTGAATAACCATCACAAAAGGTGATAAAGTATTGCAGTACCGCAGGAATAACCCCAGCAGCACCGTTTGTGGGTGCGGTAACCACCCGACCAAAAGAAGCATTCTCTTCATTAACAGCAAGCGCAAAACAACTTACCCAATCTAAGATATAATTGAATCCGTTTCCGCCTTTGCGAATGGCTTCCACCCATGAATTATAATCGCTGTATTCCGCTTTTCCAATCAGGCGTTTATTTAAAGGGAAAGCTCTTCGAGCCACATCCAATCCACCCGGCAGAAACCCGGTGGTATGGCAGCCACGATAGATGCAATCACGCATGACGGCAAAATGTTGAAGAATTCCTGCCTTGGTTACTGCCTCAGGGCGCCAAGCCAGTTCGTTCTCCATTACAATTTCACTCACTTTCAAGCCTGTAGATAAACACCAATGTAAAAGTTCTTTCGCTTTCTCTACCGGAAAAGGCAAATCGACCTGAACTTTTTGGCTGTTATCTTCTCCTTCTTTTACTACAAAACCACCACCAATAGAATAATAGGTTTCAGAAAACGCTTTGCCGTTTTTCATAAAAGCCTGGAAGGTAACTGCATTGGGGTGAAAGGGGAGGCTTTCGGCAAATAGAAACAGTAAATCGTTGTTGTAATCGAAATCAATAATCAGGTTTCCTGCCAGATTTAATTTTTTATCTTTTTGGATACTTTCAAAAGTTGGAGTAACAGCATCAACATCAAATGTAACCGGATCTGCACCTGTTAGTCCCAATAAAATGGCAACATCAGTTCCGTGGCCTTTGCCGGTTTTGGCAAGTGATCCATAGAGTAATATTTTCACCATTTCCACTTCAGCAAGCAACCCTTGCTGATTAAGAGAAGCGGTAAACTGTTGCGCAGCCCGCCAAGGGCCAAGTGTATGAGAACTTGATGGACCGATGCCTATTTTAAAAATATCGAAAACTGAAATCTGTTCCTTAATCATGATAAGTTAGTTACACAAAGCTATGATTTGTTTTTATAATTTGCCCTTTTATCACAATATGTTCGTTACAAAAATGTAATGCAACTTAGTTAGTTTGTACATTGATTCTCATTAAATTTACATTATGAAATTACGCTTACTCTTATTCTTTTTATTGGCAACTTATACTTTTGCTCAAGCTCAGAAGAAGAAAAATATTTATTATTTAAAAGAAAACGGTAAAGAAGTGCCTACCAGAGCAGAAGCAGACTTTATCAGGATAATTGAAGAGCCAGATTCGGGAGATAATCGCTTCCAGTTGTTGCAGTTATATAAAGACGGCAAGCGTAAATCTCAGGGATACATCAGTGCTTTTGAACCTAGATTAATTTTCGAAGGGCCAGTGATGAGTTTTGATAGCACAGGCAAAAGAACCCAGGTAATGAACTACCTGCATGGTACCCTTTCTGGCGTATCTATCTTTTATCATAAAAACGGCAAAGAAAGAAGAAGATCGGAATATGTTAAGGCGAAACCAGTAAGCGACCAAATGATTGGGATTAATTCCTCACTTACCGATTTTATTTTTAATACCAATGCAAAAATCATTTATGATGCAGATTCGAACGGGAAAGTAAACATCGCAGATGGAAACGGACATTTAGTAGAAATATCAAAATCTGGAGATGGAGCGCTTACAGAAGAGGGTGATTATGTGAATGGTTTTAAGCATGGGAATTGGAGTGGAAAGTATTCTAATAAGAGCGATACATTTACAGAATTGTACGAAAACGGGGAGCTCAAATCAGGCGAAAGCATCAAAGACGGTAACACCTATCCCTATATAGCTACCATGGAAGCACCATCCTATCCTGGTGGTCAGCAAGCCTGGAATAAATATCTTGGATCCTCAACAAAATATCCGGCAGAGGCTTACAAGAATGGCACAAGAGGCAGAGTTTTTTTAAATTTTGTGATTGATCAAAAGGGCAACCTGACCGAAATTAAAATAGATAAGCCTGTGGATCGGTTACTAGATCAGGAAGCCATTAGGGTACTCAGTTCTGCACCACGATGGAAGCCTGCCAAACAGAGAGGCGTACCTGTTAGGGTGAGATATGATCAGAGTATAAATTTCAATTTTTGATATCCTAAAAATCAAACTCTATAATATCATTATCCTTTAGCATCTGTTCCACAAATTTTTGGTGATTTTTGGGTGTTCCTGTCGCAGTCCAGTTTCCGGTGATGACATTATTTACCAGTTGGTGTTTTCCACGTTGTGGTTTAAGTTTATTTTCCCTGAAAACCTGCTCGTAACTTTCTAAGTCGCCATGTGTATGCTGCTTTTTAACAATGCGATAAACTCTTTTGGTAAAGCGGCGATCGCCAACTTCTTCTAAGAATGGAAATATAATCAAGGCGAGCAAAACCACCCCGGTAACGCCAATTGCCTGTTCGTAATATCCACTGCCGATAGCCATCCCGATAGCCGCAACAATCCAGATAATGCAGGCTGTGGTTAAGCCTTTCACCCGGTTTTCTTCTTTAAAAATTACACCGGCGCCTAAAAAACCAATTCCGGTTACAATATTAGAGGCAATACGATCCTGACTGGTTAATCCGATTTTAATGGACAGGATGGTGAACAAGGTTGAACCTAAGCCAATCATCATCATGGTTTTTAAACCAGCTGATTTACTTCTGTACTCTCTTTCAGCGCCAATTAAACCACAAAGCAATGTGGCCAGTAAAAACTTATTGACTTCACTCTGTGTGATGAAATGACTGTTATCTAAAATATCGTTCATTGCCTCGAATTAGCAAGGCAAATTAATAAAAATCATAACATCTTAAACCATTTGCACGACCACCATTTGAACTATTCTGAAAATATTTTTCATAACCCACTCCAATTTCTGATGTTCCTCCGGTATTGGTGTAATTTATTTTGGAAGAAGTGGCATCGTGGCTAATACCCACCCGAAACTTCTCTCCATTTGTTTTGCGGTTAAAAATATCGAAGATGACTGAAAATACGATCGCATCGTTTCCACCGGCATTGCTTCCACCACGGTACCAAATGCCTGCGTTTATACTGGCATATTTATATTGCATACCTGCACTATATGATGTTATATTCTGTTGTTTATAAACTACCAATGAAGGAATTAGATAACTTCCATCGCGATCATACTGATCGGGAATTAAAGTTACTTTATAGCTCATGTTTCCGGAAATACGCATGGGCAATTTGGCCTGGAAGCCAGATAAAGATTCATCCGGGCGATTGATGTGGTGTGCTGCAACACCTAACATAAATTTACCATACACGAGGTTGGTACCTGCGTTGGCATCCAGGTAAAACCGGCTGTCGATACTTGGCCTTTCCGCACCAGAAATACTACCCGGAATATAACCCGTTCCTATTCCGATCTGATCGCCAAAAACCAGTTTATCCCAGTTTAATTTTTGATTGGTGATTCCTGCCTGCAATCCAAAAGATAGGGCGAAATCATCTCCGCCAATAATGTATGAATAGCTGGCAGCGATATTATTTTTTACCAGATACGCCGTTCCTTCGGTACTTCTGTTGAAAATTAAACCTACGCCGCTATTAATGCGGTCGAGATTTAAATCGCCTGATGCGCTCATGTAGGAGTAATCACTCGCCAAGCCCGACCATTGATTGCGGTATAAGGCATTAAATCTGAAATCGCCTTCGAACTGGCCGGTTAATGCCGGATTTAAGTAAATCGGCGAATTGTAAAATTGCGAATAAATATGGTCTTGAGCCAATGAAAGGAATGGCAACACCATCGCAAGCACCAATAATCTTATCTTTCTCCCCATCATCTGATTAAATATATTACGCCTGTTTTTTTTGCCGGAGATGAATCGTATGTCATCCCTTTCCAGTCGCTACCATTTATAAATTTGACATCTATTTTCCAGTAGTAAACGCCCTGTGGCTGATCTTGTCCTTTAAAAGTTCCATCCCATCCCTCCAGTGGTGCGCCATCATCAAGTTGTGTCGTTTCCCAAAGTAGTTGTCCCCACTTATTGAAAACACTCATCTTCCAGTCTTTGATGCCCTGTCCCTTAGCTTTGAAAGTTCTCAACTCATTCTTAGCACTAGCAGGCATGAACGAATTGGGCAGATTAAGGTTTCCAGGCACACCAATAATCCTGACTGATTGCGTCGTTGTGGCTGAACACCCTTCTTTATTCAATACTTTTAAGGTTACAGAATACACACCATCCTCAGCATAGGTACGGTTAGGATTCTGAAGTGTAGATCTCGATCCATCACCGAATGTCCATTCCCAGCTTACGGCTCCTGTGCTCAGATCCTTGAAACCAAACGTATAATTTGGAATGGATAATTCATTTCCTGGGCTAACCGAAAATGTTGCCACCGGCGGATTTACCGTATTGATATAATTTGGAATGCTTATGGTATTTGTGCAGCCTAATGTGTTGGTGGCTGTTAAGGTAACCGTAAAGCTTTTTCCCGACCCCGTGAAAGTGTGCGTGGGCTCAATTGCGTTGGAAGTGGTTCCATCGCCAAAATCCCAAACATAGCCGATGGCATTTTGACTGTTGTTCTTAAACTTCACCACCATGCCTTCACAGCCGCTGGTTTTATCAGCAGTAAAACTGACAAGCGGTTGTTCCAGTACTTCAATTTCTTCTGTTGTGGATGCATTTGAACAGCCATTGGAAGCATGTAAGGTAATGGTATATTTTCCGGCTTTTGTAAAAGTATGCGTAACTACTTCGGGTGCAGTGTTGGTTATTTTGGTGCTGCCATCGCCGAAATCGTAAACAAAAGTACTGGCTCCTTTGGTGTTATTGTAGAAATCTACTTTCATCGGTGCACATCCCCTGAGTTGGTTGCTGTTCACGACCAACTCTGGTACAATAGAATTTGGTGAAACCCGGATTGTGTATTGAGATTCCCTGGATCCACATTCATTTGTGGCGATCATTTTAACAACATAATCTCTAACTGCAATTGTATTATATGTATGCGAAACACTATTTTTATCCTTCACGGTTAAGGTTTCTCCATCACCGAAATCATAAGTATAACTGCTTGAATTTCCAGGTGATGTATTGCTAAAGGTGACTTTGAATGGCGAGCATCCCGCTGTTTTATCAGGAGAAAATATAGATACAGGCTTGGCTTTCACTAAAACCTCTGAAGTTTGAGTAGTCGTTCCGCAAGGAGTTGTCGCAGTTAATGTAATGGTATAGTTAAGGTCTTTTCCTGTAGGATCGGGCTGGTAAGTTACCGCGGCAGGCTGTGCTAAATCCGAAGTAGTTCCATTTCCGAAATCCCACTTAAAAGTAGCTGCTGTTAGCGAGTTCGACGTATTGGTAAAAGTCACATTTAATGGTCCGCAGCCATTGGTTGTGCTTTGAATGTAGGCCGCTTTTACATCCTGCTGGGTTGTAAAAGTATGTTCGATTTCGTCATTTTTGCAACCGAGGCTACTTGTTACCGCAAGTTTGATCACCACACTTTGATTTTGGTTTGCCAGCGTGTAACCTGGAAAAACTGTCCCAGTACCTATTTGTGTTCCATCTGCAAACCAGGTATAGGTTGCGTTTCTGTCAGGGAATAATGTTGCCGTTACATTTGCATTTGTAAGTTGAAATGGCGCACAACCCTTATCCTGGGTGTAAGTTATTTCTGCTTTTGCCGGAGGGTTTACCGTTAATTTTACCTGATTGCTAATGTTTATTGAACAAGATCCGCTGCTTACTGAACGACGGTAGAAAATTGTTGCAGCAGGATTCGGTGGCGTAAAACTAATTGCCGTTGCACCCAATACATCACTCCATGTTGTTCCATCGATACTTGATTGCCATTGATAGCGAAAGTTTCCATCGCCACCAGCAGGGGTTGATCCGATAAGCATTGCCGCTGCTGAGCCCAAACAAATTTGCTGATCTGATGAAATGGAATTATTCGTTAAATCTGGCAGTACATTTAGCTGTACGGAGTTGCTTAGCGATGTACAGATTGCACTGTTCACCAATCTTCGGAAAGCTGTTGATGCTGTCGGTTTAACGGTTAAATCTTGAGCAACAGCCGAAGGAATATTTACCCAGGTACTCCCATCAATACTGCTTTGCCATTGATAACTGAAACTACCTGAACCTCCTGTTGGAACATTGCCCGCTATCGTAATACTCTGCCCTGAACAAATGGTAGAAGAAGTACTGCTGATGCTATTTGTAATTGGAGAGAAATAAGTTATGGTAACATCTGATGATGATGGTGGACATCCCGTAAAACCTGAGATCGTCCATCTGAATTTATAGATTTCACCAGGTATTAGACCAGTAACATTTGTATTGTATAATGTTGGGTCGGCGAATGTAATTCCTGTCTGGCCTGATATCAATGTCCATAATCCATTATTTGGGGCAGGATTATTCCCGTTCAATGTAATACCGTTGCCACTGCACAAGTTTTGATCGGCACCTGCATTTGCAGTCACTGTTAAAGGGTTCACGGTTACCACTGAAACAGATGATATCGCTTCCGCACAACTCCCGCTCTGAACAATTGCCCTATATTGCGTGGTTACAGTTAAGTTTGCATAAGCAAGCGGATTGGCGGTAGAACTAATGGTAGACCAGGTTTGTCCATTATCAATGGAACGTTCCCATCTTGTAATATTTCCAATATTTCCTGATAGTGTAATGTTACCGCCATTGGAAGCAGCACAAACTGAATTGCTTCCGGCTGTTGTTCCACCTACACTTTGAGGGTTGACTGAGATCTCCACTTCATCGCTTGATGTTGAACATCCCGCATCGCTAATCGTCCATTTTAAAACATATTTATTTCCCGGTTGCAGTCCCGAAACAACTGTATTAGGTTTTGTATCATCAGTCAAAGTGATAGTTGTCGGTGAAGAAACGATCGTCCATTTTCCCGAACCAACCAGAGCTTCATTTGCTTTTAAAATATAAGTATTGGCATTGCAAATGGCATCATCAGCACCTCCATTGGCTAAAGTTGCACTTGGGTTTACAGTTATCGTAATTAAGGTAGGAATACCGGCACAGTTCCCTGCCGAAACAGGAATGATGGTGTAAGTCACGGTTCCAGGAGTGGTTCCGCTATTAATTAAAATGTCGTTGATTGAGCTTCCTGAAGATGCAACCGTCCTATTTGTGTTTCCGGTAATTTCTCCCGTAACAACACTGGTGTAGGTATAATTCAGGCCATTCATCGCAGAGGCCAGTGTAATGGCAGAACTGGTTTTACTGCAAACAATTAAATTTAGAGCTGTTGCGGTAACTGTAGGATTTGGATTTACCGTAACTACAAAATTAAAGGGGGTACCAACACACCCATCTTGGCTTGGCGTAATAACATAAGTTACTGTAGCATTATTAGAAGGATCTGTATTGGCGAGCACATCATTTATATTGCCATTTCCGTTTGAACTAAAACCTGTTGCATTCGATGATCCGGTAGCCGTCCAGCTAAAGGTGGTCCCTGCTGGTGCAGATGTTGGCGTATAAGCTACATTTGCGCCGGTACAAATCACTTTACTGGCTGCACTGGTTAAACTAATATTGGGTTTTATAGTTAGAATTACGTCATCATCTATCTGATTACACGGAGCTGCAAGAGATGTTGTAGTCCTCAACCTTAATGTTACAGTTCCACTATTTTTCTCTGCTGTTGTAGGCGTATAAACCGAATTTAATGTATTTCTATCAGGCGTAAATATACCTGCACCACCAATCCATGCCTGTGATGTTGTTGTACCTGTGATCGAGGCAGCCAATGCAAAACTGGGATCATTAAAACAGATACTTTGATCAGCACCTGCACTTACTACCGGCGCTGTAGAGAATGTAAGTTTTTGAGTTTTGGTTACTGAGCCACAGTTATTTTTGTGGGTAACCGTAATCGTATACTCATCGTAATTATTAAACTTTATGGATGGATATTTTGAGTTTGCTGTGGTTCCACCAGAAAAGTCATACGTTCCGGAGCCAGCGGCTGAAACGCTCCAGGTATAGGTATCACTTAAATCTTTCGATGTACCTGCTATGGTTGTTTTCGTTGGCCCTAATGTAGTGTTATTAAAATCATATGTTGCCAGGTTACACAGGGTGATGTCTGGAGAAAGTGTAGCTGTTGGCGATGCATTAACAATCACCGTTTGCGGGTCAGATGAAATCATCCCACACGATGGTGTAGAAATTCTTAAAACCACTGTATAAACTCCAGCATTGCTAAATATAAATTCAGGCTCCTTACTTGATGCGTTTGTGCCATTGGCATAACTAACCGCTGGTGTTACGCTCCATGAATATGTATTTGCTGCATTACAAATGTTATCAAGCACAGAGTTATCGCTTGCTTTTAATGTGCTTCCAGAACAGATCGTTGTATTTGGAAGCGTGAAAATAGGTTTTGGAGGATCTTGAATACAAATTTTCATCTCCACAGGATCTGCTTCGCATGAGCCAGAGCTATTAGATTCTAAACGTATGGTATGCTCCCCATGGGTTAAGAATTTAGTAACCAAATTATATGAACGAGGTTTATTAACCTCTACAGGTACTCCGTCTACAAACCAGTTGTAAGTTACTACGTTTGGCGTACACCCCGGTGTATTGGTATTTGGGTTTTCACCTAATACTGATGTATTGGTAAAAGTTATGTTGGTATTGGTACAACCCGGATTGGTATAGCTAAACGCATTAAGTGGCTTTACCACAACTTTTGCCGAAGAAGAAACCGGTGTTCCGACGTTGCCGCAGAAAGCATTGGATACATTGATACTTACATCAAAGGCATTGTAAATTGTTCCGGCGCTTGATACCGAAGTACTTCCACAAGAGGATCTGATATAGGTATGTTTAACTTTTCCTGCCAGGGCTTTTATTTCACACAGGGTATAAACCGAGGTGGTGTTGTCTCCCCACGTAATGGTATAGAGATCTCCTGGAAAGTTGTTTTGTATTCCCTCTGGCGATGTAATATCAACGTTAAACTCTAGCGCACCCAAAGGCAAACAAACGATGTTGTTTCCTGAGGTTCCGAAAGCTGTAATGGCTTTGTTGTTAATTAACAGGTAAGCTTTTGTGCCGACCGTACCATCAGCATTTACAGCCTTTGCCAATATTGTATAGTGAACCTGATCAGCAATAAAGGTTTGTATTTTCGTTGGAAAACTCAAATTCGTAGCGCTTCCACTTACTTCGTTAGTTACTTTTGCGGTAACAGTGGTGCCCGAGGTTGACTCATTTGTGATAAAAAATGAGTTATTTGCTCTGCTAATACAGGTTCCGAAAGTTTCAGTGTTGGTTGTATTGAGGTAATTAGCAGTAAGCTTAGCTTGTGTAGGTTGACCTGCTTTGATTTCAAATGCATTTGATTCCACACTCACAGCGGCAGGACTTGTAGTTTTAATTCTAAGCTTGTAGCCCGTACCTGGAGTAATCCCCGTAGTAGGAATGCTACCATTAATATAAGTGCTATAAAAACCGGTATAAGTTCCTATAAGCTTTTCTGCTGCGAAATTTCCATTCTCATCAGATAAATACAACTGAAAAACATTGCCTCTGTCGGCACATCCATTCGGGATGGTAAGCGGCGCAGCAATAGTACTTCCAGGCGTAAATGGCCCCGGATCAATTGTTCCAATGGTAATTTGGGCAAAAGATGTTTTAGTAATCAATAATATCCCTAAAATAAGGGCATATAAAAGCCATTTCCTTTTCAAACAGGTCTACATTAAAAATCTCTAACACTAAGGAATGATTTACGTTCGTTTTAAATCAGTGTTTGTTTGGGGGCTGATCTAGTATACTTACAATTGTGTAATAAGTAAACCTACGCTTTCATAAATATTCAGTTACAAAGTACGTAATTTTTATGTTGCACTTTCAAGTATTTACACCAACTCGAACAAAATGAACAGTTTAAGAATGGCGAAATGGGCCCTGCAATGAAATATAAGCATAAAAAAAACCCTCAAGGAGATTAACCTTGAGGGTATATTTTTACACGAAATTTTTTCCGTGATTTTTAGCGATTTGGATTACATCATGCCACCCATACCGCCGCCGCCCATTGGAGGCATTGGCGCACCACCTTCTTCAGGCTCGTCTGCCAAAACAACTTCAGTTGTTAATAACATCGCCGCGATAGAAGCTGCATTTTCTAATGCTACACGAGAAACTTTAGTTGGATCGATAACACCAGCACCAATTAAGTTTTCGTAAACATCAGTACGGGCATTATAACCGTAATCTGCTGTTCCTTCTTTAACTTTTTGAACTACGATAGAACCTTCGATACCTGCGTTTTCGCAAATTTGACGTAATGGCTCTTCGATCGCACGACGGATGATTTGAATACCAGTATTCTCATCTTCATTAGCACCTTTTAAATCAGCAATTGAAGCAACTGCACGGATGAAAGCAACACCACCACCAGCAACAATACCTTCTTCTACAGCTGCACGAGTTGCGTGTAAAGCATCATCAACGCGGTCTTTTTTCTCTTTCATTTCAACCTCACTAGCTGCGCCTACGTAAAGTACTGCAACACCGCCAGCTAATTTAGCTAAACGCTCTTGTAATTTTTCTTTATCGTAATCAGAAGTAGTAGTTTCGATTTGAGCTTTGATTTGGCTTACACGAGATTTAATATCTTCAGAGTTACCAGCGCCATTGATTACTGTAGTATTGTCTTTATCAACAACAACTTTCTCAGCAGAACCTAAATAAGTTAAATCAGCATTTTCTAATTTGTAACCTCTTTCTTCTGATACCACAATACCGCCAGTTAAGATTGCGATGTCTTCTAACATTGCTTTTCTTCTATCACCGAAACCTGGAGCTTTAACAGCCACAACTTTCAATGAACCACGGATTTTATTAACCACTAAAGTAGCTAAAGCTTCACCATCTAAATCTTCAGAGATAATTACTAATGGTTTGCCAGTTTGAACAGTTTTTTCTAAAACAGGCAACAATTCTTTCATGTTGCTGATTTTTTTGTCGTAGATTAAAATGTAAGGACTATCTAATTCCGCTTCCATTTTATCTGCATTGGTAACGAAATATGGAGATAAGTAACCTCTATCAAACTGCATACCTTCTACTGTTTTAACTTCAGTTTCAGTACCTTTTGCTTCTTCAACAGTAATTACACCATCTTTACCAACTTTACCCATTGCCTCAGCAATTAAAGCGCCGATCACCTCATCATTATTTGCAGAGATAGAAGCAACTTGTTTGATTTTGTTGTTGTCTTCGCCAACCGTTTGAGATTGTTCTCTTAAATTAGCCACAACAGCAGCAACAGCTTTATCAATACCGCGTTTCAAATCCATTGGATTTGCACCAGCAGCAACGTTTTTAATACCTGTAGTGATGATTGCCTGAGCTAAAACCGTAGCAGTAGTTGTTCCATCACCAGCAATATCAGTCTGTTTTTGAAGCTACTTCTTTAACCATTTGAGCACCCATGTTTTCAACCGCATCTTTCAATTCGATTTCTTTAGCAACGGTAACGCCATCTTTAGTGATAGCTGGCGATCCGAATTTTTTATCGATGATTACGTTACGGCCTTTCGGACCTAAAGTTACTTTTACTGCATTTGCTAAGATATCTACACCGCGTTTCAGGGCGTCACGTGCATCTACGTTATATTTTACTTGTTTTGACATTTTGATTTAAGATTTTAGAATTACGATTTACGATTTTTTAAATCGCATCATCTTATAACTTTTAACTTTCTACTTTTAACTTATAATTACCCTACAACAGCGTAAATATCAGTTTCACGCATGATTAAGTAGTCTTTACCTTCGTAAGGGAATTCGGTGCCACCGTATTTACCATAAATAACAACATCGCCTACTTTTACGCTTGCTTTTTTACCTTCAGCATCTTCTTCAGAAACTGAAACTACAGTTCCTTTAGATGGTTTTTCTTTAGCGGTATCAGGGATATACAAACCCGATGCAGTTTTCTCTTCTGCGGCAGCTGGTTCTACAATTACTCTGTTCGAACTGCCAGCAATTGGTTTAAGGTTTAACGCCATAACTTTTATTATTTTTTATTTTGATTTAAGTTTTTTAACTAAGCTTACAATTAACACTTTTTATGCCAAGAGGTTTTCAGGGACAAAATTACACCTGTCCTGTCAAAATACAAACAAATCAAGAATATTAGGTGTCAGCTTGGCAGAGAAGATTTAGAGGTATTGCCAGAGTAAATGCTTATAAATGCATATTAACTACTTTAGGGCTCCTGTAGGATCTGTTCCATTATCTACAATGGTTTTAATATCGCCTTTTAAATCAGAAACATAAATTCGACTTTGTCTAAATGGTTTTTCAGCTGCGCTGAAGAAAATCCGGTCATCGGCAGCAACAAAAAGATTCGACACATTCATCTCAGGGGAGGAAATTTGTTTGATCGCTTTAGATGCCACATCCATTGAAAAAACAGCATTGGCTTTACCATGTAATTCGGGTATTGCGTTACCAGAATAAGCACTGAAAATAATTTTATTACCCTTATCGGCATAGAAGAAACGATTATCGCTGGCAATATTGTAATTCGTTCCGATCAAATCTTTTAAAGGCTTCGTATCGATGATTTTTCCTGAAGTATTAAAAGTGTATAGATTTTTCAAATCGTGGGCAACAATTTCATTCGCCGATTTCCAGGTTGGTGAACTCACATTGATATTCGATTGGCCATCAAAGATTACAAAGCTGGTATTATCGTTTTTGATCAGGCCAACTTTCCAGATGCTCTTCTCGTTTAAAACACTAAAAACAATATGAATACCATCTTCAGACCATACTGCGCCATAATAATTTTTACTGTCTGCATGCAACTGCAACTGACTTTTATTCTCCAAATCTGCTATCCAAACGCTCCTGTTTCCAGCACTATCGCTAACAGTATAAGCCAATTTATTTCCATCAGGAGAAATGGATGGGTCAGTAGCACCGCCAAATGAAATTTGTTTCATCGTATCAATACTGGTAGCTACAATTTTTTGCCCATCCTGATAAGCCAAAGCAAAGTTTTTCCGGCTTAAAGAAACGGTATCCAATATCGCTGTTGATTTAGATTGATCATTACTGTTGGATGTGCAAGAAGCAAACATAGCCAGGCATGAAACGATTGCCAGTACGAAACGCGAATACAATTTAGTCATGCGCAATTTTACGAATTGTTTTTAAACAAAGAAGATCCAGGCTTTTTAAAACCCAGATCTTCTAATTTTATGATTTTATTCAGACTTAACTTTTTTTCTTATCTGCATAACCAAACACTTTTTGAAGCAGGGTGGTACTTCGAGCGTTGAAATTCCCTCTGATTTTCAATTCTTCTTTAGCCACCTCAATAAATAATCCATCAATTGCCTTTTGCGTTACATATTCCGTAAGATTTGTATTCACGGGTTTTACTAAAGGCAAACGGTTATACTGCGAAGTTAAATCGCTGTAATATTTCGTTGCGTTCACTTTATTCAGGCTAGTGGTTACTATCGGACTGAATTTTTGCATCAACTCAGAGGTAGTTACCCGTTTAAAATAAGCTGTTGCCGCATCATTGTTTCCTAGCAGGATGTTGGTTGCATCAGCCAGTGTCATCTGTTTAATTGCCGAGATGAAAATTGGTTTTGCTTCAGTAGCCGCATCTTCCGCAGCACGGTTTAAACTGGTAATCACATTATCGCAAAGTTTATTCAACCCTATACCACGTAGCGTTTTTTCTACTTTTTGTGCTTCGGGAGGCATTAAAATTTTAACAGCTAAATTACCCAAAAAACCATCTTTTACTGATAAGCGGTCGGCACCTGCAGAAACGCCGAGTTGCAAAGCCTCTTTAATACCCTGCCCGATTTCGAAAGTGGTTGGAGTGCCGGTGGCAGTAGTAGTACTTTGCTTCTCCGTTACTTTCTTAAAAATATCGCTCAGTTTAATTTGAGCATTCGCATTCAGGTTTGCAAATAATATCAATGCCAGGGATGACGTTAAAATATTTATTTTTTTCATTTTGTGTGTGTTTAGCTTCTTTAAGCAAAAGAACTGCCACAAATTTAGTAGCTTGCTTTGCCACAAAGATAAAGCTTCAATGAAAACGTAAATGTTAAATTTTAATTGGCTGGAGATACCTAAAAAATAAGCCCCAATTGTACAAACAATCAGGGCCGTTGAAATTATAATAGACAAAACTTAGTTTACCGCGATATCTTTTGCGGGCACATTGGTTTCGGGATTTTTAGGAAGTGTTATTTTCAAAATTCCATCAGCATATTTCGCTGAAATGTTTTCGGTAAGCACTTTTCCGTTTAAGGCAAAGGCTCTTTCAAAAGCACCGTTGCTATATTCTCTTCTGCTGAATTTCTGTGTCGCTTCTTGCTCTTCATTCGGAGTATAGGATATGCTGAGCACATCATCTTTGGTTGTTACCTTTAAAAATTCCTTTTCTAAAGCTGGGGCAAAAAGGTGGATGATATAATTTTCATCACTTTCTTCGATGTTTGCAGGAACACGTCTGAAACCTTTTCCAAACATTTCATGCGCATGGTAGGCGAACCGGCCGTGGTGATGTCTTCCAAATCGCCCTCCTTTTTGACCGCAGTTGTGATTCATTTTGCCTGTATGGCATCTATTTTCGTTATACATTTTGTAATATTTAATTGTTAATTCGAGATCATTTGCTGGGTTCTCGAAATACCCAGTAATTGTGTGATGATGCTGGCATACGGATAAGAGGGAGAAAAAACGGCATAGTCAAATTTCAAACCTCTAATCTGAACCACGATATCATCAATAAACTTCATTGGTTCGAGTAGCGCACTTATTAATCCCGATTTTGGTTTATCATCCTGCTCATCCACTTTAAAAATGTTCAAATCCTGATTATACGCTTTAAAATCGGCGCCGATGTTTTGGATCGATGTTTTGAATTTATCTGAACTAAAGAAAGTAACTTTCTCTCCCTGAGTGATCAATTCACTTGCAAATCCTAAAATCGGATCAACATCTTGTGAAGAAGGACTGCTTAAAACTAAAACCTGTGACATGTGCTTATTTGTTTAAACTATCTACTGGATTGATTACGGTATCAATTGGTTTGTTGTTGTGATGACTAAAACCATGATTTCGATGATATGATTCACAGTTTCCTTCGTGATAATGTTTATTTTTAAAGTCGAGTCTGTCTGGATATCCATTTCTCATAGCCAGTACGTTTAGGCTGTAAAAAGTTGCGCCTGCAACTGCTAAAGCCAGTAAAATTCTGAATGCTCTCATCGCTTAATAATTAATATTGATGTTATTAATCTGTCCATTACTTTGCACTGATGGTTTATACCATTGATTGTCAATCGGAACTATTGGCGAATAATTCGAATCGAACCTTTCGAAGCGATTTACAAAATGCCGACGACGACCTGTGAAAATCATTCCGAACGTAAACCCAATTGCCATTAAGGCTAGTATAAACTTAAATATAAAGGGCACAAAGAATACCGCCGTACCGAGTACAATTCCAAATGCTATAGTTTTTAATATCTGTTTCATTTATTATTTCTTGTAATTTAATAGGGTAGACGGAACAGATTTATTTTTACTTTAAAAAAAAATGAAATATTTATAATTGAACTTCAATAGAAGATTTCTCCCTAATTCAACATCTTGAAACGAGCGAAAGCTAAATGCATTCGTCATTGAGCGTCCTGATTGTTTTCATTGGAACGTGGAAAAGGCGGGCGAGATAAAAAAAAAGCCAGCATTTCTGCCGGCTCTAAATTATTCCTTATTTCTGTGTCCCCATCCGCCACATCTGCGTCTGTATTCTTCCTTGAACTTCGCTCTTTCTTCTTCATTCATGCCATCCCATTTGGAACGCATTTCTCTTGCTTTTTCCCGAAAGCGATTATGACCACCACCCTTGTTAAAATTTCCGAACAGCAACCTGCAAAGCACCAGCAAACCCAAGGCTTGCCAAAAGTTTAATTTACCGGCACCAACAACTTCTGGTAAAATCCAGTTCCACAAAAACATCACAATGTAGCCTAAGGCCGCTGCAATTGCGGCGACTACAGGTATAAAGAAAATGAATTTCTTGCCTTTACTAAATTTCCTGTTTCTCATTTCCTATTCAATTAATAGTTAATAAATTCTTGATATAAATTTTGTAAGCGACTACGCAGATGTTTTACCGCATAACCCTTTCTTGATATTAACGTTTTTATATTTTCGCCGGTTTCATTCGCCAGTTCCTGGAATGTTCTTTCTTCCAGTTCATTTTGAATAAAAACATAACGTTGATTCTCCGGCAATTCTTCCAGGGCTAAAAACAACTGATCCCAAAAGAGTTTTTTCAAGCCTTCCTGTTCCGGAGAATACGCATCGGCTAACAAAATTTCCTTAAAGTTGATTTCCCCGTCATCGCCTTCAAAAGTAAAATCCTCCAGGTGCTCTTCTTTTTGTTTTCTATACTTGTCGGTAATTTTATTTCTCGCAACGCGATAAAGCCATCCGCTAATCTGCTCAATAGCGCCCGCTTCCGGCTGATTACTCAGCTGATACCACACATCCTGCAAAATATCTTCCGCGTCCTCATCTGTGTTCACTCGCCCCCGAATGAAACTGAAAAGGCGCTTTCCATAGCTGGAAACGGTTGAAATAATATTTTGGGGTTCGTTTGTAGGCACTTATTTATTGGGATATAAGTCAGTAAACGGATGAGATATAATTTTACTTTAAATTATTTTAATTTTTTATAAAATCTGTTCATCATTGCGAAATATCAGATACAAAAAAAGCTTTCCCTTTTGAGGAAAGCTTTAATTATGCTAAAAAGCATCAATTATTTTTTAGTGGTATCAGTAGTTGCAGGCTTAGCCGGAGCAGTATTATTTAACGATCCGCCAAGTGGAGATGGAGAAGGTGTTTTATCTAAACGCTCTTGAATAGCTGAGTTTCCAACAGCTGTAGCGCCACCACCGTTTTTGGTGATTGTAGTAATACCTAGGGTTAAAACAACAATTGCAGCCAATAAAACCCACGATCCTTTTTCTAAAACGTCGCCCGTACGTTGAACACCAAACATATTGCTTGTGCCACCGCCTGTTGCTAAACCACCACCTTTAGGGTTTTGTATCAATACAAATAAGCCTAAAGCTATACACACAACAATTAATAAAATGATTAAAAAGGTTACCATCGTAATATTATATTTTAAAATTTCTTTTCTATGGATTGGATAAGGTCGGCAAAGTAACCACTTTTTTCTGGATATTTCAAACTTAATTTTTTATAAGTATCTATGGCTTTGTGATAAAGCATTTGCTCGATGTAAATTTTAGCTAAGGTTTCCGAAACAAGGTCATAATGATCTTCTGCACTCTTTTTGGCTTTATTTTCGGTGTCAATTTGCTCCGGTTTCGGTGGCTTAATTGTTGGGTCTTCTTTTAAGAATTTCTCAATAATTTCTGCACCTTTTGCATCTTTTACCTCCGGAGCAGGATATTCTGCCAAATGATCTGCTACCTCAAAAGGGGTTTGAATGTGGAAAATATGCTCTACATACTGCTGCTGAAAGGCTGCGCCATCTTGTTGTTTGCTAACTTCCTGTTGTTGTTTAGCTAAATTCGGCCTGGGTTGCGCATAAGGCTGAAATATTTGTTCATGTTCTTTTCTGGTTTTAGCCAGCCACCACAAGAAAGTGTAAGGCAACTGATCATCGTCATATTTAGAAACACGGTGAATTTCTGGTTCATCAGGAATAACGGTTTCTATGTGTGGTTCTTCCGGAACAACATCAGTACTTAATTTCTTTTCAAACGCAAAAAAATCTACCGCGGCAACGCTTTCGATAAAATTATTTTCATCGGCAGGTAAATCCAAAAGTTGATCTGCTCCCGGCAAATGGATGGGCGTTTCCACTTCAGCAGGTTCAACTTTATGCTCTGGTTCCGTTTCTTGAAAAAGTTCGTTACCTAAATCAATTTCAACTGAAAATGTCTCCGCTGTTTCAGTATCTTCTGGTGCAGCTTCTATAGCGACAATGTTTAAAATGTGAAACAAAGTGTTTCCTTGTGTATAAAGTGCTGCTTTTGGAATTAATGACGATTCAGCTTTTGCCAGCAACAAATGAATCGGCTGAGCATAAGGAAATTGTTCGGCCATCTCCTTCAACATGGGTACATGTGCAGCCCCAACCTTTCCGGGTTGTGCAAGTAAATCTGCAAGTAGCTGTTTGTAATCCATGTTTGAGGTTTGTCGCTAAGTTAGTGTGTACGT
>NZ_AJLG01000004.1 GCF_000258495.1 Pedobacter agri PB92
CTATTTATGCTGCCAGCACCTACCACCTCCGACAACCACCCGCTTACAATAGCCTCCAGTCTTGTTTTTTGCCCCACAAACTGAAGAGGTAGGTGCAGTGGTTCCCCCAGAGCTATTTCCGCCACTTGGGGTGGTGGAAACGTAGCTGCCAAAGCTCGCTGTACCGTTTCCAGTGATGGTATTATAGGAAAGATCAGCGCGGTTATAACCGAGATTTCCGTACACGGCCTCTTCATCTTTCAAAATATAAGCTTGGATAGTCTGATAACTTGAAATGATTGATGAAACGCTTAACTTCAGATCAAAGGAAATTTTTTTATCAATTTTAAAAGTCCATTTACCCATGTTACCTGTTACCGATTTAGTCTGATTAGCTGCATCGGTATAGGAGATATTGCAATAATCACAGGTAACTTCATAAGAATAAACTATCGGAGTTTGCTGCGGCTCTTTTATCATTTCCACGGCTGCTTTCTTGCAGGAGCTGGTCATCATAACGAATAAAATAACTAGCGCGGTAGACATTACTGATTTTGTAAAAATTGTTCTCATATCTATTATTTTAATTAACATGAGCGAAGGTATGAGTAATCAAAAAAACATTTTTACGGGTTTCCGTAAGTGGTAGAACATCTAAAATAAAAACCTAATTAAGGCATTTCTATGCGCTATAATAAAGCTTCTATCTAGGTAGCTATTAAACGTTCAATAGAGGAGCAACCAGATGCTCTGTATGACAAAATAGTATTATCAAAAAAGTCTATGAAACTTGCTAGTTGACAATTAAATCAACTTTAATATTGATTCATTGAGCCAATCTATGCTTGACATGTTTTTTTCTGAGCAACTTTTTTATCAGGAAAAATACAATCAGTAAAATTATAACCAGCGATATACCCCATCCCACAATTTGCAAGACAAAACGGTGGTAAGATAGGTGGTTACTAATAATATAATTAGAAAGCGGTTTTAGTTTCTTTTTGCTATCCACAGGATGCACTCCGCTATCGGTAAAAAATTCATATTCTCCATTCCTTTTCGCATACCAAACTTTTCCAACCGCATTTTTGCTTAGCGTATCGGACCACCCAATTTTTTTAAAATTTTTATAAAGGCTTTTTTGCAAAGGAATTATGCCAGTTTGGGTATTACTCTTTTCACATTCCACCGAAACATATTTATCACCATCCCAGTACATGCACTTCTCAGTCGGAAGCGTATCACTTTCAAACCATCCGCTCTGTTGAAGAATGATAGCAATACTGAAAATTAAAAATCCAGCAATACTGTATACTGCAAATTTCCTATAGGAATTTCTTTTTTCTTCAAATGACTGCGTTTCCTCAACATCTTCCTCTTGAGTTTCATCCTGAGAAGTAGTCAGGTTCTCATTGTCATTATCTTCAGTTGGTTCGGGATGCTGAAGAAGCTTCTCAAGGTCATCATAGTGACAATCTTCATCCGCTTCCGCTATCTCACCTTTTCCCTCTTCCATATCAAAATTTTCATTGGTATCTGAAGAATTTTCATCCTCAGAAGTTCCTAAATACGAATTCAAGCCAGCACCATATTTTTTCACCTTCCAATCTTGATAGGAATGAAATTCTATTAGCCAGGCTAAAAGTTTTACAGGCTCTTCGTCTCTAATGACCGTCCCTTTTGTTAGAAAGTTAACCAACGGTCTGAATTTATCAAGCTCAAATCGGTCAATGCTTTTAAACAGATCTTCATATTTTCCCAAAGGATCGAAAAAATCCTTAATTATATCTCTGTCCTCCTTGCTATTTTTTATTGCATAAATCCTTATGCATTCCTTTCTCAGTTTAAGCCTTTCCGGATTCTCCATAGCGGTGGAAAGTTGATTGGATTTCTTTTTTAAAAAGTAAAATTCCAGTAATTCTCTTTTATAATCTTCGAACATCAGCGTCAATATTTCCCCAAAAATAAGAGGGAATTTCCGGAATTTTTACGGTTTCCCGGAATTAGCAAGGAATTAGGGGAATAAAAGGAATGAATGGAATTATCTGTAAGACAAGCTCTTGACTCCTACTATGTTTGCATCGTTGAATCGGCAGACAGTTATTCATATAAACGATTGAGTGCTTCTTGCAAGTTTAAACAATAAGACAATGCCGCGGGACTGATAACCGGTTTGGGAAGCAGTTCTCTGTTTCCGCGATTGCGTCTTAATACTTCCCAAAAAATTCAGAAGGCCTTCTGACAAAAAATGTAGCAATCCCCCTGTATGGTCAGAGGGACCTACCAAGGTATGTCTTTTAATTTTTTGAAATTATGTTTATTCCATTGTTTATTGCAATTTTATTAGGTCTGGTAAGTCCATCAGATAACAACAACTGTTCAAACAGTAGCGGCACAGTAGTAACCACCCAGAATGCCAACGGCGATGACGGTGATGATGGAACGGATACTGGTGAAACGGGAGGCGGGCCGGTGAGCGGCGAGAACGGAACTATAAAGCCACCAAAACCATAATAATTTTGTTTATTGACAGAGGGCGGCCCAGGCGGCCCTCTTTTCTTCAAAAGGTTATGCCTTCGAAGACCAACAATTCAATTCCTAAAAATTTTTCTTAATTTGGCGTAAATCCCTAAATTTTGAAACTCTCCGTTTTTGCAATTATCCTACTGGCTTTATTTTCTGCTTGTTCAGATAATAAAGCAGTAAAAAAGTCTACAGAACCCAATACCTTTTATTATCAGGCCTATCATTACGATGATCATGGACTACAAGACAGTGCTTTTTTATTTTTCAGTAAGGCTAAAGATGTATTTTCCCAACGAGGGGATAGCTTGGGAATCGGCAAATGCCTTCTTAATATGGCTATAATCTCAAATTCCAGGGGTGATTACTTTGGAGCTCAAGAACTTTCACTCAGTGCGATCCCCTTTTTTAGACCACATAATTTAAAGGAACACCCTTACCTTCAATCCAACTATAACAACCTTGGGATGGTTTCCTACAATTTGCTTGATTTCCGGCAAGCAATTACTTTTTATAATATAGCAAAAAAATACACCCTGGATGCAGCCGGATTATTGATTTTAAACAACAATATTGCGAACGCCTACAGGCGTTTAGGTGAATTTGACAAAGCGATTAAAATATATTCTATTATACTTAGCCAAAAACTCTCTGAAAAGGAATGGTCAAGAACACTTTCAAACTTCGCCTATACCAAATGGCAGCAGAACCGTAAATATGATGCCTCGAATGAGCTTTTTCGCGCATTAAAAGTCAGAAAGCATATAGCTGATTTGCAGGGACAGATTTCCAGTTATACGTTCCTGACCGACTTTTATAGCTTAACTCAGCCCGGCTTAGCCAAATACTACGCAAAGGAAATGTACAATGTCGCAGAAAAAATAAATAACCCAAATGATAAGCTCGAAGCTCTTCAGAGGTTGGTCAGACTAAGTGCCGAAAACCAAAGCAAGCAATATTTTAATGTCCATCAGATTTTAAATGATAGTTTGCAGACAGCCCGGAACGCAGCAAAAAATCAATTTGCGCTGATACGTTACGAAAGTGAGAAAAGTAAGGCAGATAATTTAAGGCTTCAGCAAGAAAACACAGAGAAAACCTATCAGGTTAATAAGCAGAAGACTGTTACCTATCTTCTATCATTCCTATTTGTACTATTTACACTTATTGGTTTATACCTAAGTAAAAAACGAAAAGAAAGGCTGGAACTCACCGCGCAGAATCGAATAAAAGAGGGTCAGCTTAAAACATCAAAAAAAGTTCATGATGTAGTAGCTAATGGCTTGTATAGGGTAATGACGGAGATCGAAAATCAAAGTGGTATTGGAAAGGAAGAAATACTCGATAGACTTGACGGGATGTATCAGAAATCTAGAGATATATCATATGAAGTTGAGCTTCCGCAAGCCCAAGATTATCATAAAAAATAAATAGCCTTTTAAAGATATTTGAATCTGAACGCGTCCACATCACAATTGAGGGGAACACGCAGAATCTTTGGGAAGGGATATCTGCCTCTGTGGAACATGAGCTCGAGCATATTCTTCAGGAATTTATGGTTAATATGGATAAACATAGTCAGGCATCCCATGTATCAGTTCGCTTCAGCAGGCAAGGTGATAGATTAGCTATATCTTATCATGATGATGGAATCGGCGTATCGGATAAAATAAATTATGGCAACGGACTTAAGAATACGGGAAACCGTATAAAAAATATACAAGGTGAAATTATCTTTGGAACTAAATCTGAAAAAGGACTGGAAATCAATTTTTCCTTTCCCGTTTCTCAACAACCTTAAACAATGTTCAAAAAAGTATTAATAGCCGAGGATCACGAAAGCGCCAGCATTTCCGTTCAAAAGACATTAACAGATTTAAATATTTTTCATGATAACCGGAACTATGTGTTTTATTGTGATGATGCACTCAGCCGGATTCAAAAGGCGATAAGCGAAGGAGAGCCCTATGAACTTTTGATTACTGATTTATCTTTCGATGAGGATTCGCCGCAAGTTGTTAAAAGCGGATCAGAACTTATTAAAGCCGCCAGAAACATACAACCTGATCTTAAAGTTTTGGTTTTTTCGATCGAAAATCGCGTTTCTGTTGCTGCAGGATTAATGAGTGAGCTGGATATAGACGCTTTTGTTCCCAAAGCAAGAAACGATGCAAAAGACTTAAAGGCTGCAATTGAAAAGATGGCTGCCGACAGAAAATATCTATCGCCAAACTTAAAAAAAACCTTCTCTCCAGAGCCCGCATTTACATTCACCGATTATGACAAAACTATTATTTCTATGCTTGCAAATGGAAAACCCCAGAAAGATATTCCATTTTACCTCCAGAGAAACAGTATCAAGCCCTCTAGTTTAAGTAGCGTGGAAAAGAGATTCAACACAATCAAAACAATACTCGATATTTCTAGCAATGAGCAATTGATCGCATATTGTAAAGACAGGAAAATCATATAACGCTGCCATCGTTCGGCTAGATTAAATTTATCATTAAATTGCATTACTTTAATTGAGAGCTAATTGCTTAAGGTAGATTAGCATTTATACTGGCGGTCAAATTTCAAGTACCCAATCTTATATTTCTTCTGTTTTCTTAATAACGGTTTTAATTACCTATTAGCCTTTTCGTGATGTGATTAAAATAATTGCACATCGCATTTCCTTTTACGGAAACCCGTAAGCTATTCATTTTTCACTCCTATAAATTTGGAGCTTAAACAAATATTAAGATGGAAAGATATTTAAATCACAGCGGCAGTTCAGGAGTAGCTGCTTACCAGATTGGCGAAGACTATATCTGGGTTCAATTTACCTCAGGAAGTATTTATGAATATACCTATTCAAGTGCCGGAACAAGAAATATCGAAGAGATGAAATCTCTGGCAAATTCAGGGAGCGGGCTTAATAGTTTCATTATGAAAAACGTGAGGAATAAATATTCTAGAAAAATACAATAAATATGGAATATAAAGTCATTCCCTTTACTGCAACCCTGGACCAAAAGAAACAAACAGCAGTTGCGGTCGCAGAACAACTAGAGGAGGTCATAAATTACTACAAGTCTCAGGGCTGGATATATATTAGGTTGGAAAGCGTGTCTACGTATGTTCAGCCAGACAATGGGTGCTTCGGAATAGGCGCAAAGCCTGGTTATCTTGCACCCTACCAGATGGTAGTTTTTGGTAAAACGGAGTAATGAAGTATATTTTGTTATTTGCAATCAGATTTTACTGGATTTTGAAATCTAATAAACAGCCTGCCCGTTGTCTTTTCAGAATAAGTTGTTCCCGTTACGTCTATCAGATAACTACAGAAGATGGATTTTTTAAAGGTGTTCATGCATTGTTCAAACGTTTCAGAAATTGCAGGCATGGCTATCAGCTGATGATAAATCCCTTGAATGGGCAAAAGACTATGGTTTTGCCTGATGGCACAAACATTAGACAAAATGAAATTGCAGAAAAATTCCTCAACTGAAATGCTCCAAATAATCCCTATCGATCTATAAAGTGTTAACAATCTAATACCCTCTACGACGGCGCTTAATCATAACAAATATTCGCTCTCAGAAAATCGGGAGATTGCTTTGACTGATTAGTCATATGATATGCAATTTCCCATTTTCATTTTAGGCATGATATCGTATACCGTATTAGACCCTACATAATATGAGCTAGATTTTTTAAACTTCAGATTGACAGCCGGATAAAAGAACTGCTTTACGGTTTCCCGTAATAATGCGTGCCAGCTGAATTATATTTTTGTTCAATAATAGTCCAGATATGATAACATCTCAACACTCTTTAGAACAGGAAGTTCTTCAGGATAATAAAGAAATTTTTGCCCGGCTTGTTAAGGAGTTGGAAGGTGCAGATTTCGAACTGCTAATCGCTACGGCATGGTTTACCGATGAGGAACTTTTCGATATTGTCAAAAGTAAAGCTGCTCAGCGCGTCAGCGTTAAGCTAATAATTGCAGATAACCAGGAGAATCGTAAACTTCCTTTTGATGAATTGGTAGCACTTGGTGCATCAGTTACCAAAATTAAAGGTGCGGGCTATGGGAACATGAATCAAAAGTTTTGTGTAATTGACAAACGTATTGCCATGCATGGCTCGTATAACTGGTCCGTAAATGCAAGAAAAAATAATCATGAAAGTATTATCGTCACCAACCATAACGAAACTGTAGCAAGTTTGATTGACACTTTCAATGATATTGAAAACAAAATCACAAGTCAAGGCGAACAGCCAATAGAAGATAATATTCAAACGGATAAATCTGAAGTTTTAAAACTAGAAAAGCATACTGCGAAAGAGTATGCAGTTTCAGAATTCACCAAAGTGCTTGATTCAATGATTGCTGCAGAAATAGGGAATTTCGACCGTTCCATGCTCAGCAAACAGGGTTATGAAAGATCTAAATTCAATAACGGCGACCACCAGGTGCTGACTAAGGCACTTGATACAGTTTATTCGGTGTTTATCAATGATATTGACGTAGTCGAAGATAAAAAAAGAAGACTCCTTACAAAAATTGATGAGCAGGAAATAAAAAGCATCAATGCATTTCAGGAAAGCCTTGCACTGCAATTACAGAGTGCGGAAGTGGAATCTGAAAACGAAATATTGAATGCAAAAAATAAACTGATTAACCTAAAGTCAGATGTTGAGAAAAACTCGCAAATCATTGATGGGATAAAAAATACAAAAATCGAATTCCATCAAAATATTATTGGTGAAATTAAAGAGAAAATTCGTCATGCCAAAAGGGAGTTCATCAGTCCCAAATTTAAATGGTATGAATTTATTCCTGTACTCACCGCAAATATTTGTCTGATAATCTACCTGTTTATCTTTTATTCTTCGGCGTGTTACATTTTGTTGTTTGCCGTTGAGGATTCAAAAATTGCCATGCAGAGCGGACTCGAAAGCATACCCATGGAAATCTTCAATCCAAAAGCGATTAATCTGACGATCGAAAAAGGAGGCTCAGGGATTCTTTTTATCTTTCTCTTTGTAAGCATTCCGATATTCTGTGCGCTAATAAAACTTTTCACTAAAAATAACTGGATAGTTATTCCAATGTTTCTAGTTGGGATTCTGCTCATTGATACTGCAATTGCTTATAAAGTTTCTTCGGCAATCCATCAGATGAAATTCGACTCTGGGGACTCGAATGAGGCTTGGAGAGTGCAGATGGCTTTTAGCGACCCTAATTTCTATCTGGTGTTTTTATTGGGTGGCTTTGGCCTTCTGATGCTGAAGTTTGCTTTTGATAAATTGATGTCAATTTTCGATGAGCGCAATCCTGACATCGCCTCACTAAGGAGCAATGTTCTTGTTGACCAGATGGGTGAAGATATCGGTCTTGAAGAAGCAAAAATTGTGTTGCTCAAAGAAGAAATTCAATCTATTGAATCTGTAAATATCGGATTAGATGCCCAATGTAAGATTACGGAGGTCTACCTTTCGACCCTTCCTAATAAGTTGAATCTGATTAAGGAACTTAAGAAAACGGATTTGATTACCGGTAAACAGCATATTAGTGATATTGCCACGATATATAAAAGCCATGTTCAAAATGATAACATTCCTATTTCAATTGATTCGTTGCGAGATAGGATAAATATTTTCCTGGAGGGCTGGAATGATTTTCTTCATGAACGATATTCTATCCCGCTTGCGATGGAAAAATCGCGCGAAGCCTTCGACACCGCCGTTAGCTGGCAAACCGAAAAAATGAAAAATTCATATATAGATAAGCGCGTTCAAATATCATGAAACAATATATCCTTATTAGCCTGATGTTGCTCACATCCGCATCACTTTCTGCCCAGAAAAAAGAAATTGTCAACTATAATATAATATTTTCTCCCGATCTGTCTAACAGGCTGAATACAACTTTATATCCTAAAGTGGTTAATGATGCAGATATAGTGGAAGGTGTGCTCAAAAATATTTATCCAATACTCCGGATTAAACGTTCGCAAGATCAACTTGACCGTTACAGCGTTGATTTTGTAAACAAAGGATTAATCAGTATGTACAAGGTTAATACCGATATGCTTAATATCGATTTTCAACGTTTCGAAAGGCAAAGTGACAGAATTGCATATGTGATGGCCCGAAAAGTTCCCCGAACACTTACCGGAGATGTTTCCGGCTTTATGTCGGAATATAGAAAGTTTAGCGAAAAAGCATCCAAATCAAACAATGGTGCAGATATATGGAGCTACTTTCAGTCAGGCATTGATAACCGGATTGTTTTGCCAAGTTTGGTAAATGCTAAAGTAACTCAAAAATTTAGAAATATCATGGTGCTGCTCACCGACGGGTACATCGAAGCTGGTATTTACAATAAAGGTTATGATTTGAGTGCCAAAAAAGTTGCTGATTTCAGGAAGTCATTTTTGAAGTCAAAATCAGAAAGTATGGAGTCATTTCTTTCTAAAAATAAGGTGTTCAGAATTAATCCGGTAAAAAATGCTGAGTTGAAAAATCTGGAGGTGATCGTTTTAGAAATGTACGACCGATCCCTTTCCAAAACTGGCGCAGCAACCGCACATCCTACTGATATGGAAATCATGAAAGTAATTTGGACAGATTGGATGAGAGCTTCTGGTGTAAAAAGATTTGAACTCAGGCAGACAGCTAGTAATAGCGCAGAAGCAGTGAAGTATGTAATGGATTTTATCAGAAACTAGATGTTTTTATCAACTGAAGTACCTTAACTAACCACTCGATTAAATAGATACTATGAACTTACTTTAAGACTTGGAAAGTTTGATAACGAAATTGTGAACGTATAGAATAAATGTCTTATGCTGACGGGAATGAAAAATGAGGCACATTTGATATAATGCTAGAGAGGAGTCAATGAACTCTTTAAAGTGGGTTACGACTCATGGCTTCTTGCTCCAGTTACTGCCAAAAAAGAGTAGAATTGATAAAAGACCCTCAAAAGCATGTTCTCAGAAAATTCACCTATCCCGCATTTGTGGCCTGCAAAAACCAAACGCACCACCTTAAGCGTTTTTGCTTCTGCATTTACGGCAAAAATTCTCATCATTTTACAGCTAGCTATCTTTGGGTTTTTGGTTTGAGGTTCAGTGAGAAGGAATTGAGCTTTTTACTTGACTATAGAATGGCAATTAAGATTTTAAGACCTAAGTTTCAAAATGATGCTCTAAACCATTGAATAAATAGTGTGGCCTTCAAGCGGCTGACTGATATGTTATCTTTCGTTTTTGGCAGTACTTTGACTGATAAACTTCTGTCAGCAAATTTTTCATAGCCTTCCACCGCTAATTTTGATATAATATGGGTCCTGTTAGCGCGGAAGAACAATGCATGGTCAAGATTTTTATAAAGATTGTCCAATGCTACAAAGCACACATCACGATCGCCGTTGTGATGCTGAATGTAAGTGGTCTTAGTATCTATAAAGATGTAGGCAATGGTTTCTGTTGCAATTTTTTTTTCTCCTTTTCCATCAGGAATGTACAGATGTTCGGCAAGGTCTGTTTTTAAGTTTCGAGCATCATTCTTTATCCATCCTGGAACTTTATGGATATAGTAAAGCACGATGTGCAATAGATTGATCATTATGCATATAAGCACCAGAAGGCTAGACATATTCCTGATGTACCTTGTCGAACTAATATTGACTTTGAGAAAATAAAAGGAAGCCCAGCCGAAAAAATAACAGATTAAAACAGGGGCCATGAGCCCCAGAAGGATCTGAAAAAAGAGCCTTTTCCACAAATTTTCTTCCCACAACCACTTTGAATCCAGATAAATTGTGAAAATATTCGTAAAAGTTATCATCAAGAATACTGCTGCGAAAGTGTTTGCACAGGCAATATGGTACCAGGTCTGGCTAAAGGTATTCCAGAATCGCGAGTTCATCGTTGGCCAGTTAAGACAGATCGTTATGCACAGCGCAATCACCATCATCCAGCTAAAGCTGAAATAGTCTAGAGAATTTTTGCCATCTGATTTATCGCTATGCATAAACTGCCCTATTAGTTTCATAAAAATACAAAAAACCCTTTTTATTGGTTAGTCATTTGGGCTACTTCAACAAATTGATGAGCAGTTCACACCTTAATTATGTACAGGTGAGGGAATAACACAAATAAATGCACATTTTTTTTTGGATGGTTAACCCTAAATTTATTCAACCAATACGATAGGTCATGAACGAGAATTTTGATGAAATGCCCTCCGAATCACAAAGAAAAGAATATAAATTTCTGTGGTTGAAGCTACGAAAACCGGAAAGAAAAGAAACTTATCAAACGCTTTTTAGCTTGATTGCGGTATTGCTTGGTGGTGGGCTGGCTACATTATTTCCCCAGAAAAACTGTACCTGCGAAGATCAGGTAACGGATTTGAGATTAGAAACACTAGCCCGTGAAGGAAATAAACAAGTAATCAATTATCAGCAAGAGCGGGAAAGTGTTATTGTTTGTGCCGCTAAGAGAGAGGAGTTGCTTAAAAGACTTGAACAGCAGGAAAAGCAACGTTTAAATAAAAAGACTAAAGCCAATTGATTTTGGTGAAATAACATTAAGATATGCAGGGTAGCACCTGTGTTCAGCCGCCCTTCCCGGGCGTAAAGTAGAAAGCGCTAAGATAGCTCGCCCGGAGGTGAATTGGGTTATTGGTGCGGAAACCGGCAGGTGCTCGCAAGTGTTAAACCGGACTTTCAACAAGGGGCGCATGCGCAGCGATAAGTGCACAGATTTTTATAGTGGGCAAGTAGCAACCAGGTTGATGCAAAGGGTAAATTGTTAGTTAACGACATGAAATTATGAAGACATCAAGGATAGCGATATGGATTGAACAGATACCGAGATTCATTTTCCGGATCTGCCTTGCCGAATTGGCGATGCTATTCCTCGGTATAATCAAAATTTGTCTCGATGCGGTAGATGGAATATTAATTCCAATAACTCCAACCAATAATTACCAGGCCCAAAAGAGAGTTGTTGTTCAATTTCCACATGTTCGAAGATTTGCGCTGTTTCCGGCGAGGCCGTGAGGCCTGATTAAAGGAAAAAGGCTGTCCAAAGCTGAACAGTCCTTTTTCGGAATGCCCGCCACAAGGGCGACCATAATTAAATCATTTTAAATTTAAACAATATCGGTATGTATACCAAATCATTTAATACTAAAAAAACATGGCTTGGAGCTATGTTTTCTTTTGCACTAGTTGCAATTATGGGTTTAACTTTTGCGTTTAAACCATCAGATAGTAGTGCCAATATCAAGAAAGTACAGCCAAATCTGTACTGGTATCAGATCAGTTCTTCGGGTACATTACAGGCGCAGCTTAACAGTACCCCTCAGACAAAGGATGATTCTATGCCTGGTGGCAGCAATCCCCTAACCTCTTGTGAGGATCAGACTGCTGCTGATTGTATCAGAGGTTACGAAACTGTTCAGACGATTGATGATATCGCTCCCGCTCCAGCGGACAACGACCATCGCGTAAGGTTCAGTAATTAATGATCAAGGGGTGGTAATGGATGGTTATTCCTTCACCACCCCTTTTTCCCTTATTACCAGGACATCAATTGGCCTTTTCTGTTCAACAAGGTCGAGCCCATATTGCTTTAACTGTGCTCTGATTTTTCCCAGATTAAAACTATCAACAGCATTTCCGTTCAATTCAATGTCTATGTTTCCTGAATAACCGGTTTCGTCCACAAATGGCTTTTCTAGTCTAAGCGCTACCCAGGAACTTAAAATATTTGAAAAAGTTTTAAAAGGACGGTTAATCAGTCTCCTAACCGAATCAATTCGACTGGTCCGGATATCAGACATCCTAAAATTTGAAGGCCCGGTTTTCTTAGACTTTAGCTTATCCGTATTTCCTACCTTTACTAAAATCATACTACTGATCAATTTCTTTTCTGCTCTTGCATCAAATCCAAGATATCGCTTCAGATCGGAACGCATCATAATGAACCTTTCTTCGTCCATATTTTCCGGCAACAGCAGTGCATAGTTGTATAGATTTTTTCTCTTCCAATCGTAAGCCAGTTCTTCCTCTTTAGGTGAAATAAACCGTTGAGTATCGTTCACATCCAATACAATGTTCCATTTCTTGGAAAAATCGTATTTCCCCTGTTCCCCGAAAGCTTCCCTGTATAAATTGATGAGGTCGTAGTTATGGAATGATAACCCATTCTTTCCTATCGATCCATTTAAATTCACCCCCGGAATCGCTTTTGAAAGATAGGAATAGCTAATTACGCTAGGCTCATATTCCCTGTCAAAGAGAGATGTCAAGTATTTACGCCTTTCCCGGTAATCCTCTAAATTCATTTTGTTTCCGGCAAGGAAGCGACGAATGGATGCTGCCGTGAGTTCATTGGTCATCTGGTGAAACTTCCCTTCTCCGTCTATCCACGCATATGCAGGATTAGCGCGATTCGGGAATAATTTGTTGATCGTGACGTCACCGGTTGCAAATGGAATCTGTGGCCTGAAAAGAAATTTGCGGGTCTCAAAAAACCTTCTTGTTGAATCAAGACTTTCCTTGTTAACCAGCACAATCGTTACCTCGTCTGCGAAAAGTCGCTGCAGGGAATCTATTTTTGGAAACGACTTTAAACAGGAAATACAGCTTGGGCTCCAAAAATCGAATATGATCAACTTTCCTCTAATCTTCCCAAGGTCAAACGCTTTCTTAGGATAGTTATAAGTATTTTGAAGCACGATATCAGGAATCTGTTCGCCTTTTTTTAAAGCGGCCTGGGCCATACCTAACAGTGGAAAGAAAATCAACATTAAAATTAGGAGAATTAAATGTTGGGTTTTAGCTGTTTTAATTTGTCTAATTTTCATATCCTGTATTTTGGGTTAAAAAAATATTGGTCTGCGTTTCTGAAAAAGGAATGGGATATAATGCCATGAAAGGTTTCCAGTTTGGCTTAAGTCCAGTAAGTTTTTGGTCAACTCTGCCGCTTCTTTTCAAATCAAGCCACCGATGGCCCCACTCACAAAAAAGTTCATTCTGACGTTCATGAAATATTGCCTCAGTCAGCTCCGCTTTAGTCAGTATAGTAGAAAGGTTGGGGAGTGGATTTGTTATGGCAGGTGTTGCAGCTACCCTAGCTCTGGTTCGAACCACATTCAGATCCGAGACCGCTCCACCGAGGTTGTCCTGAGCTATCCGCGCTTCCGCTCTAATCAGGTACTGCTCAGCCAGGCGCAGGACGATAAGACTTTCACTTACCGTGGAGTTGGCCCTGACCTTATATTTGTAAGGATAGCTATAACTTATACCATTGACAATATTACTGGACAACCACCTGCTTTTTCGAAGATCTCCTGGCTCAAATTCATTTAGCAGGTTATCCATGATCACAAGAAGAGGAACAATAGTACCAGAAGACGGGAGGAAAACGGCTGCTTCCGCGGTATTAGCCGTTTCCCTTACCAATTGCCAGATGGTTTCATTTGAGGTGTTCAGAAAGGTTTTGTTTAGATCCGGCTCCATGTTATATAAACCGGAGGATATTACTGAAGATGCTTCAGCCTCTGCCTCAGCCCATCGCTGGCTGTAAAGATAAACCCTGGCCAAAAGTGCTCTGGCCGCGAATAGATTGGGCCTTGCTTTTGCGCTACTCGGGTAATTTGCAGTCAGGAGAACTTTAGCTTCCTCAAGGTCTTTAATAATCTGGGCGTAAACAATGTTCGATGACGTTCGTGGCATTACCGCGTTCTGCTCAAAGTCGCTTGTGAGCGTAAGTGGAATATCACCAAAAAGATTAACCAGATAAAATAAATAAAATGCCCGAATGGTAAGGGTTTCACCGGTTAACTGTTTTTTTGTTGCGGTACTTAATGAGTTTGAGGCGGCCAGCCCTTCCAGAATGGCATTTGCGTGGTAAATGTTGCGGTATGCCGTGCTCCAGAAGTTATTGCTGATTATCCCGTTTGAAGAAAGCAGCATATTGGCCGAAAATGGATCATAACTGCTGCTTGGCGCAGGATTGAACAGTTCATCCGCCGACAAGCCGGAGTATACGCTCAGCCCGCCATTACTCATGCTCAGGTTTAACGTCACCATCTTGCTATAGAGCCCCATCACCGCTGATGTTGCGGTCTCATTTCCAGAAAATACATCTTCGCTGAGGATCAGGTTTCCTGTCTTTGGCACCTCAATTAGTTTTTCACATGCACTCCATAAAAAAGCAGTTAATAGCAGGCTCCCAAGAAGCAAGAGCTTAAGATGAGGAATAGGCCCTGGGTGTGTTTTAATTACTGTTGTTTTCATAATTATAGTATTAATTGTAAACCAGCGGTTATTGTCCTTAAGGGTGGCAACACAAACAGATTCTGGCTTTCTGGGTCTGCTCCTTTATATCCTGTTATGGTTAGTAAATTTTGACCATGAACGTATATACTCAGCTGTTGCAGTTTGAGCTTTTTCACCCATCGCTCCGCAAAGGCATAGGTCAGGGATACATTTTTGAGCCTGATAAAAGATGCGTCACTAAATACTGCACTTGAAGCCGGTAAATAACTTCCCGCCGGCGCATAAGCAGCGCTGCTGCCAGAGGCTACGAAACGCTGAATATCTGCAAGGTTTCCAACAGCTTGCCACCGATCCAGTACAATAGTGGGCTGGTTGAAATAAAAGTAACCCGGGATGAAGGTCGATTGGGTATATAAGTAGTTATATCCGGTCTGCTTTTTGAATTCCAGGAAAATGTCCAGCTTGATGTTTTTATAGGAAAAACTGTTCTGAAGGCCTCCATAGAAATCAGGCTGAGTATTTCTTATCAGGATTCTATCAGAAGCGTCATATAAGCCATCTCCGTTTACATCACGAAAGGAGTAGATTCCTGTTGATGGATCTACCCCAAGGTATTCGAGCACTCTTTTTGTCGAAAGCGGTTCGCCGATGATATAGGTATTGGCATAGCTGGAGCGATCAAGGCCACTGAATTTCACAAGCTTGTTTTTTGGAATGCTCAGGTTTGCATTAGATGTCCATTTAAAAGCGCCACTCAGAAAGTTGGTACTTTCAAGACTGATTTCCAGTCCTGAATTCTGCACCACAGCATCGAAGTTTCTAAGAATCGAGGTAAAGCCTGTTTGTATGGGCAGCTGATAATTGATCAGCTGGTTTCCGCTACGGTTTACAAAGTATGCCGCACTAAGCATGATCCGGTTTTTCAGCACCCCTAGCTCCAGTGCCACTTCAGCTTTATGGTTTGTCTCCCAGGAAAAATCCGCATTATACAGGCTTGAAGGCTGGAGCCCGGCATTTCCCTGATAAGGCAGGCTGGAATTCGTCCAGGTATCCAGGAACTTATAGTTACCAATCTGGTCATTGCCTGTTGTGCCGTAGCTGGCCCTTATCTTTCCGAAACTAAGCCAGGAAAGTTTTTCCCTAATATAATCCTCTCCTGTAAATATCCATGCCGTTCCAAGGGCGCCAAAGTTTGCAAAACGCTTTCCCGGTCCGAACCTGCTCGATCCATCACGTCTTCCCGTCAGGTTGATGAGGTATTTATCCGCAAAATTATAATTGATTCTTCCATAAATGGCCGTATAGCGGTAAGCGTAATCACTATTGCTTGTGGTTACATTCCCTGCTGCGGCTATTGAGGAAAGCAGGATATCATTCCTGTAATTCTGTGCGGAAACGCTCAACGTATTGCTGCTTGTATTCTGTAAGGTCCCGCCGGCAAGTATGTTCAATTTGCCCTTACCTGAGGTATTGGTATATTCGAGCTGCGGCTCGACAATCCAGCTGCTTAAAAATGACCGGCCAAAGTTGGAATAGGGAAGTGTTCCTGAGTTAGGATTTATGGAACTCGAGGGATTAAGCGCCTGGTCATTACCAGATAAGCTATTGTACCCCAGGCTTACCTTTCCTTTTAGTCCGGCTAAGATTTCGTAGGCCATATTAACGCTTGTTGTCAGGTTACTGAACTTTCCGGTGTATTGTCTGTTGGCTGCGGCCAAAGGGTTGGTAATTGCCCCGCCAAAAAAAGTGCCGCCCTCTTGCCAGTTCAGGTTGCCTGCATCATCGTATAATCGAATATTTGGTGGCATATTGATATAGGCCGTAAGATCGCCCGAACCCATCTTATTGCGGTCATATAAAAGCCCGCCACTAAAATCAAGACTAAAGCGTTCGTCCGTTGAGCGGTGATTCAGGCTAATCCGGCCTGATAGTTTATCGTCACGCTGTTCACCAGGAAATACAGAAGTCTCTCCATGATAGCCTCCGGAAATCAGGAACCTGGTTTTCTCAGTCCCACCGCTTATCGATGACTGTACGTCGGTGGTTTTTGCATTTCCTCCAATCAGAAGATCCTTAAAATTGGTATATCTGGTCTGGTCCCATAACAGGAGATCGGGGGCGTTTGCATTTGTCAAAGTAAGCCCGTCATTTTTAAAAGCCTCCCTTCGCATCTTAAGGTAATCTTCTGTTGCCAACATATCCATTGTTCTGGTGATGTGGCTATATCCGTTGTAGATATTCAGGTTTAATCTGCTCTTACCTGCTACACCTTTTTTTGTCGTGATCAGAATTACACCATTCGCTCCGCGGCTACCATATATTGATGTCGCATCAGCATCCTTTAAGATTTCAACACTTTCAATTTCCGAAGGGTTGATGGTACTGAATGGACTCACCCCGCTACTTCCTGTTGCATTGGTAACAGTGTTGATGGCATTGTTTCCTGGGGAAAAGGGAATTCCGTCGATAATAAATAACGGTTCAGAGCCTTGCATCAGCGATCCCTGGCCTCTGATTTGTACCTTCAGCCCAGCGCCATTGATGCCGCTATTTTGTGTGATGGCAAGTCCTGGTATCCTGCCTTGCAATGCACTTAGCGGATTTGACACAGGTTGAAGCGCGATTTCTGAAGCACTTACCTTTCCGATAGCGCCGGTGTTCAGCTTTTTAGTCGTTGTGCCATAGGCGATCACCACTACATCATCAAGAGATCCTGCTGACTCATTCAAGATGATCTCAAGTGTTAATTTAGGTCCAAAGGGGATATTCGCAGTCTGGTAACCGACACTGCTTATCGTAAGGATTCCATTAAGTTTGTCAACCGTGAGGCTGAACTTCCCTTCTTTATCTGTGAAAGTTATCCTTTCTTTTTCAGAGGTTTTTATCGTTACGCCAGGAATAGGCTTCCCGGCTTTATCCCTCACTGTGCCGGAGAGTTTTATCGAAACAGTCTGCGCAGCTGCCCAAAAATTTAGGCATAGCAAAGCCATTACGATGAATTTTATCGTTTTTTTCATGAAGTCCGTTAGTTGGTTGGGAAAAAGGCTTAGAAAAAACCAAGGCAGGTTATCATTAAAGAACCTATTTCTATTTAACCATTCAGGTTACCTGCCTTTGGTTTTGATAGATTATACGGGGTTCTTAGGCTTTAAAGCATAAAGCCTATCGAAAGGATAGTGGTTGCTCAGGCTCATTTGTAATTTACATTTATAGGATTTAAAAAATTAGGCAAAAACCAGCCCTTCCGCATAAAAACATGCGGGTACGGGAAATCGTATTGCTTATTAAAAAAAGATGCCTACCTTGGGAATGCGAATAACTATAGTAATGCACCCTTGCCTAACAGCAATAAAGGGCTGGCACCAAGGTAAATTAACCCGCCAGGAATCAGTGCGCTCTCTCACACCAACCCCTACTTTTTAATGGGCTATTTTATACCTGGAATTCCGGCACGCGCATTACGATGGAGAACAGATAACGTTCTTTAACAAGAGTTTAAGGGAAAACTTGAGTATCACTTCCTGGAAGTGGTACGATTTGATGGCGCTTAATTTTTTCGTTTTCATAAACGGTTAATTTTATGTAAAACGATGCAGGCTCAATAAAAGCAAATGGGAAACCATATTGGAAAGAAACCAATAGGGCGAACTCCAAGGCTTTTGAGTGAGGTACCGTCAAGAACCGCTTAAGCCAAGGCTTAAGTTCCACAAAAGACTAACATGAAGTCCGCCCTATTGAATATAAGATATCGCGAAGATAGCAAAACTCAATAGATCGGCGAACTCACGGTCGGCTCATGTGGAAGTTTGACGGTTTTCACTCATGAGTAACATCGTTAAAGCCAGGTTATACCCCAACTCTATTTGTCGCTGTAATAACTGATAACAAATATAATAAATTGATTATTAAAATCAAAATATTGACTATTAAAATCAATTAATAATAAAATGGCTGATCTAAACAGAATAAAAGTCGTACTTGCCGAGAAGAAAATTTCCAATAAATCATTGGCCGAACACCTTAATAAAAGAGAAGAAACGATTTCGCGATGGTGCAAAAATAAGCAACAACCATCAATAGACGACCTTAATAAAATTGCAGAATTCCTGAGAATGGATATCAGAGACTTATTAAATCCAAGTGATTGGAGTAAAAAGTAATGCTGAAGAACTTAAATGAATTAAATAATATACAAACTAACAACTAAGTTAAGCGCTAACTTTTCATGACTAAGCCAATAATATTTGGAGAGATAAAAGGTATCCCAGAAGGTTATCAATTTGAAGATAGAAGAATAATGATGAAGGACAGTTTCCGTAGAAACTGGGCAGGAGGAATAGACGGGACTGGGAAAACAGGCGTTGCGGCTATTGTACTTTTAGGGGGCTACGCTGATGACGAGGATCTTGGCGATACAATCATTTATACAGGCGCTGGTGGCAACGAGGGCGACAGTAAAAAGCAAACTAAAGACCAAGACTGGAATAATCGAGGCAACGCTGGATTATTAAAAAGCATGGACGAAGGATTACCCGTAAGAGTAATTAGAGGCGCAAAACACAAAACCCCATTTTCTCCAAAACAAGGCTATAAGTACGCAGGCCTTTACAGTGTAATAGACGCGTGGCAGGAGGTCGGTAAAAGCGGTTTTAAAATCTGCAGATACAAGCTCGAATACACAGGTATTAATCCACATAGGAAAACCACTGAAGAAATAGAACTTGATTACTCGACTAAAGAGAAAAAAGAACCGAAAGCGTCGTTCTAAGAATAGTTCGTGACACCAAAATAGCAAGAGAAGTTAAACAGCTCTACAATTATCAGTGCCAAATATGCAATGAAACCATCATTACCAAAGTTGGCCGCTATGCAGAAGGAGCACACATCAAACCCCTAGGCAAACCACATAACGGAGATGATAACTCAAATAACCTAATATGTTTATGCCCTAACCATCATGTAATGTTTGACAAAGGGCTATTCTCTATTTCAGATGAATTTAACCTATTAGGCGACATGGATGGAAAGTTAATTTTGAAGGAAAAGCATAAACTAAATTTATTAAATCTAGCCTATCATCGCCTTGCACATGGATACAGTTAGAGTTGTGTGTGGCATTATTTTCAAGGAAGATAAAATACTTCTCTGCAGAAGAAAAGCTGAAAAATCCCTTGGTGGTTATTGGGAATTCCCAGGCGGAAAAGTTGAGCCGGATGAATCGGAAGGTGATGCGTTAAAGAGAGAGCTTCGAGAAGAGCTCTCCATGCAAGTTGAAATAAACAACCATTTTAAAACCATTACTCATCAATACGAGAACGTTCAAATAGAACTTATAGCCTACGGCTGTAAGTTCATTCAAGCTGATTTCGTACTAATAGACCATAATGAAATTCAATGGGTTAAAAATACAGATCTACTCAGCTTCAATTTAGCCCCAGCAGATGTACCTATTGCTAAAACGCTTATTGCAAAAAGAAAATATTAAAGCTAGTGGAGAATTATTTTCTACTGCCTTTTAAAAAAGCAGTCTAGAAACCGGCAACTATAAAAAATGAATGCGATATTCCACGCAGAAGAAACCCAAGGTGGCTACAACTGGACCATTACCTCCAAACTAGGCCATATCCTGTATACGGCAGAACAAAAATATGGGCTAAGAGATAAAGAATATAGTAAACTCAAAAATTTAGTTGCCAAAAACAGAAAAACAGGAGTTAAATTGTATGAGGTCCAAAAGTCCAACCTCTTGCTAAAGCTATTTTTTTCAATTGTTTAGCTTTTTTCTCCATAGAAGAGGTGGTTTCTTTACTCATATTTATACTAGCATGCCCAATAAATGGAATGTTATCTTCAATTACATCTAGCGAAATAGCACTACATTCATCCTCACTCACTGAAACAGTCCCTGATGTTTCGAAACCAATGCTTCTAAAGTGATGAAATGAGGCTTCTGGTGTGAACTCATCATTATTATAAACAGATAGCAAACCTTCATCTGTTTTTTTAGGCTTAAATACTTGACTAGTGATTTCACCAATGGGTTGAAACGCTTGTACAGAAATTATCTTGTTTGTTACAAAATTTGGATTTACCTGCCTATGGAAAAGTTTATCTTTTGACATTAAAGAGCTTCATTTACTAAAAGATTCATTGATTTCCATCCTACTTTCGTAGAAAGATCAAAGTTTTTTATCGTTTCTTTTTCATTCTCAAAATTTAATGCATGTAACCTTGACTTAAAATTCATTAAATCTATCACAGCATCAATTTCGTATTCACTAGAAGACCATTCAAATTGTATATTACCATCTGGTCGAGGAAATATGGCTGGCTTAATGAAAGTTTTTGGAACAAACCTATCATAGAATGTGAGCAACTTGAGCAAGCCCTTTTTATTTGGCGCTTTACCCTCACCATCTAACCAACCATCTTTTATTAGCATCAATTCATCAATTCTTGAATGCACATCGTAGGGATCAATCAGTGTTGCCTCATCAACTCGGTCAATTACCTGTAAACGTCCAGTTGAATCAAATTTCCCTGTACCTTTAATTAGAACTTTGGTTACAAGCTCAACATCAGCTAAACTTTTGACTAATAATTGGATATCTATGAGTGCTAATGAAGCACTTACTAGTAAGCCAGATTCACTAATTGTAAATGTTTGATTTTTTTTATCAATAGAAGTAACATCAGCATAAATTTCAAATTTATCTATCGTCAACCCAACATATGGCCTATTTAAAACCTTTGCTCTAATGTCGTCAGTAAGCTTGCCATATTTTTTCCGACCAGTCCTATTTAAAAACATGGTTTCATTAGGTCTTAAATGGCGACCAATCCTAATAAAGTAGTTAGCATACTTCGGCTTGGATAATATTGAATTGTTATCCTCAATATCAATATTCTCTAAATCTTTTATCAGAAGATTTTTTGCTTTTTCAAGGTATGAGTAGGTATCATTACTTAAATCCAGTGCTTCGATTTCAGAAGTGTCCAAGTCCAACTCCATAATAGAGCTACCTTTTTTTATATCTAATAGCCTCAAGCTTATTCCATCTAGAAAGTGATTAGGTAGTCTACTTCGTGTGGGATGCTCTTTTTTATAAATATCCTTAGCCAATTCAAAGATTAAATCCTGAATTACTGATAATTCCTGAAGAAATTCTACGGGTACAGATTTTGTTTTAAACCTATCACCTTCTAGTGTTGGTGTAAGAAATTTTTTCTGATTATTCTTCAAGATACGATGATTGCGTTACGCTAAAATATTTAGAAATATTCTAAATATAAAACGTTAAAGTGAAAACTTGCTAGTTAATAACTAGTATAGAGTTATAAAACGATTTTTTCGACAACAAATTATTTGTTTGATCACATTGTTAGCTATCACGGTCGGTATAACTAGCCCAGAATATATTTTCTATATAACGCAAGCTTAGACAGCATCGTCTCCCCATCGAACCTCATCCAACTAAAAAATCTGCATTTCTTTAAGCAAAAAATAGCTCGTTTCTTCAAGTATGTTTTTTTACAATTGCCTATTGCATTATCTCATAAAGTCTTCAATGTCTTTCCTTTGCTTAAGGCGGTATCCTTGTTCCAATATATCTACCGTTTTATGGAAAACCGTAAATTAATTGATCTGGGTTAGATTAGCTTTGTATAGGGCTTATATCTGTCCGAGAACTAATTATTAATTTAAAATTTATTATGGAAGCAATCAAACCTGGGCCTAAGCCCAAAACAGAGGAGGGAAATGACGATAAGAGAAGGAGAGTTCTGCCGGAGACCAAACCGAAACATCCTGATCTGAAGCCGCACATCCACAAACCAAAGGATTAAGCTTGTTGGCGTGAGGTTTTGTAGCCTCATGCCTAACAGCCCCTTTTATAGCTACAAAATTGAAATTTGTTTCCCTGTATTTAAGTGGGTATTTCAGGTAAATAGGTGCTCGTTCCATTTTCAAAAGCAATGAATTAACAATATTTAAATGTTTTAAGAGCTGTCTGATTCTCGAAATATAGTTATCTAATCAAATAGAAATGCACTAAATACATTTTTAAGAAGATTTTTTAAATTTAGTATTGAAGTTTTTTGGTGTGGCTTGTTTATTTAATGCGCATGTGAGGAAGGGGCTATAATAGGAAAGTGCTTTTAAGGACATTAATTCATTATCATATAAGTCAATAAAACAAAAACGAATCAACATTTGGTGATAAATATTGATAGTTTAGTAAAATAACTACACCTAAATTAACCCTCATGAAATATTATCCTGTTTTGCTTTCGAAGGCTGGCGAATTAATTGCCTTGGAAAAACTTGCACAGAATGTTAAAAATAGTTCTGCACCTATTATACAAGTTGTTGAAGATAACTTTATTTCTGTATCAGATCATCTAAAAAACAATTGGTCATTCACAAATAACGAAGTACTGGTAGATTTTTCTTTGATCGATAGTTTGCCAGGTAAAATGGCAGATGTAACACTATTAATAACGGACTCGGTTGCAAATGGAATTAATATTATTCCTGTTATTGATTCTAGCTCGCCAATTGCATATATTAATGCAATTAGTTCTTTAGTAAATCAGTTTAATCTTAAAGTATGTTTAAGAGAAATTTACCCATCTAATTTGATTTCGCTTAATTCGCAAATTGCGAGTATTTTAAATACTTTCTCTATATCCGAATCACAAATAATTCTATTGCTAGATCTTGGTTATGTACAAGCGAGTAATTTCTCTATGAAAGTTAATAACATCGCTGCGCTGATAGGCGGCTTAACAAATGTTTCAAATTTCGATGCGATAGTCGTTGCGAGCGGATCTTTCCCCGAAAATTTATCACCTTTTACTGCAAATCATCTTCATATAATAAGACGTTATGAAAACGATATCTGGGAATATTTAACAACGCAGAATCTCCCACAAAATTTAAGATATGGCGATTACGGCACGAAATATCCAACTTATACGAATGTGAGTTTTACTGGAACATGCAGTATAAAATATACGACACCTAAAACCTTTGCTATTTATAGAGGTGAACTCTCACAAAATCATCCACTTGGAAATGCTCAGTATATACAGTTTGCGAAGCAATTAGTTTTGGCATCTCACTATTCTGGCCCATCCTTTAGTTGGGGAGATCAAAAAATTGAGATAATTTCTCTTCAGTCACTATCACCTCCACCTCGTTTGAAACCAGGTAATGCTAAGACATGGGTTGAGATAAGCCAGAATCATCACATAACATTATTAGAAAGTATTTTGTAGTTTGATGCTTAGGGGAACGTAGTTTATTAGCAATAGATTCTATGTTTTTAATAAAAATGAGCTAAGTTTGAAGAAAAAGTTGATTTATGACTGATGTTGATATCAGAATCATTCTGAAAAATACTTTGTTGAAAAATTATTACGAATGTTCGAATAGTAGGGTTGTTGAAGAGCTTGAACTTCCTATTGCAAAAGCGAGAATAGATATGGCAGTGATCAATGGTTATATGCATGGCTTTGAAATAAAAAGCGCAAGTGATACATTAAAAAGAATTCCATCTCAAGTGGAAGCATATACTAAAGTATTTGACTACCTATCAATCGTTACGGAAGAAAAATATCGGAATAAATTACTTATGATGACGCCAAAGTGGGTAGGAATAATTATTTGTAATAAAGATGGTGAAACAACCTTAATTAGAAAAGCATTAATAAATAAAAAAAAGCAATCATTTTTTCTTGCAAAGCTTTTATGGAAAGATGAATTGCAACTACTTTTGGCTAACAGTGGGGTAAAATTTAATAAATCAGATCGAAATTGGTTGTTATGTGAGGCCCTTGCCGAAAGATTTACCGTAAAAGAAATATCTGAATTAGTCCGAGAACAACTTCGACTAAGAGCAAACTGGAAAAGTTGTTAACTCGCCAGCTGGTCTAAGCCGCTTATATCGCATTTTTCGAGATTTCATAACTTGGCCTAACAGAGCCTGGTTTTGGATTAATTTAAACTTGGATAGATTTTTTTTGAAAAGCTGAATCTAAAAAGCTGTTGGAAGGAGTTGTTGGTATTTGTTCAGAGGGTAAGTAACATATTGTATTTAATCGGCAATCCATTTGGCAGCCACTTTGCATTGAAATGGAGGGGATATTAGGTTCTTCCCCGCTTTTGGTGGTAAGTCACCAGAGAAAGGATTAAAAGATTTTGTAGATATAATAATTGTTCTTAGAATAGATATGGACACCCTAGTACAAAAATAAATTATGACGATATTTTAGGGATGATGATTACCCACTATGAAAAAAGTACAAAGGAATTGGGTTTATAAGGAAGAAAACTTAAAAATAAGTCATTGGCTGAACACCTTAATAAAAAGAGAGGAAACGATTTCGCGATGATGCAAGAATAAGCAACAACCATCAATAGACGACTTTAATAAAATTGCAGAGTTCTTGAGGGTGGATATCAGAGAGTTGTTGAATCCGAGCGATTGGAGTAAATTTGAGGTCCTCGGTTACAAACAAAAGAAAGCAACTTAATTATGAATAATGCCTCTCAACCCTTCAGAAAATTCCCACTAAAAGCGTTATTGCGGAGCTTAGCTCTAGGAGCAATATCTGCGATAAGTTTATTAGCTTTTTTTTTTCTAGCATCTAAATACATTGTCGCAATTGGGAAATTTGCAACTTTCAACGCAGAGTCCGGACCAATAGGTGATACTATTGGAGGAACAGTTGGGCCATTGATAGCCATCATTGCGTCAGTATTAACATTTCTCGCATTTTGGGTTCAATATGACGCTAACCAGCAACAAAAGATTGATCTACAAACCGAAAGATTCGAAAACAAATTTTATCAGATGTTACAAATTCATAGAGATAATGTAACTGAGCTAAAAATGAGGTCAGTAAAAATTATCGAAAGTGATGATAGTTATACCTTTGAGACTGTTGCTGAAGATGGCAAAGCGGTCTTTAAAGATATTTTCAATCAGTTTGTCGATTGCTCTAATGAGCTAAAATTATTCTTCAATAAACTAGATAGAATTTATGAGAGTGATTATAGGATTAAACTAGAAAAAAATGCTTTTCTTCAAAACGATAAGAAATTACTCGCACTTTTAGCAAAGGTTGATATTTGCTATTCAATCGTATATTATGGAGTAGGGGCCGAAGGTTTGATAACTCTTCATAAAATTTTTGAGAATAAATATAAGGACAAGTTTATTCAAGACATCTTAAGATATATTAGTTTAAAACCTGGTGGTGATTTGGCAATACTTCAAAAATGGGCTCGACTTAATAAAAGAGGTTACAGGCCAACTAAAATCATCATTTTAGATAAAATTTTTAGCTGGAGAAAAAATAACTCGGTGCTAGATCCCCAAGCATGTACTTTAGAGAACTCAGTGGATTCATTAGCCAAAGATTATCACAATAGATATAAAAAATACTATGAGGGCCATCAGAGTAGATTAGGGCACTATTTCAGACATCTATATCAAACAGTAAAATATATAAATAATCAAGAAAAAATTTCTTACAAAAGAAAGTATGAATACATCAAAGTACTGAGAGCACAGCTCTCGAATTACGAGCAGGCTATATTATTCTTAAATAGCTTGAGTTCTTTGGGCCAAAATTGGGAAATGCATCCTGAAATAAACTCAGAATTAACTACAAACGGTAAAGTTAACTTTGAACTTATCACAAAATATAATCTAATAAAAAATCTTCCTGGAGAAACGATTTATGGAATACCTTTTAAAAGATTTTATCCAAATGTTCAGTATGAGGGACATGATAAAAAAAGGAATAATTCGCATTACATATAATAGTTACTTTAATTTATTAACTTAAATACAGAATTATATTCGTGATGAGAAGATCTAAATAAAAAATCGCCCGTATAACTTCTTTTAGTGAATACTTTAGATGTATGTTAGCTGTAAGCATAACAAACTTCAAATATTTTGTAAAAATCCAGTCTAATCAATTTTTGGTTATTCTGCAGTTCTAAAATAAGATTTAGAAACTAAGAAAACCAGTCCTTTACAGAAATTATGTTACAATACTTACAGCAAATGGGGGGGGAAAAGTTTAACTTGAAGATAAAGTTAAATTATTTTATCTTGCAAATATGATATTGTTATTAACTATTGTTTATAAGGCTAATTAGTATAACTCAAGACCAAACAACAAATTAACGCACTTTTTCACTGATAAATTTAAAATGATATATTTTCATTATTGCCAAAACTATCTAGAGAATACGAATGACCAATCCGCAAAATTAATCTTAAAAAAACTTACGGAATATTCAGTAAGAGATACCCTTAGAGGGATTAATTCTATTGCTTGCCACACTGGTGGCATTTTTGTACTCAACATATCTTCTCCTCATTTAAAAATTATAATGGAGGAGAAACGCATTGATTTTGGAGAGAAGCAGATAACAGTCTATTTCGTTCGAGATCTACTTAATGCTAGTTCAATGTACAATTGGCTACAGTATTATGTGGAAATAAGAGATGGCAAATGGCTGGAATATAACCCCCTGCCCGATTTCGAGCAAAACGCCTTCATTCATTACTATGAAAGTACCTCGAATGCTGTTGGAAAGAAGAAAGAGTATCCTCCAAACAATCTAATCGAATGGCATAGAGACTATAGGTTAAAGGTCGATTATGACATATATGAATCTGAGGATTGGGTTAAATTTGCAATTAATAGCTCGCCAAGTGATGGTATGAAAGATGATGAGGCTAAACTCTATAAATTGGCTTTAGATTCACTTTCAAACGGAGAGTTAAACAATCATGCGAGTTATGAAACAATATGCATTAGAGAAAATTGTGATATACGAGTTGTTGAACTTCATGATATTTGTATCTATTATTTGGAGATTATCCTACCTACAGTTAACACACCAATATTTCTTCTAATAAACGGAGCAAATAAGGTCACGCAATTTGATCATTATAATAATATTAAAGAGAATCTGAAAGACAGAGATTATAAGATTGATTCGATCGAGCGTGTACAGCGCCTAGCGTTAAGGGCCTATCCTAAATGGGCACTGAAGAATGCAGATCTATGGAAAGCCATTCAAAAAAATAGTGAAACGGGAAATCTATCCCTGTTACCTGAACAAACGGTTTTTTTGAAGGAATTTACATTCCCAAAATATATCAACGGACAAGCAGGTAGCGGTAAATCAACCATGTTGTATTACTTATTCGCGAACACCTACTATTTTAAATGTTTTGGTGAGATAGAGGGTGACGTAATCTTTCTCACTGAAAACGAAAATTTACTTAAGCATACAAAAAAGTCAGTAGTCGAACTTTTGCAGTGTAATCCAGAGTTTGAGCTGTCATTTGAGGATATATCGAACGTGGACAAAAATTTCATGTCTTTTAAGAATTTCTTACTAAGTCAGATTCCTGACGATGTAGATAGCTTTCGAAACGATAAATATCTTGATTTCTCAAGATTTAAGATGCTGTATGAATCCTCGGCAATTCCAACTCATGTTATAAAAAAATATTCAGCCGAATTATCATGGTTTATACTCTCTACATATATTAACGGTTACGATTTGGATTTCCAAATCACTAGTGAAAATTATGAAGAAAAAATGCCATCTGAGGGCAAAAAATTGGTATCGCTTGATGATTTGAGAGGGATTGAACGAGAAATTCTACCATTTTACAGGAAGCAGATTGAAGAAAATGGTTATTGGGACAAAATTAAAATCATTCGATATATTAAAGATAATCTACAAAAAGAGAAGCTTTATGAAGTTATCTTTTGCGACGAGGCGCAAGATTTTAGTAGGGTAGAGTTACGTTATATTCTAGGCCTTTCGAGCTACTTGCATTATGATTTAAGCACAACAGAGCAAGTACCAATTGTATTTGCTGGCGACGCGCTACAAACTGTTAATCCAACTGGTTTTAGAGCTGCGGAAGTGAAGGACATGTTATACGAAGAACTAAAACAAATTGCTGGTTTTAAATTAGATACTGACAAAATTGAATATGCCCCAGAGTTTAACTATCGATCATCCCAGGCAATTGTCAATGTAGCAAATGCAATTCAATACTGGCGGAAGAAAAATTTCGAATCTATAATAAAAAAGCCACAAATTGCAAAGAGACCTGAATTTGGGAAAGACAATAATCTAAATATCTTCATCGACTTCAAAAGCGTAGAGCAGAATGAGAACAATATTATTGATAAGCTTAAATATAAAATATTTATCATTCCAGTAAATTTTGATGACAAGGAAGAATACATTAGAACCAACGCAATACTCAAAAGTTTTCCAGAGGCAAATATAAAAACTGCTGTTGAGGCAAAAGGTATAGATTATGAACAGGTTGTTATTTTTGGCTTTGGCGAGTATGGAATGTCAATTGAAAACTTAGAAGAATATGAGAGGCGGTTTTTCTATAACAAACTCTACGTAGCTGTCACCAGGGCTCAGTTAGAATTGATCATTTTAGATTCAAATGATAGTCAGGAGAAGTTTTGGTTGAAGATGATCAGATTTTATGCAGACTCATCTTGGAGTAATGATAGTGGAGTACAGCCTAAAGAGATTCAAGAAACTATAGTATTTGGGGCAAACCAAATTCCACAGATTTTGCAAAGTACGCCCGAAATGGCACTTGCAAATGCATACAAAGACAAGGAACAAGGTGTATTTTCTAAAAATCCCTTCTTATTAAGAATTGCAGCTCATCAATTCTTAAAATTAGGTAAAAAAGATGAACATTTTATCTGCCTAGCTTTGATGTATAAGCTTAGAGAAGAATGGCATGAATCAGCAAAATATTATTTAAACAAGGATGTCGGTTATCAAGGCATTCCGGAAGCAGCCCTAATCTATTGGGAAGGTAAACTTTTAAACGAGTTTTTAAAATTTAGTCTTAAACCAGAAAATGAAGAAAACCACATAAAGACGATTATTGCCACTCTTATGCTGACAGGTGAATTGGAAGGGAGTCAATTGAGGTCTCTTAGAGAAAGTCGAAATAAGATAAGGGGTATTTTATATGATACTCCATGGATGCACGAAATTATTAATCAACTTCTTCAACTACTCGAAACAAGCAGCGATACGGAAAGTATAAAGCTATTAATCGATGTGTTTGAAGAAATTTGCAGCAATGAGTACACTGATGTTTGGCTTAAAATAGGCGAAAAAAATCTTCAGATTAAACGGTATGAATATGCCGTTGAGGCTTTTGAGAAAATTGGACATGAGGGAGTGTCATTTATTACCGCCAAAATTCAAATTTCTAAACAGAGTGGAAAAGTGATCGAAGAGGTGTTCTGGTTAGGAAGCCTGATGAAGGAACCACAGCTTAATGAATTGAAAAGGAAGGAGATTCGAAGTGAAATTATCGAACTTTATAAGTTAAATCGTGAAATTTTTATCCAAGATGGAATTACTCCCCCTCAAACATTGCTTTTCATATATTCAAGCTTATTAAAAGAAGGTAATTTGCACTCTGACATATTATTAATTTGTAAATGTGCAGAGAAGACTTTTTTGCAAATAAATAAGAAAACTGTTGAAATTGTTACTTTCTACCACCAATTTATGATAGAGTCGAAAAGGAATACGGAAATATTCCAATTTGTATTGACTCGGTGGGTAAGAACTATGCTATTAGGTGGATTTCATATCCCTGAGGTTAATGAAATATATAGGGCTGTTTGTGCAGCTAACAAAATCAGATTCCACTACTTCACTGAAGAGGAAATAATACGAATTCCAGCAATTCCCTCTAGTATAATCAGTGAACCTCCGTTCCATTTTAAAAATGTTAGTATACGCAATTTCCGGAAGCTCCAGAATGTCACTGTAGAAAACCTCGGTCTTATCAACTTAGTTGTTGGTGACAATAATGTTGGCAAAACAACATTCTTGGAATCTCTTTTATTTACAAGTGATCCAGAACAACTTTTGACGAGGCTTGCTTTTGCTTTTATTGAAAGGAAAAATTTGTTCCCTTCAGTATCCATCACTTCTGAAGGTTCTCGTTATTTTTACAAATTAGAGAAGAACTTCCTTTTAGATTTTAAAAATCACCACAATCCAACCTCTCCTACTGAATATATCATTGAAAATAATCGCTCGGAATGGAAATATACACTTCATTTGGATGATCTTCGTCAACACGACATTAGTCCTGGGACCATATCTTTTAGCGAAGATAATTGGCTTCTCGTAGAAGAATTAAATGCGGTGGACTTGGTTAAGACGCCCTTGATCGCTTATGGAAAGGGATTCGGTAGCGATTTGGCGAAATCATACTTTGAAGAGGTAATTTCCAGACCTGAAATTGAGAAAAATGTTGTTCAAAGTATGAGGCTGTTTATTCCAGGTGTAGAAAGAATAATTGCAGACACCGCCACTGGCGGAATTCATATCTATGATAGAGATTTCCCTGAAATACCATTACCTCTGCACCAATATGGAGAAGGTGCCAACAAGCTTTTTAGGATCTTAGTCTTACTTGTAATTCATCGAGAAAAACGGGTTTTGATTGATGAAATTGATGCTGGAATACATTTTTCGAGATTTCCAGCTTTTTGGAAAACTATTATAACGGTGGCAATTGAGAATAACACACAGATCATAGCTACTACTCACAATGACGAGTGCATTAAATATTATGCTCAGATTTTGGAAAAACTTGGTCTCGATTGTCAAAAACGTGCTAGGGTGGTTCAGTTAAAGAACGTAGCAGATCAAATCAAGATCAGATCATATGAGTATAATAGCTTTAACGAGGCTATTGATAATAACTTTGAACTCAGAGGAGGAGATAAGTTATGAGCAAAATCCTGATTTTTTGTGAGGGCATAACTGACCTCTTTTTCATCGGCCACTGTCTGGATAAATTTTTCGGATTGGAATTCAAGTACATTTATAACAAGAAAAAACCGTTAAACGAATGTATAATAACTCATAAATGCGAAATTGTTGGTATTGGTGGATGTGAAAAACTTACTAATCCTTTATATCTGGATAGACTTCGTGATAACACGGCAGAAGGTGGCAGGAACATTATTATTTTTGATGCAGACTTTGGCCCCGAAGCTGTAGGAGAAAAAAAAGGAACTGGCAATAATGGTTTTGTTAATGCAAAAAGAAAACTCGAAGACATCCAGAAAACTAAGGAGGTAGAATTTGATTTTTATTTATGGCATAATAACGCAAACGATGGAGAAGTAGAGGATCTTTTAGCAAAGCTAATTCCAGAAAATAAGAAGAAGTTGATGGATTGTATAAATAATCATAAGGAATGTTTATCTAGCTTAGAAATTGATAATTTAATGGTCCCAGATAAAAAGAAGGTACTTGGTTATTACCTTTACAGTCTTCAACACGATTTGCACGATTACCAGAATAATGATGTTTGGCATCTCAGTATTACGGATATTTCAGACCTTGGAAAATTTGCTACATTTTTGCAAAAATACTTCGCGTCTAATAACGTAAATGATGGACTCGCTGAAATTGCGACTAACGCATAGGGCAAAAAGGAATAACTGTATTTTACGATGGGTTGATTTTGTCATTTGAGGTAGTTGAGCTGCAAAGGTAAATTATTATTTTTCTCTCCCAGTATCAATCATCTCTGTCCCATTGCCTGGCCAGTTTCTCTATATAATCCACAAAACCTGCTATGCTAATCAAGATTTGTGTTTTGAACCAGGTTAAGTAATTCTCAATTTGAGATACCTGTTAACATTCGAAAACCTTAATTGCAAAACTACTTGTTGTCACAAAATTAGGGTTAATTAGTAAATATTTCGTCACAGAATTAGGGTTATTTATTGCTTTTCTGTTACAGAATTAGGGTAAATGTATGTTTTGCCGAAATGTTCGCGAAAATCATTTATCAATTTTCTTGATATTTTGTAGCTGGTTGTATTTAGATGATTTTTCTTGTGTTAAACGAATTCATTTCGTAAATTTGAGTGTCAACATTTGAGCCAATAATAGTCATTTTGACAGTTAGTGAGTCGAAATTGTATTTTACAATTATTTGATAGTCAGAAGGTTATTTAAATAAAACTTGTTCTGGTTTCGTCGGCAACTCTAATTGCAGTTAATTTCGCTTTACCTGTAAAGAAATATTTTGAACCATTAACAAAATTTTTGCATATTGCATACGCAAGGGGTGAGAGCCTTGCATCAATCATTAGATTGAGAGCGTTAATTTAGATAAAAGGATGCAACAGCAATGTCGCATCCTTTTTTTCTTTAGGGTTAATGCTTATCGAGGTTTAGTATGTCAATCTTGTAAAATTTCACATTATTCTACTTTCTCCAAAATTTTCTGCATATCCAATCCGATCTTATGATCAAGTACTTTTGCATAAATCTGCGTCGTTTTAATACTGGTATGTCCCATCATCTTTGACACGCTTTCAATAGGTACGCCGTTATTGAGTGTTATAGTAGTCGCAAATGTATGCCTGGCGATATGGAAAGTCAGCAACTTTCTGATATCGCAGAGGTCAGCTATCTCTTTTAAATAGGCATTCATTTTCTGATTGCTCATCATAGGAAGCAGGGTATCTTTCATAATACATTGTGGATGATTTTCATAAGTCTTGATTATGGAAAGGGCTGCGGGCAGTACAGGTATCCGTGAAAGCGTATTCGTTTTTTTTCTGCTGGTGTATATCCATAAATTGTCATCAGTTCCTTTAACCAGTTCAGATCGTTTTAATTTACATACGTCAACATAGGCAAGCCCAGTATAGCAACTGAAAATAAACATGTCGCGAACTGTAGAAACTCTATCCATACTGAATTTCTTTTCCCTTATACGGATTAATTCTTCTTTAGTAAGAACCTCTCGGTGCACAGTATTCTGTTTTGGCTTATAATTTAGATATGGGTCTATAGCCAGCCAACCATTAGATAAACATATACGAACGATTTTGCCGAGGTTCTTGATGTACTTGATTGCAGAGTTATTGCCACAGTTGCGAACACTCCTAAGATAGTATTCAAAATCTATTAAAAAAGCAAAGTTGATCTTCGTAACAGGGATGTCTGAAATATTATAATTTAATTGCATAAAATCCTTAACATGCATCAGACAGGTCTCATAGCGCCGAAGGGTGCTCTGTTCAAATTCTTTGCCGATGAGGGTTTTCATTTTGGCGTTATGATCTGCAAATATGGTAACTAGAGTTCTTGATTGAAACCCTTTCCCAATGAAGCGGTTTTTAACTGTTTCTGCTGTAACAGTTTCATTTGCTAATGTCATTACCTGATGAAGTTCTTGAGCCTTTGATTGCAACTTATCAAGATATGCATTTAAAACCCTGTTATCTTCTTTGGTACCAGCGACCCGCCCAGCCTGTGCGTTCCAGCGCTTGGGATCGCAAGACTTTCCAGTTGAGGTTTCTGCCCGTCGTCCGTCAACTGTAAATCTTAAATAAATAGTAATTGGCCCATCTTTGTAAGTAGCGCGCTTCTTTAAATAAAAAAGCAAATTCATGTTTGTTCTCATGACAAGTGGTTAAAGTGATACAAAATTGTTAATTCCGTCACTTACAGTCAAGATGTTTAATGAGTGAACTAGCTTATAAACAACCGCTTAAGCTATATTTGGTGAGCATTAATATCATTTAATATGCTCACCTAATTGCTCACTTTTTCCTCACGAAAAATTGAATATTTTGATGTTTTCACTAAACGAAAAAGCCTGTAAACATTTAATTTACAGGCTTTTAGTTAAATTTAAAACTATTTTCGCGGAATGGACGGGACTCGAACCCGCGACCTCCTGCGTGACAGGCAGGCATTCTAACCAGCTGAACTACCACTCCTTTTGTTCCCTTTTAAGTTTGAACCTCTTTCCTCTTTCGAGGTTGCAAATATAGCCACTATATTTAGTTTATCCTTATCTAAAGCGAGTATTTCTTTCTCAAACACGTAACTGCCTGAATACCATTTAAAATATTTTTTACTTAAAGGATTTGAATGAAATAAGCACGATGACATCAATGGGTAGAAAACAAAAAAGCCTCAACTTTTTCAAGTTAAGGCTTTTGTTGCGGAATGGACGGGACTCGAACCCGCGACCTCCTGCGTGACAGGCAGGCATTCTAACCAGCTGAACTACCACTCCTTTTGTTCCCTTTTAAGTTTGAACCTCTTTCCTCTTTCGAGGTTGCAAATATAGAGACAATATCTTTATTTGCAAATTTTATTTTAAAATAATTATAACCAATTAATTACCAGCGCCTTCTTGCATCTTCTCTGCATTTTCAGCAAACTGAAGTGCATCTATAATTTCCTGGATCTCTCCATCCATGATGGTTGGAAGATTATACATCGTTAATCCAATACGATGTTCGGTAACACGCCCTTGCGGATAATTGTAGGTTCTGATTTTTGCCGAACGATCTCCTGTAGACACCATTGTTTTACGTTTAGCAGCAATATCACCATTTTTTTTCTGCAACTCAATATCGTATAATTTACTGCGCAACATTTCCATTGCAATTACACGGTTACCCAATTGCGAACGCTCTTGCTGACAAACCACTACTATTCCGGACGGTTTGTGGGTTAACTGTACTTTAGTTTCTACCTTATTTACGTTCTGTCCACCCGCACCACCAGACCGTGAAGTCTGCAATTCAATATCAGCTGGGTTGATATACAAATCAATCTCTTCAGCCTCTGGTAAAACCGCAACTGAAGCTGCCGAGGTATGTACACGACCCTGCGTTTCGGTATCAGGAACACGTTGAACACGGTGCACACCACTTTCATATTTCAACTGACCATAAACATCATCGCCGCTAACTTTCAAAATCACCTCTTTGTAACCACCAGCAGTTCCTTCCGTAACATCAACCGTTTCTACTCTCCAGCCTTTGGTTTCAAAATAGCGGGTATACATGCGGTATAAATCGCCTGCAAACAGAGCAGCCTCATCTCCACCTGTACCGCCACGGATTTCAAACACAGCGTTTTTAGCGTCTTCAGGATCTTTTGGAATTAACATTAAACGGATATTGCTTTCCATTTCTTCCTGTTGCTTCAGCAATAAATCCAGTTCTTCTTTTGCCATCTCACGCATTTCAGGATCTTTTTCAACCGCTAAAATTTCTTTGTTGGCGTCAATATTACTCATCACATTTTTGTAGATTTTATATTCGTCTACAATTTTGCCCAAGTCTTTATATTCTTTGTTTAAAGCCGCGAAACGCTTCATATCCTGAATTACATCCGGATTACTCAACGATTCTTCTACATCTTCCCAGCGTAGTTTTATAGCTTCTAATTTATCTAACATATTATTTTTTGTATTGAACTTCCCTGCATCCAGCGGTAGCTAAAATTTAAGGAAATGCGAAAATAAGGAAAAAAGCTGAATTTGTTTGAAACAGGCTTATACAGATTAAAACGTTTTGGAAATGAAAGGTGCTGAAATATGGCAGCCGACAGCCCCGCTAACGTTTCAAGTCCCGAAGAAAAATCGGGCGCTTTACACTTATATCGGGTTTAGGAACAAAGGTTAAATACCATGTTGAACATTATAAGAACGGCAAACTAAAATAGCAGCAATAAACCGAGTGAATAAACGGGATTGAAATGGCAGCTCCCGATTTTTCATCGGGACTATAATGCAAAGCCCGACTTGCATTAACCTTAATTCCCGATTGCTTTCCAAACAATCAACACACAAAGATATCTACACTACAGGCGAGATGACGACTTTCAAAAATTTTATTGAAAGTATTCCAACTTCAAATCAACCCCATCAAAAACACCATAAGAATTGTAATTTAACCACTCGCCAATGTTTACATAACGGCTTCCATTGCCCAAATCAATATCCAACGGCAAATGCCTATGGCCAAAAATGAAGTAATCAAAATGCTGTTTTTGCAACTGCTCTTTGGCATAAATGGCGAGCCATTCTTTATCTTCCCCCAAAAAAACTTCTTTTTCAGTTTGCGCTGCCCTACTCCCCTGGCTCCATGCATTTGCAATGCCAATGCCGAAATTTGGATGCAAACGGGCAAATAACCACTGGCAAAGTTTACTTCTGAAAATCTTTCGCAAAAATTTGTACTTAGCATCTCCCGGCCCCAAACCATCGCCATGATGAAGGTAAAACCTCTTACCATTTCGCTCAATTATCTTTTCATCGCTAATGATTTCCATCCCAATTTCTTGCGTAAAATAATCGCGAACCCACATATCATGATTTCCTTTAAAGAAATAAATTTTGATTCCAGCATCGGCCATGGTGGCCAGTTTACCTTGCAAACGGATAAATCCTTTCGGGATTACTTTAGCATATTCAAACCAAAAATCGAAAATATCGCCCATTAAAAACAATTCGCTGCAAGTAGGCTCTATAAAATTTAACCAATTTACAATACGCTCCTCTCGGCCGCGACTTTCGTTGTAATTCGGCGTACCTAAGTGGAAATCGGAAGCGAAATAGATGTTTTTTGACATGTTCGGCTTCAAAGGTAGGGGAAAAAGTCCGAAGTCGGAAGTTAGAAGCCTGAAGTAAAATCAACAAAATTTTAATGGCTGCAAAATCAAATCAATGGAAAATTGAAACGGGGAAAAAACATATATTAGTAAACAAATCTTTATGAGCATGAAAAAACAAATTGCTTTAGGCTTATTTGCGATAAGTCTTTTTGCCTGTAATGAAGGTAAAAAACCAGCTGAAAAAATTACAATAATGAAATATCCGGAAACTAAAAAAGACAGCACGACAGATAACTATTTTGGCACCAGCATCGCTGATCCTTATCGCTGGCTGGAAAACGATACTTCGGCAGAAACCGCGGCCTGGGTAAATGCTGAAAATAAAGTAACGCAAAATTACCTATCGCAGATTCCTTACCGGGATGATATTAAGCGAAGATTAACCGAAATCTGGAACTATCCAAAAGACGGCACACCTTTTAAAGTTGGAGAATATTACTTTTTCACCAAAAATAATGGTTTGCAAAATCAAAGTGTATGGTTTATTAAAAAGGGTTTAAATGGTATTGAAGAAGTTTTTCTTGATCCCAATAAGCTTACAGCAGATGGAACAGCAGCCGTTTCACTGATCGGCTTTTCTCATAACAAAAAGTACGTAGCTTACTCTGTTGCTCAGGCAGGCTCAGACTGGAGCAATATTTATGTGATGGATATCGCCACGAAAATGAAATTGGGTGACGAACTGAAATGGACTAAGTTTTCGGGTGCAGCCTGGAAAGGCGATGGTTTTTATTACAGCAAATTTGATGAACCTGCCAAAGGCATGGATTTATCAGCAGCGAATAAATTTCAAAAAATCTATTACCACAAACTGGGCGATCAACAAAAAGAAGATCAATTGATTTTCGAGGATAAAACGAATCCGAATCTTTATTTTGGCGCTGGTGTAACTGAAGACGAACAGTTTTTAATTATCTATGCAAGTGCCGGAACTTCAGGCAATGCACTTCACTATCAGGATTTAAAGGAACCTGGCAGCAAAATTTCGCTTCTGGTGAAAGGATATGACCATAATCACAGTGTAATTGAAAACGTTAACGACAAACTGCTGGTAAATACAGATTTGGGTGCAGAAAACAAAAAAGTAGTTCTGGTTGATCCTAAAAATGCTGATCCAGCCCAATGGCAAACCATTATACCCGAATCGCAACTCGCATTAGAAGGCGTTTCAACAGGTGGCGGCTATTTGTGGGCTTCCTATTTGAAAGATGCCAGCACCAATATTGTTCAATTTGACTTAACCGGAAAAAAACTTAGAGCAGTTAAATTACCTGCTTTAGGTACAGCTGATGGTTTTAGTGCTTTTAAAGAGGACAAAGAATTTTTCTACAGTTTTTCAAATTTCACCACTCCAGGAACAATTTATCGATACGATATTGCAAAAGCTGAATCTACACTTTACAAAAAATCTGAATTAAAATTTAATACCGACAATTACGAAACCAAGCAGGTATTTTATACTTCTAAGGATGGAACTAAGGTACCCATGTTTATTGTTCACAAAAAGGGAATAAAACTGGACGGCAACAATCCTGTATATTTATATGCATATGGTGGTTTTCAGGTAAGTTTAACGCCGGGCTTTAGCTTATCGAGAATGTTATTTTTAGAAAAAGGTGGCATTTATGTACAGCCAAGTTTGCGTGGCGGCAGTGAATATGGAGAAGCCTGGCATAAAGGCGGAATGCTGGGTAAAAAGCAAAATGTATTTGATGATTTTATCGCCGCTGCAGAATATTTGATTCAGGAGAAATATACTAACGCGTCAAAAATCGCTATCTCTGGTGGATCAAATGGTGGCTTGTTAGTGGGCGCATGTATGACGCAAAGACCAGAGCTTTTCAAAGTTGCTTTGCCTGCAGTTGGTGTGTTAGACATGTTGCGCTATCATAAATTTACAGTTGGTTGGGGATGGGCGGTAGAATACGGCACCAGTGATAAAAAAGAGGACTTTGATTACCTGATCAAATATTCACCACTTCACAATATCAAAGCGGATGTAAATTATCCTGCAACACTAATTACAACAGCAGATCATGATGACCGCGTGGTGCCGGCGCATTCTTTTAAGTTCGCGGCTACATTGCAGGAAAAGTATAAAGGTGAAAATCCTATCTTAATCCGCATTGAAACTAAAGCTGGCCACGGCGCAGGAAAGCCAACTACTAAAATGATTGAAGAGGCAAGCGATGTTTGGAGTTTTGTATTTCAGAACTTAGGAATGAGCTGGTAAGAAACTGTTAATCTGATGAGCCATAAACAAATCTCATCAGATTACTTATTGGTGCTTATCGACAATGGTGCCTCTGGAAACCAATTTTGGGAAACCCGATATATAGGTTGTACCCAGGCAACCGGTTTTTAATTTTATCATTACTTTATCGTGAGGATTAATTTTTTTAAAACCAATATACCAATAGAAAAATCCCGAGGTTTCAATTGCACCTAACGTTGTAATGGTAACGTGAAATGTTCTCGTTTTGCCGGTACCCTTAATAAATCGGTGCGTAACCTCTGTTTCTAAATTATCAATTTTACGACTGTAAAACTTATTTACCAATAACAATATTACATCCGAAAGCCAAAATTTTGAGACATATATCAACATTAAGAGGAAAAATATACCACAGAGAATGGTCCTCAACAGGCTATCATCTGCAAAGATTCGGCGAAAGTTAAAAAAGTATATGACAACAACTGGCAAAATCAGGAAGTAATTGAGGTAGCTAACCCATCCACTAAATTTTGGATTACTTAACACGGCACTGACATTAAAAACAAAGATCGAAAATAAAGGCATCAGCAATATCCAATTCCACGGCTGAGCACCAAAATAAATGTATGCACCAAGCCCTAATGGCATAAATGCACTTGGAAGTTGCCAAGTTTCGCCATAAATGATAAATATCGCGGCCCAAACCACAAATGCTAATCCCAAAATTGGCAAAAGAATACCTAGATCCATAATCATCTATTATTGTTTAAGGCTCTAAACATAGAAATTATTCACAAGCCAGACAATACTCAATGAACTCTATTAAATCCCTAGACAAATTATAGTTTGTTTAGCATTCTTAATATTCATGATCTTTTGTTTTAAGGCCATTTAGAACACACAAAATACTGACTAAAAACACATTACAAAATTATCTAGAATATTTCTAAATAGAGAAATTGATAAAAGTTTATTTTGTAACTTTGCATCAAATTTTTTTTGAATGATCTCTACTGATATAGCCGTAATAGGCGCTGGTCCGGTTGGTTTATTTGCCATTTTTGAAGCCGGTTTATTAAAAATGCGTTGCCACTTAATTGATTACCTTCCTCAGGTTGGTGGTCAGCTATCTGAAATTTACCCTAAGAAACCGATCTATGATATTCCTGGTTATCCATCGGTATTGGCGCAAGAACTTATTGATAATTTGATGGAACAGGCAAAACCTTTCCATCCAACCTTTACGCTAGGCGAACGTATCGAAGGGTTAGAAAAACGCGGCGAAGCTGATTTCGTACTTACAACAAATATGGGTACGGTAATTGAAGCCAAAGTGGTAGTAATTGCTGGGGGTTTGGGTTGTTTCGAACCTCGTAAACCTGCTGTGGAAAACCTTGAAAATTTCGAGAACGGAAAAGGTGTTAACTACATGATCCTTGATCCGGAGAAATACCGTGATCAAAAGATGGTTATTGCTGGTGGTGGCGACTCTGCTTTAGACTGGACCATTTATTTGGCAGATGTTTGTTCTGAGCTAACATTAGTGCACAGAAGCGAAAGTTTCCGTGGTGCTCCTGATTCTGTTGCCAAAGTAATGGCACTGGCTGAAAGCGGAAAAATTAATCTTGTTTTAAACAGCAATTTACAGGCCGTTCATGGTACTGATAAATTAGAGCAGGTTGAAATTGTACAAAACCGTACAATGGAAAAAACGGTTGTAGCTGCAGATCATTTAATTCCTTTATTTGGGCTGAGCCCTAAATTAGGCCCAATTGAAGCCTGGAATTTAAACATCAGCAAAAGTGCTATCGAAGTAAATACTGACGATTATTCTACCAACATTCCGGGTATTTATGCAATTGGCGATATCAATACTTACACAAATAAATTAAAGTTAATTCTTTGTGGTTTTCATGAGGCGGCGTTAATGAGTCATAGCGCTTATTCTTACATGAATCCTGGAGTTAAATATACCATGAAGTACACAACAGTAAACGGCGTTTCAGAATTTTAAGCTTTGCGTTAATATTGTTTCAATAAAAAACTATTTTAGTTAAGTTTGCGCTTATAAGCGAGCAAAATGGAAAACAACATTACAATATATATGCAGGAACCGGATGGTTCTGTTACACCACATGAAGCCCCAACTGATATGGGCCTAAGTTTGATGGAGTTTTTGAAAGCATCTGAGTATGATATATTAGCTACTTGCGGCGGAATGGCACTATGTGCTACTTGTTGCGTAGATGTTTTAGAAGGCGAAGAAAAGCTAAATGAAATGACCGATGATGAGTACGCCATGTTAGATACTTTGCCTGACTTATTGCCAAATTCTCGTTTGGCATGCCAGCTGCAGTTAAATAATAACATGGATGGTTTAAAAGTGAAACTTCATGGTGTAAGCTAAGCTGAAAATATAAAATATAAAAAAGGCGATACTGAAAACAGTGTCGCCTTTTTTTATCTCTTATTGGCCATTGCAAGGCGTGAAACAATTTTATTCTACACTAGTTTGCTTCATACCTTGCAATAACGAAACTGAGCGTGAGTACCCTCGCAGCAAGAACACTATTGAATGTTTATCTTTTGACGCTCCACATTCCAACCATATACTTCAACAGCCAGGTTGCCTTCTCCATCATGAAATTCTACGGTAACAACTCTGGTTTCGCCAGGGAGCACACTTAAATAATTATCATCGTAGAAAGCCGGAAGGATTCGTTTTCCAGTTTCACGGTTAATTAATGCTACCCGGTTAAAAAATGCTACCGGATTACCGACAGGATTGCTCAAAGTTACGGCTATTTTATTTTTTGATGTTCGGTTTGCTGAAACGCTTAAATTTGCTGACTTGAGTTCCTGTAACCCTTTATAGCTTCCATTTTTATCTGCTAACCAATAAATGTTTTCACTCAAAACCTCCTGCTTTTCATTCAATAATTTTAAGGAAACAAACACGCCATCTTTCTGATCCATTTTCTTCAGGAAATCATTCAGTGGAAAAAACCGGCGAACCGATGATGCTCCAATAGAATTGAAAACCTGGGAGTAGAAATAATCCTTTCCAGCCATATCATATACTTTAGCCTGAACCATTAAATTATTACGATCTGTTAGGCCATTGTTAACCACTGTTACCATGCTGTCTAAGGGATTCATCATGATATGCAACGGCTCGCTTCCTTTCCTTAAGCCATATAAACTGGCGTTTGGATCTAAATAATAATCGTACATCTGCCCACGCAGCGCTGTCCATGGGTTTTGTGTTTTCCAGATAATTGAGCCGGTATACCAGTCCCACATTTTATTGGAAAAACCTTCCATTAACGCCCGGTATTGATCGTAATTTACCAACTGTGCCTTCATGGCAAAATCTTTGGCATCTTTAGCTTTCCCGTATGGATTAATGTATTGATTGTAGCCGATATATTTATGATAATCCCAAACGGAATCGGGTTTGCTTTTAAATTGTGGTGCAATCATGTTTTCCTTCGGAATAAAACGCTCCAGCGATTCATAATCGCCCACCCCGACAGAACCTACTTCAGAGTTATACGGAAAAGTTTTTACGGCCCAAAAACTTATCGGATCCTGAATACCATATGGTCCATCACCATTGCCGCCAATTGCATTGTACGACATTTCATCGCTATTGGAAAAATCAAAGAATTTTCTCGTACCATCTAACCGAGGCAGAATGTCGTTTTTAATGGGATTCAAAATATCTTCCGGAGGAGTAATCTCATTTCCACCACACCAAAAAGCTAATGAAGGATGGTTGCGAATCATTTTCACCTGATCTTCAATAGCCGTTAACACTAATGGATGATTATCAGGGTAGTTCCTTCTGGTCCATTGATCTTCTTTTTTCAATGGATCAACCCAACGGCCATTACAATCGCCGCTAAACCAAAAATCCTGAAAAACCAACAGGCCATATTTATCGCAGGCATTGTAAAACTCAGGGCGCTCTAAAATCGCACCACCCCAAATTCTAATCAGATTCAGATTCATATCTTTATGATACCTTACTTCAGCGTCATAACGGGCATCACTAAAACGTAACATCGCATCAGATATGATCCAGTTTCCACCTTTTATAAAAATCTTTTGCCCGTTTACATAAGCACCCATACTTTTAGTATGCTCATTCCATATGTTGTCAATCTGCCTGATTCCTACAGTTAAATTTTCCTGATCTAAAACCTGGTTGGCGCTGATAAACCGAATATTCACAGGATATAAATCTTGTTTGCCGTAACCGCTTGGCCACCACAGTCTGGGGTTTTCCAGGGTTAAATCCGGAAACTTAATTTCTGATGCTGCAGCGGAAACAGTAACATTTTTTTTAACCAGCTTACCGGCTATTTCATATTGTAAAATTCCTGAAATGGCTTTCCCTGTCGGATTCTCGACCTCAACAGATACTTTGATAATTGCGGGCGCTTGTTTAGCACCTGGCAATCTTTTTCCCGGAACCAAGGTGACAACATGAGGATTTTGAATATTGATACCTTTGGTTTTTTCAATGGTAACTTTATCCCAGATACCTGTATTGCGATCGCGGGTAGGTTGAATCCAATCCCAACCAGCAGTGTATTGTGTAGTCAAACCTTTTGCTATAGTTCCATCCCCACCCTGGCCGCCATTCGGGTTACCCGGAAAATCAGGAGGATAAACGATTACTGCCAGGCGATTTTTACCAGTTGAGGAAAGGAGTTTGGTAATATTGTACTTCACCCTTAAGTGCATACCCTCATGGGTTTTCTGATTAACCTTTTTTCCGTTTAAGAAAATCTCAGCTTTGTAATTGATCCCCCGAAACTGTAACCAAACCTGGTCATTTCCAGCTGCACTTTCATTAAAATCCTTTACAAACCAATAGGTATAATGTTCTTTCCCGACATTGTAGATATCTGCAATTTTCTCATTGTTCATCCCATAAAAAGGATCAGGAACTTTTTTATTGTTCAGCAAAGTAGTTAATACCGTTCCAGGAACAGTAGCAGGCATCCAGCCACTGGTATTAAAGCCTAAAGTTGAGATCTGAGATTCGCTGGCGCTGGCATCCTTCACATTTACACATAACCAACCTGAGTTTAGTTCGTAACGCTGTTGCGAAAAGGCTTTCAGATTTAAAAGCAGCACACAAAACAAAAATATTTTTTTCATTGATTTTTAAAAGTTTGGTTTTAAAGGTTGCTATCAATTCCTATTTAGTAGAAACAGGTCGATCTGCCGGATTCACACCCCATGTTTTTGAAGGCTGATCGCCCATATAAATCTGCATTGTACCACCATCGGAAATGGTTTTATGCAAAATGAATCCTTTATTATATGGTTTGCCATTGATCAGAATTTTTTGGATGTACTTATTTGTAACGCTGTTGCCAATTACCCTGATATCGAACTTCTTATTTTCAGGCAAAGCAATCGTAGCTGAATTAACCAGAGGCGTTCCGAAGACATAAGCCCCGTTGGCAGGATTAACCGGGTAGAATCCCATCGCCGTAAAAACATACCAGGCACTCATTTGACCCACATCCTCATTGCCACACAAACCATCAGGTTTAGCAGTGAAAAAACCATTATCAATTTTTCTGATTAAATCGGCCGTTTTCCAGGGTTGGCCTGCATAGGCATAAAGATATGGAATATGATGACCTGGCTCATTTCCCTGAGCATAATTGCCAATCAATCCGGAAATATCAGGTGAGCTGTTTTCGCCTAAATCTGCAGGAACGATAAATAATGAATCCAGTTTATTCACAAATGGTTTATCGCCACCAAAAAGATTAATTAGGCCTTCCACATCCTGAGGAACGAGCCAGGTATATTGCCAGGCATTTCCTTCCGTATAATCATCTTCGCGATGTTTAGCCTTAACCGGACTAAACGGTGTACGCCACTTCCCATCTGCCATTTTACCACGCATAAACTGAACATCCTGATCAAAATATTCCCTGTAGAGCTGTGCCCTTTTACTGAAGTATTGATAATCTTCAGTTTTATTCAATGCCTTTGCAAACATGGCGATACAGTAATCATCAATGGCATATTCCAGGGCTTTTGCTGCTGATTCATTTACTTTTTCTGCCGGGATATACTTTAGTTCTTGAATATACCCTATGCCATCGGTTTTCTGCATGGCAGATTGTTTTACGGCTTCGTAAGCTAGATTAACATCATAACCACGATAACCTTTTAAATAAGCATCCACTACGACAGGTACGGCATGATAACCTACCATGGTGTTGGTTTCATTACCCATTAAATGCCATACCGGGAGTTTCCCTTGCTCTTTGTAAATAGCCAACATCGTATTTACCACATCGTTTACGCGATCCTGATGGATGATGGTATATAATGGATTTGCTGCCCGATAGGTATCCCATAAAGAAAAAGTAGTATAATTAGTGAAGTTTGCAGCCCTGTAAACCTTTTTATCTGTACCCAGATAATCTTTATTCACATCATTAAAAATTGACGGCGCAACCATAGTGTGATATAAAGCCGTATAAAATATTTTTTTGGTATTAACGCTTGCATCGATTTTAACCTTTGATAACTCCCGCTCCCATTTCGCATCCGCACTTTTTACAGTCGATGCGAAATCCCAACCCGGCAATTCAGTTTGAAGGTTAAGAATTGCATTTTCTATGCTAACGGGAGATAAAGCCACTTTGATTTGAAGCTTATTGTTATTGATCGATGAGAAATTGGCTATTGCCTTTAACTTTTTACCACTAATTTCTTTACCTTTTTTCAGCTGATCATCATCATAAATATCGAAACTGTTTATAGGTTGAGAAAACTTAATAACGAAATATAAACGCTGATCATTTGCCCAGCCTTTTGAATTTCTGTTGCCAACTACGGTCGTTGCGTCAATCTGCTTAAAAGACACATTGGTGGGCGCATCCCAGCCAATGCCTTCTACCAAATCAATCACAATGTGTGGTGTTACTGAATTTTTTGGAAAGCTGTACTGATGAAAGCCAACCCGGTTAGTTGTAGTGAGCTCAGCTCTGATTTTATATTTATCCAGCAAAACACTATAATACCCGGCCTTTGCAATTTCATTTTCGTGGGTGAATGTTGAAAGATAACCTTTTTCTTCAGCTCCCTTTTTACCCTTTTCTAAAACGGTTGCTCCGGTAACGGGCATAATTGAAATATCCCCTAAATCACCGATGCCCGTTCCGCTTAAATGTGTATGCGAAAACCCGGTGATGGTGTTGCTCACATAATTGTAACCACTGCACCAATCCCAGCCTTCCATTATATTATTAGGCCCCAGTTGCACCGCACCAAATGGAACATTGGCACCTACAAAAACATGCCCATGTTTAGCCGAACCAATTATAGGGTCAACAAAAGAAGTTAGCTTAGCACTTTTCTGTGCCTGAACGTGAAGAGATAAAAAAAGTGAGGCGCAAAAAAAGAATGGTTTAAAGCTTTTTAATTTCATGGATATAATAGGAGATATGAATTTGTTAAATCGTTTTACCTGAGTAAATGATTTTGTTATTAAATATTATTTGGGTTGACTGAATTTAGGGTTAATCTATACTGGCAACTTCTTTAACAGGCTTACCGATTACTTTGTAGTTTCCATCGCCTTTTAAAATAGCTAACATTTGTGGTTGATTGGTAAAAAGCGACTTCGCAGCAGCTAGCTCTTTATCATACTGAAAGCTTTGCTCAATCCGACCTTTTTCAAAAAAATATCTGCTGATGATTTGCGTTTCCAATACACGTTTGATTTCTGATTTGTGTGTTGCTAAATCGTTCTTTTTTGAGGAGGTCAATTTATATTTCAGGTTCTCCAAATCCGCCTTTACCTCAGCAGATTTGTTTTCTTTTTCAGCTTCTGCCCGCAGGTCGGAAAGTAAGCGTTCTGTCCGGCTTTGATAGGTTAAATCTTTATCGGCCAAAGTGTTTACAAAAGCTGTGTAGTCTGCATCCGATATTTGAAAAACTTTAGCCGATTCCAGTTTTGGGTTTTTCTTCCAATAGGCATTGGCATAATTAAAAAACAAACTTTTATTTATCATCGTGATGGTTACCGGGCTTAACTTGGCCGCATTTACCACTACATCTGGGTAAACACCGTTACCACTATACACATTTCTACCTGCTTTGGTTTGGAACATTGCAATTGTTGAATCTGCGAAGCGCTCTGCAATTCCATTGGCATCTTTGTGAGCATAATCGAGCTTTTGAATGCATCTGCCTGATGGTGTATAGTATTTGGCTACCGTAACTTTTACCAGGCTATTATAGGGCAGATTAAAGGTTTGTTGTACTAAACCTTTGCCATAACTGCGCTGTCCGATAACAATTGCCCTGTCTAAATCCTGTAGTGATCCGGCAACAATTTCTGAAGCTGAAGCAGAATTTGCATTAACTAAAACCACCAGCGGAACAGAGGTAGAAACCGGCACAGCCATCGTTTTATAAGTAATGGTTTTTTCAGCATTTTTCCCTTTCTGAATTACCACCAACTGATCTTTATCTACAAAAAGGTTTACAATTTTAACGGCCTCCTGTAAAATGCCGCCACCATTATTCCTTAAATCCAAAACAATTCCTTTAGGATTTTCTTTGTTGATGCCCAGCAATGCGTCTTTTACCTCTTGCCCGGAATTTTCCAAAAATTTATCCAACTTGATATAGCCGATACCATCGCCGACCATACCGGAGTAAGAAACATTGGGTTGTTTAATTTCTTCGCGGTTTAATTTCTTAAGGATTTCCTTACCATCTCTAACTAAGGTTAAATCAACAACGGTTCCTTTTGGGCCGCGTAACAACTGACTGATCTGGCTTCTTTCTTTTCCCTTAACTTCAATACCATTTATCTTCAAAACCTGATCACCAGGTTTCACATCGCTTTTATTGGCCGGATAGCCTTCGCTCACATCGTTTATAAATAGTTTACCGTCTATTAACACGGTGGCAGCACCAATTCCACCATATTGCGTACTTACATATTTTAACTTATAGTCTTCTATTTCTGATTCAGGAACATATTCCGTGTAAGGATCAAGGCTCTCGAGCATGGCATCAATCCCGGTTTTCATTAGTTGTGGTGCATTGGTATCATCCACATAATTAATGTTAATCTCTTTGTATAATGATGCGAAAATATCGAGGTTTTTTGATACAAGAAATAAATCTTCTTTGAAAGAAAAAGAGATCACAGCCAAGCAAACACCTGCCGCTAAAACATAATATTTTAGTTTCTTCATACCTTTTTATTTATAATCCAGCACAGCCTGAACTGTTGGGATGATTATTTCTATAAAGGTAAATGTACGAAAAGGTGCAAATATTAAAAGAAGATATTTGGCAGATAAGAGAATGTATATGTTACCGGGAGGGTGTTAGGCTTTTAAAGTCTGTTGCCTTTAGTATCGGCCAGAGCTTTTTGAATGGTAAATTCGATGTATGTACGATCGCGTTTTACCAAGCGCATTAAATCTTCAACCAATTGATCTTCTTTACCCGGAGTAAATTCCAAAGGCTCATTAGCCAAATCACGGTATTTTCTTAAGAACTTTGTTTTTACCTTAAATGCAGTTTCTGAAGTAAGTTGAAAATTAGCCATAGCAGATTTTATTTGAGGCAAAAGTAAAAAATATTTGCTCAGGTTATTACTTTTTTGTTTCGGGTGTTAAAAAAATAGAGTTTTAGGGAATATCTTTACACCATAATAGTGTTAAAACACCGTTATACAATCTAATTAAAACAAACACGCAAAAATTTAAAACTTTAAAACATGAAAAAAATCATCCTTTCTATTGTTTTCCTAACAATCGGTTGGGCAACATCTCAAGCGCAAACTTTTAACCTGGGGGTTAAGGCAGGTGTAAACTTATCTAAACTAAATGCCGATTTTGCCAGCGAAGAAAATCGTTTAGGTTACCAGGTTGGTGCCTGGGCCCGCATCGGTGGCGCTAGCTTCTATGTGCAGCCTGAGGCTTATATCGGAAGCAAAGGAAATAAGTTCATCAGCTTCACCAACAACAACAATACTGAAATAGCCGCAGAAGGAAAGGTGAAATTTACCACTTTAGATATTCCGGTTTTACTCGGAACCAAGTTTGGAGCCAATAATCTTAACTTCAGATTAATGGCCGGGCCAGTTGTTTCCTTCGTGTTAGATGAAAACTCCAGCTTTAGCAGTGCTTATGATCAGGTTACTGATTTTAAAAACTACAAAGACCAGGCATTCGGCATCCAGGCTGGTGCAGGTGTAGATGTTGGCGCAATCTCAGTTGATTTGCGTTATGAGGCTGGCCTTTCAAACATCAGCAAGAGTGAAAAATATACCCAAAAGCCTAACTTATTTCAGTTGAGTTTAGGATTTAAAATTTTATAAGAAATTCAGGCGCCAGAAATTAGTTTTTTGGCGCTTGCCTTTGGTTAAAATCTGCATCTGTAAAATTGGCATTACAGCAGTTGGATAGCTTAAAAAATACGATTTTTATATCTGTATTCTTTAATCCGACTAAAATGAAAACCCTTTTTCTTCTCTTATTTGCCCTGATAATATCTTCCGGACTTTGGGCGCAAGACTTTAAATACGCATTTGTTACCGACACGCATGTCGGATCGTCGACAGGAGAAGAAGATCTTCGAAGAACAGTTGCCGACATTAATGAACTGCCCGACATTGATTTTATTATTATTACCGGCGACATTACAGAGATGGGTACGAATAATGAACTGACTTTGGCAAAACAGATCCTATCCGGACTTAAAAAGCCCTACCACATTATTCCCGGAAATCATGACACGGGCTGGTCGGAATCGGGAGGGGTAAAATTCATTACCGAATTTGGTGGTGATAAATTTACTTTCGATCATAATGGCTATCGTTTTATCGCCTGTGCATCAGGTCCCTATGTAAGGATGAGTGATGGACACATCCCCAGGGATGCTACTGTTTGGCTGGATAGCGTATTAAAAGCAACTCCAAAAAATATGCCCATCATTTTTGCAAATCACTATCCGCTTGATAACAGTTTAGATAATTGGTACGAAGCAACGGATCGATTAAAGAGATATAATATTCAATATGCAATATGTGGTCATGGGCATAATAACCATCCCTATAATTTCGAAGGAATTGAAGCTACGATGGGTCGCTCGAACTTGCGGGCCAAAGACAGCATCGGTGGTTATAACATTGTTAGCATGACAAAGGATACGGTCTTCTTTCAAACGAAAAAGCCCACTCAAGCTATTGGTGCCGCCTGGAGAAAAATTGTCTTAAAAACTTTTGAAGATAATCAGAAGAAATATCCTCGCCCCGATTTTAATATCAATACAAAATACGCCAATACAAAGGAAGTATGGTCCTATCATTCAACTGCCAATGTAGTAAACACGCCTGCTTATTCCAGTAATCATGTCATTTTTGGAAACAGCCTGGGTTTAATAGAAGCGCTGAACAAAAAAACAGGTAAAAGAGTTTGGGTTTTCCATACTGGGGGTGCAATTTACTCCTCTCCGGTTGTGGTAGACAATCTAGTTATTTTAGGTTCTGGCGATGGGTTTATTTACGCATTAAATGAAAAGACAGGAAAAATCAGCTGGAAAATGCAAACAGCAAATTCTGTTTTGGGTTCGCCAGTTGTAAGTGGCAAATATATTTATATCGGAGGAAGTGACAATACTTTCAGAGCCCTAGAGGCAAAAACCGGAAAAGTAGTATGGGCATTTAAAGAAGTTGAAGGTACAATAGTAGGCAAGCCGCTTATCTATCAGGGCAAAATTATTTTTGGCTCCTGGGGAAGACATTTATACGCATTGGATATAAACAGCGGAAATCTTGTATGGAAATGGAACAATGGCCAGGCAAACAGAATGTTTTCTCCGGCAATGGTAACTCCCGTGGCTGCTAAAGGCATTGTATACATTGCCGCTCCCGATAGATACTTAACTGCGATTGACGCAAATAATGGCAGTACCCTTTGGAGAAACAAAGAAGCTACGGTTCGTGAATCAATTGGTTTATCAACTGATAGTACAACCATTTATGGCAAAACCATGCAAGATGAAATTGTTGCCTACAAGGCACAGCCTCAAGATCCGGGTGTGCTTTGGAGATACAACGCTGGCTTTGGTTATGAACATGTACCATCAATGTTGATTGAAAAAGATGGCAATATTTTCTTTGGTACAAAAAATGGTGTAGTATATGCTATTAACCCAAAAAACCAAACGACAACCTGGGCTCATAAAATAGATAACTCGATGATTAACACGGTAAATGTTGTTGATGGGAAAAATCTAGTGGTGAGCACCATGGACGGAAAAGTAGCTTGGCTGAATGTAAAAAAGTGATCGTTTCGAAATTCCTGCACAACAAAAGAGCCCTCTAAACGAGGGCTCTTTTGTGTAATACATTTTTGAGCTGTTACCAGCCTGTGGTTTGTGTAAGTTTATACCCTTTCTCCTGATATTGAATAATCTGCGCCTGTCCAACTGGTGCTAAATAAGCACGATCGGTAAACGCATTTCTGTTTGTTGCATTGGTCACCATCCAATAGCCTACCATCGCAGCTGCGTTTGTTCCGTTATATGTAACAATGGTTCCATCTGCCTTTTTTACTTTAACGTTTCCAGCTGTTGCATTGGCAGGAGTTAAGTAGGCTGGAGCTTCTGTTTGTACATTTACCCACGGACCCAGAAAATAATCCGGATTGGTACTAAAATTCATATTATTCAGTTTTTTCCAACGTTTTAAATCCAGTAACCTGGTATGCTCGAAAACGAATTCCATACGTCTTTCTCTACGGATTTCCCAAATTAAATCAGGAACATCAGCGTCACGGGCAGGATCGACCGGAAGTGAACCAATGGTTAAAGGTGCGGTTTTTAAAACGCCTTTTGCTATGGCAGCAGCATCCAACGGACGATTTCTAATTGCGTTAACAGATTTATTTAAATCTGCCTGCGTAACTGCTGCCGCACCAAAATATTGAGCCAATACTGCTTTTGCTTCCACCCAGTTTAAAACCACCTCCGCTAAACGAATTACTGGCGCATCACTGGTATTGGTATTACTTCCCCAGGCTGCCGGATAGGTTTTACCGATATAAGTAAGGGCATCTCTAGATGCAAATTTGAAGCCATATAATAAAGTAGCCGACGGCACCAAAGCCTTATCATAGAATGAAGCCTCGAAGCGTGGATCTCTGGTTTTTACTAAATCAGCGATAGTAAAGGAGTTTGCACCTGTTACAGCAGAATTTTGCCAAACTTTTCCATCATTTAATAGGAATGATTTGATCAAAACCAAGTTCCCATCCACACCTACAACCTCGGTTCCGTTTTGGTATGAGCCAATACTGTGGGTAACGGCTAAAGCTGCATCATAAGTTCTGTAAAGCAGTACTTCTGGATGACCAGCCAGGTTATCACTTGAAAAGATTGATTTAAAATCGCGGGTAAAGTTGTATTTATTGCTATTGATCACATAATCTCCTGCCTCTACCGCAAACTCTAAGTATTTTTTAGCTCTTGCAGCATCCAAGCCATGATAATGTTCATAAGTACCTTCAAAAAGCATAAATCTCGAGATAAATGCGGCCGCAATATATTTGTTTAAGTATTGTGCACCATCATTTTCACGCATATTAGCCATTACGAATTTAAAATCGTCATAAACCTTATCCATCACCACACCTCTTGCGTCTCTATCTTTGTATAAAGTAGCTAAATCAGTATCTGCAACCTCCTTATCAAAATAAGGTACATCACCGAAAACACTTACTAATCTGCTGTACTCAAAACCTCTAAAAAAACGTGCAACAGCCGACCAATGATTATACGCTTCAGTCGAAATTTTAGGTTTTGCTACATTATCCAAACGATTAATCATCACATTAGATTTTCGCACCCATGAAAAGTTCCAAGTTGGACCGGCATAAGTTGCCAGCCATTCTGCACCTTCTGCAGCCGAGCCTCTAGATGTAGGTATACTGCTTTCAAAGTTAGCCTGTACATTTTTTCCTGTTAAATCATCTGAGAAAGTATAGCCTCTTACCGGAGTGTAATCAGCAGTAAAGCCAGAATTATAGCCATTAAAATAGTTTGGATAGTAAGCATTTGCATACATCCGAATATCGTCTTCCCCACGCCAGTATTGTCCATCTACATAATCTGTTAAAGGTGGACGATCTAAAACATCCTTTTTACAAGAAGCCATAAACAGGCATACCATCACCGGTAAACCATATATATATTTGAAATATTTCATCTTCATTATTTTAAAAAGTTAACTGTAAACCAAAAGAAACACTTTTGAATGCTGGAATTCCAGTTCCGGTACGACCACTGTTGTAATTAGATTGATCCCAAAGCGAATAACCACTTACACTTTCAGGATCAATTGGCAAATCGCCCAAATGATCCCAGGTAAAGAAATTCTCCAAGGCCGTATAAACTCTCAGCGAACTGATTCCAACTTTTTTTGTTAATAATTGAGGGAAAGTATAACCAAGGGTTAAATTTTTGAGCCTTAAATAAGCCATATTTAACAAGTACCTATCTTGCACCTGCATGTTATTGGTAGTGCTACTTGCGGCATTGTTGTATGCTGCCGGATAGAATGCGTCAGGTGTTTGCGGTGTCCAATAGTTACCTGCAATTGCCTCTGGCATGGCGCCATCTGCAGAGTTGAAGCCTGGGATGGCTAAAAATCCAGCTCCCCAAATCTTGCGACTTCCAACCCCCTGGAAGAAGGCGCTAATATCAACACCTTTAAAATCGGCACCCAATCTAAATCCATATTCATAACTAGGATTTGAGTTACCAATTACTTCCAGATCGCCGTGATTAGCCAGGGTTCCATCGCCGTTGCTGATTTCGCCATCACCGTTCACATCCAGGAATTTTACATCACCCGGCCCAAAACGGAAGTTGGCTGAATTTTGTAAAAACGGCTGGTAAACCGGTTTCTCGCCATTTGGCCCAGCTTTTAACTTATAAGCCTGCTTTCCTGCATTTAATCTGCTTTCTGCAGCAGTTAAAGTTATCAAAATAGGCTTTCCACTTCCATCAAGTTCAAAATCACTCATTTGGTATAACCTGTCTGTACGGTACCCCCAGATTTCACCAATGTCTTTTCCATTATAGTTACCAGTAACCTGGGTTCCAGAACCGTAGGCAGTTAATCTTGTTTTAGCATCAGAGATATTTCCTTTAAAGTTAATTCCTAAACCATTTTTGAATCTATGATTAAAGTCAACTGTTAACTCCCAACCTCTCGTTTTTAAGGACCCGTAATTTCCCTGAGGTGCTCCGGCTCCAAATGTTAGTGGTATACCCTCTGCAGGCACAATCATATTGTTTGTACTTCTTTGGAAAACATCAAATGAAACGTTTAACTTATTTTTTAGTAAGGTTGCATCAACACCCACGTTCGTTGTTACAATGTCTTGCCACTGAATATCTGCAGCAACTGCTGCTGGTGTGCCTACAAAATTCACTTTTGCGCCGTTTGCACCAATCCAAGTTGATTGACCGCTTGGCATAGTTGCGATATATAAACCATTAGGAACAGTTTGATCACCGATAGAACCCCACGAACCTCTGAATTTTAATTGATCTAAAACAGGCTTAGTCCATGACATGAAGCTTTCTTCACTGGCTACCCAACCCGCCGAGAATGATGGGAACCATCTCCATTGCAAGTCTGTTGGAAATTTCGAAGAGCCATCGTAACGCAGGTTACCCTCTATTAAATATTTATTTTTGAATGCATAATTCACGCGGCCAAAATAACCTAACTGCGCTTCCCATCTCTTATCAGAACCCGGAATACTTACTCCACCTGGTATTAAACCCATTGCCGTTGTGGCTGGTATAACAGTTTGTACCCCTGTTCCAAATTTGAACTGTGGATTAATAATATCGGCAAGATTGGTAATCATGCCGAACTGGGATTCTGTAGTAGAAGCAACACGATTTAAACCCAGTATGAATTTGAAATCATGATCCTGTTTGATGTTCCAGTTATAAGTTGTGAATGCATTGATCGTATGCATAAAGAAATTAGTCGCTGTTCTGGCGAAATGATCCGGACTTGATCCTGGTGTGGTGTACATGTCGAGCGATAAATCATAAGCAGCGATAGCGCCAGCAGTAGTACTGGATACAACTTGCCCCATATCGTTTACATAAATTGGCGCACCGTTTGCATCTAAACGGGCTTTCGGCGCCACCCATGAATTTCTGGCCGTAAATCTTGTCCCTGGGCGTTTCCAGTCTTCATTTTGATTGGTAAAGGTATAATCAAAATCAACTTTCCAGTTCTTCATGATGTTTACTGTAGTTCCCAAATTCACATTTGCATAATTTAGCAGGATGTTTGCCGTGTTTGCCGCAGCAACCTCACTCTCAGGACTACGAATTGCATCGCCATTTTCATCCTTTCCAAGTGGATACAATGAACTCCAGCGATACAGGTATAACCAAGGATCGGCTGTTGTGGAGTTAGTTGAGTAAGCATATTGCTTATTTCTTCTGGAATACAATGCCCCCCCGCGAATGGTTAAGTATTTGTTAATTTCACTCGAAATTTTTAGTGAAGCATTGTACCGGGTAAAGCGATCCTCTTTAGCTGGTTTTAGCATCCCGCTTTGATCTAACAAAGCTAAACCTAAATTGTATGAGGTTTTCCCTGTAGTTCCACCAACGGATAAATTGTGTTGTTGTGTCGGTGCCCATTCTTTTATCATATAATCATAAGGATCATATGTTCTAACACCCATTTTTTGATTTGCACCTTGCACATACCAATCTCTTCCGAATACTGTTGGGTCGTCCGGACCAATTGTGTTGCCGTACTTTTCTTTCCAGGCTACAGCTTTTTCATAACTTGCTCTGTCAACGTAATAAAACGCACCAGTTGGTGTTGTTATTCCTACCCTTTCAGAAGCATCAACAGTGTATTTTAAACCATTTACATCTGCCATCTTTAAATCTTTCCATACATTTTGAAAAGAAAAGTTGTTTGAATAATTAATAGACGGCTTATCACTTCCTGAACCTTGTTTGGTAGTAATCAATACCACACCAAAAGCAGCTTTGGCACCATAGATAGAAGCGGCCGCGGCATCCTTTAGAATAGTGATTGATGCAATGTCGTTGGGATTCACGAGCTGTATACTTGGAATCTCAACATTGTCAACCAAAATTAAAGGCGAACTACCTCCTGCAAAAGAAGCCAGCTGGCCACGGATTTTGATGACAGGGTCAGATCCAATTTCGCCGCTTGGTACAGTAACGCTTAAACCCGAAGCCGCACCTTGTAATGCTCTTCCTACATCGGCAATTGGCCTGCCTTCCAAAGTTTTTTTAACATCGATTGTAGAGACAGCTCCTGTTAAGTTACCCTTACGCTGGGTACCATAACCTACCACCACTACATCGTCCAAACCTTGAGCATCCGTTTTAAGGCTTACATTTACTGTTGTGCCCGTTCCTACGGTTCTTTCCAGTGTTACATAGCCAATGTAGGAAAAAACTAGTACATCGCCAGTTGATGCTTTAATGGAATAGCTACCATCGGCATTGGTTTGTGCAACCGCAGCAGCTCCCTTAACTCGAATAGAAACACCGGGAATAGGTCCATCATCTGATGTAACCTTGCCGGTAATAGTTACCTGTTGCGCTATAGCGTGAGCCAGCAGCAAAAACGTACCAAGAAAAATAAATAGTAATTTTTTTCTCATAAACGTAAGTTTAGAATGTTGTTAGAATGATTAGTTTTTTTAATACCGCATAAAACAGCAATATTTCAAGTAAATATCACTAAATATTTTTTGAAAATTGTAAATTTTGGTATACAAAATTTTTATTACCGCACAAAAACGCAGAAAAGCGCATAAATATTGACTATGAGAACTTTAGGTAACAGGAATTATATATGCTATTCAATCAGTAAAACAAAAAAGGCCAACCTTTGAGGGTTGGCCTTGATAAGATTTTATTTAAAAGTTAGCGGGTTAAGAAAAATCCAACATAAGGTTTTCTTACTGCATCAGTTCGACCAGAATAACCTGTGGCAAATACTGTATAGATCCTTCTGTTTAAAAAAGTACTGGCGCTTGTATAAGTTGCCAATGCTGTTGTTCCGCCACTCGCTCTAATTGTCCAAGCAAGTGCGGTACCGGCTAAAACTGGTCTAATAAAAAATTCACTTTCCTTTAAATAGCCGATATTAGCCACAACCAAAGTTGTTCCATAATACAAATCAACTGAAGGTACATTTGGCATCAGATTAACAAATTTATACTTCACAAATCCCGAATCAGGCAAAACAAAATTATCAACTGCCAATAAGCTTTTTGTATTTGCAGCAGTATCTGTTAAATGGAGCGTATATGATTTGCCGGCCTCGGTAGAAATTCCTGTTTTATATAATACGACAGAATCGATACTTGTACCTCGTTTAGGAATGGAAATAGATACTTCAGATGCTCCAGGCTGAATCACCAAGTAATCTGGCCTAGAATCGCCCAATGTACCATAGCCACCTCCAGGATAGGGATATCTTGTTTTGATGAGTGTACTAACGCGTTTCCCATTTATATTGATTTGCACATTGGGATCTGCACCATAGGCAATGTTATAATTAACTTTCAACATCGCTTGGTCATCCCTTAAAATTTCGAACTCACCATAATTAATCTCATTCTTGCTACAAGAAATTGCAATAGATGCAATGACTATAATTGCTATATATTTTATAATTGACTTCATTTTTTTTGGGTTTTATTATGGAAGGTTTGACCATGTTTCTAATGTATGATAGTCGGTAGCCAAGCCACCCCATCTCGCTAACTCTTCTTGATTCCAAATATATTCAGATGCATATCTTGGTCTTAACCTATAAGCATACTTACCATTATTTCTTTCAAAGAAATCGCCAGCTTCAAGTTGTCTGTATGTTTTGTACACCAATGGATCATAATGATATTTGCGTAAATCGCTCCATTGTTCCATACCAGCCCAACCCCACTGCGAAATGTACTTCTGTTGCATGATATCAGCTATTTTTAGCGCTGTAGCATTTTGTGCAACTTCAGTACTTGCCAAATAAGCATTAATTTCCGTTGCAGATATTGTAGCAGCGGCCGGTGACCCATTACGTCCATAAAGATTTACAAATTCCATATGTCCTCTTATGCCATTAATATATGATGTAAATGCTGATGCCAAATTTCCTTTTCTAAATTGTGCTTCCGCTTTAGCTAACTGAAGTTGTGCATAACTCATAACCGGATATCTTGCACTATTAGAATAAATATATTTACCAGGAAACGGCAAAACTGACGTTCCAGATAAAGCACCTAAAATATGTGGTGTTGTTGCTGTGCCATTAAAGGGCAATGCACCTCTGTAAATCCCTGTTGTAGGAATCGGATTCATCATTCTTGTTAACCTTGGATCAACACCTGGAACAGTAGGATCTACTGCAGCAGTACCCCTAACTCCACCGGTTAATAAACTAACAATTGGCTGTCCGATTCTGCCGTAGGTTGGGGCTACAGTAGAAGTAGCAGTATACATACCAAAGTTTTGACTAAATGGATTTGAATCTGCAGCGTTTGTACCTCCGAAAGTTATAGTTGCATCATCAGCTGCTGAAGAAAAAGATAAATCGACATATTTTGTTACGCTATCTGCATATTGAGTATTAAATTCAGCCTTGTTAATTAAGTGACTATACTGTTGGGCCAACAAACCGTATACAAACTTTTTCCATTTTACACGATCTCCTTTATACATTTGATCACCCGAAACACCTGCAAGCAAGGCTATTGTACCAGCGGCATCTGTTTTATTAAAACATTCTAAAGCCTTTTGACTCCACAACCTAACTTTGGCATATACTTCTGGTTGATCTTGATACTTAAATTTCAATTGATTTGCAAAAGCTTCATCAAGAATAATTGGTCCATGTGCATCCGTTAAAAGTTGGTAACTCCAAGCTTTTATCGCGTATCCAATTCCTGCATAAGTCCATTTATCAGTTGCTTCAGCATCTTTAATCATCGCTTCGAGATTAAGGCCCAAATTGACATAAACCATTCTCCACATCGATCCGCCTAAATCACTGGCGGATTGATAGCCATGTTTTTCCCATGCAATAGTAAAACTCGTTACGTCCTGGCCAAACATATCTTGAGTATACTTAAAAATCAATCGATTATCTGTAGCAGTATTGTTTGCCATTTGAAACATAATTGGCGCCAACAAATATTCTGCTTTAGTAGTTTGTGGCGTAGCCGGATCGACGTTGATATCGAGCCATTTTTTACAGCTTGTAAAACCAATTACAATAACTGTGAACATTAATATTTTTAGAGATTTCATTTTTTTATCATTATAATTTTAAACGAAGACCAATATTTACGCCTAATGGCCGCCCCATATTACCATAATCTATACCGTAACCACCTGCACCACCCAACGAAGGGTTATTAGAGTTTGCATCGGGATCAGTTCCTGAATAGTTTGTAATTAGGAACACATCCGTAAGTGTTACAAAGGCGCCCAGGTTTTGGATAAAATTAGTTCTAGATAACATTTTCGTAGGAAAATCATACGCAATAGTAACATCCCTTAATCTTAAAGATTTGATATTCTTTTCGACAAACATTTCTGGTGCAATACCGCTTGTTGTTGAACTATAATAGTTTGTATTTGCCGATGGAGTTACCAAGATTGTATTTATTGTAGGATTGCTCGTATTTTCCAAACCATCCTTTAATACTCCTGTTACAACACGTGGAACATCTCGATCTAAAGTTTTAACACTTAATCCCCTTCTATACAGTTCGTATTGAGTTTGGTTATAAACATCACCACCGACTCTTAAATCAAGCAGAAAAGAAATATTGAAATTTTTAAAGGTAAGGTTGTTAACGAAGCCTAAATTATATTTTGGCGTTCTATCTCCAATTACTGGAAAATCCTGATCGCTACCCAATATAGGCAATCCGGTAGCCGGATTTATTAACAAATCTCCTCTATTATTTCTTTGGTTAACCCAGCCAGCAATTGCTAACGTACTTGCCCCTGGAAAAACAGCTCCTCTCAAACCATTTGCTACCCAAGTATCAGAATCATAAAGCTCTGGCAACTCATCAGCGATAGACAATACGGTGCCTTTATTTTTGGTATAGTTTAAAGTCATATCCCAGCTAAATCCAGCAGATCTAAACGGCGATCCTTTCAATTGAACTTCAATACCTTTATTCACGACATCGCCACCATTCATTAATCTAATAACCGAACCTGTTCCATAACTAATTCGAGGTGCTATTATTTGCCTGTGACTATTTAGTTGGTAATAAGTAAAGTCTACACTAATTCTATCTTTTAAGAAACCCATCTCGATACCGGTTTCAAAGTTCCGAGTTTGTTCAGGAACCAGATCCGGATTTCCACCATTTGCGGCATCATAATTAAACCCACCACCAGTAGAATTTACGGTAAGCAACCTCGTAGCTAAAGCATATTGCTTATAAGGTTCTTTACCTGTTATACCATAAGAACCTCTTAATTTCCCACTGCTAAGCCATGTTAATTTTTTTACTCCCTCAAGCTCTGTAAAATTAAAAGCTAAACTAGCCGATGGGTATGCAAAATAGGGGTTATTCGGCATTAACCTCGAGGCTGCATCAACACGCCCAGAAACGGTAAGATAAAGTAATGATTGATAACCCAAAACAGCTTGTCCGAACACCCCTGCGTTTCTATACCTTCCTATAAAAAGGCGTGCTGATTGTGTTGATGGAAGTGTATTGTTTATACTGTAAAAATTAGGATCGAACATGTTCTGCCCTCTTGCTGAATTTGTGGTATTATTTACATCGGAAAAGTTGGCTCCAACGATATAGGTGTTATTGAATTTACCAAACTTGTGAGTTGCACTAGCAGTAATAGAGCCGTCTAATCTTTTATTCTGTTGCTGATAGGTATTAACTGTACCGCCAGTTGGTGTGGCTGCACTACCTGAGCCAGAGTAAGATTGTGTATGATAAACGGTGATACCATTTGTATTTGATAAATTTGTTCCTAAAATACCTGTTATCGACAACCATTTTGTGGGTTTATAAGAAAGGTTGGCATTTCCAACAATTGCATTTGTTTTATCTTCAGATAAATTTTTATTTACATCCCAAAATGGGTTATCGCTCTCAAGGAAGATTGTTCCTGTGGTAGTTACTCTATTTCCAACTGGATCAATCCAGTTGTTAACATCAAACCTTGAAGGAAAACGCAGCAGCCCCATTAAGTAACCTTGAGCACCCTTGTTTGCTTTCTTGTTATAAGCGTTGGTATAACTGAATCTAGTGGTTACCTTTATCTTATCAGAAACTGGTATCACACCAACTACTGAGGAAACAAATCGTTGATAACGTGTTGTTGGAATAGTACCTTTATTATCTGTATATTCATTAGACCATCTATAAGTTAAACTTTCTTTACCTCCCTCCACTACAACGTTATGTTTTTGTGCAGATCCCGTTCTAAAAAACGCACCGACATTATCATATATTGGCAAGCCTTCAGCATATTTTGGTCCGAAGAAGTTAAATGATCCGCCATTAAAAATACCATTGGCATCACCTTGTCCATATACCTCCTGTACCTCTGGCGCATTATTAACAGTTTCTATTCTGTAAGAGCCATTGTAAGAAACGCTAGATTTTCCTGCCTTTGCCTTTTTTGTAGTAATTACAATTGCGCCACTAGCACCTAAGTTGCCATAAAGCGCCGTTGCCTCAGGTCCCTTTAATATCGTGTAACTCTCAATATCAGCAGGATTGATATCTGATGCTCGGTTGGTGTAATCCTGACTTCTATTGTTTCCATTCATAGCTGTATTGCCTTGATTTAAAACAGAGTTGTCAATAGGCACACCATCTAATACAATCAAAGGAGAATTGTCGCCCGTCATCGAAACTATACCTCGTAAAATAATTTGCGATGATGCTCCTGGATCTCCTGAAGTTTGGTTTACAAAAAGGCCTGGTACCCTACCTGCAAGACCATTGATAAAATTTTCCCTACCAGTTTGAGTTACTTCATCTCCTTTTACTTTTGGCGTAGAATAGCCTAAAGATTTTACATCCCGGTCAATCCCATACGCTGTAACTACAACTTCATTAAGGGTACTGGCGTCTGCCTGCAAGGTGACATTGATTACAGTACTGTTTCCGATTGTTCGCTCTACTGTTTTGTAGCCGACATAAGAAAAAGAAAGTACATCTGTTTTTAATGCCTTAATGGTAAAATTCCCATCACTATTGGTTTGCGACACTATTGAGGTTCCCTTTACGCGTATGGATACGCCAGGAATTGGGCCATCGCCTGAGCTGACCTTGCCGGTGATGGTTGCCTGCTGCGCAAATACCTGAGCAAGGAGCATAACCATACCGATAAAACTAAAGAGTAGTTTTTTCTTCATAATTAGTTAGTAAGAAAGTTGGTTTATAGGGTTGTTGTTTGTTCCGGCTTATCAAACATGCAGATTACCGCATGCTTAATAATAGTTATGTAAATATGATGAATGTTTTTTATATAAAAAACAATTATATGAACTATTAAGTGTGAAGAAGCCATATTTAATTGCACAAAAACGCATAAACACGCAAATTATTGAAAAGTATTTTTATTTTCGTGTAAACCAGACCTAAAATGCTTAAGAAAGAACGCCATGATTTTATTATGCGCCAAATCAATTTGCACAATCGTGTGCTCACTTCCGATTTGGTTCAGTTGCTAAATGTTTCAGAGGATACCATCAGGAGAGACCTCCAGGAGCTTGTGGATGAAGGCAAATTATTTAAAGTTCATGGCGGTGCACTGTCTAAATCTTATCATAGTTCGTTCGATGATAGCACTGTATATGCCCGAGACAGCAAAATTGGTATTGCTAAAAAAGCTATTTCATTAATTAAAGATGGGATGGTTGTACTAACGGGCGGCGGAACGACAATTTTAGAATTTGTTAAACAGTTGCCTCAAAATATTGAAGCTACCTTTTTTACCATAAGCCCGCTGGTAGCAGTTGAATTGGCAAAGTATGACAACATTGAGGTTGTGCTCATAGGAGGGTTGTTCTCTAAAAATTCACAAGTAACTTACGGAGGACATGTGATTACACAATTATCGGAAATAAAGGCCGACTTATGTTTGATGGGAACAAGTGCCATACATCCTACAGATGGGCTGACAGATACTTACTGGGAAATTAACCAATTGAAAAAGGCAATGATTGCTTGTTCCAAAAAGACTGCGGTACTTTGTATCTCTGAAAAATTAGATATTTCTCTAAGATTAAAAGTTTGCCCCATAGAAAGCATTAGCTATTTAGTAACTGAACTAGATGAGCAGAATGATGCGCTGGCCAATTATCGGGTAAAACACCTTAATATTTTATAAACGAACAGGGTTCCGGAATTCCGGAACCCTGTTCGTTGCTTTTAAAAAGCAGGATCTGCAGGGGTATTTGTGTTATTATCTCTCTCCTGAAAAGGATAAGGGAAAAAATTACGTTTTCGATCTGCGAGCGGCTGATTAAATCTTCTCATATCTTCGAGTTTTAAGCCCGACATAAAAAGTTCAATACTGCGGTGTTTGTAAATTAAATCCAGCAGCTGTTGCTGCGTATAAGTTCCGGTTAAGGCAGGCAAATTTGCTCCTAGACCGAAAGGATCTGTCGCCGCAGTTTTGGTTACCACTTTATTAAGTTCCGTTAAAGCACTTGATAAATTCGGTGTAGCCTGACGTGCATATGCTTCTGCTTTGATCAAGGTAATTTCTCCAGGTAAATAAACAGGGATTTGTGTGAAAGTACCTGCTCCGAAACCGTTAATCCGAACCGTTGTATTTACGACAGTGTAAAATGGGATTCGCTGGTCGGCAGCATCAGGTACGTTTGTACCTGTTTGACCTAGGCTTAAATTTTTCGGTTGGATCACATTATTTGTTGAGGTAGCAATCTCAAAAATCGGGTTTAAGTTCAACGCATCATAAGTAAAGGCAGATCTCTTAGTCAAATCAACAGCGTTAGCTGCAGTTAATGCCAAGGTATAATTACCGGCAAATAAAGCATAACGTGCTTTCAAAGCATTTAAGGTATTTGGAATATCTATACCTGCCGGGATGTTTCCGCTAAAAGAACTGCTGATTGGATTCGCAGCAATTACCGCCAACGCATTGTCAATAGTGGCAATAGCTTTATTAAATCCATCAAACCTGCTTATAAAAGCAACATTCTGTCCGGTAGAAGCCGGAACTTTTTCCCAATACTCAGATAAATTCCCTAAAGCCAAAGCTTTAAAAATACTGGCGTGTGCGATTAAACCAGCAGCATAATTTTTATCAGGCAGATTAACTGCATTGTTGATCACATTATCAGCATCGAAAATAATTTTATTCGACCCTGCCCAAACACTCAACAAAACCGAATTGGTCCCATCCACCTGAACACCTCCGGCAACCAGTCGTTCTTCATTTGTATTACCGGTGTTAATAGAGATCAATTCATTGGTTGTTAATCCATTCAAAGTAATTGAGGCATATAAAACTCCTGCTCTGGTAGTGGAAAAAGTTTTTTGCAAACCTACTGTAACGCCTGTTAATCCCTTAGCAGAGGTTAGTACATCATCAGCGGTTGCTGCATTGGGGTTTAAGTATTCCTTCTTACAAGCACTTGAAAAAGCAACAGTTGTAAGCAGAAATGCATAACCTATATATCTTGATTTTAAATTTTTCATAATAAGTTTTTTTATTTAGAACCTCGCTTGTAAACCTAATGAGTAAGTACGTGGAATCGGCACAGAACCGAAATCGATATTTCTTAAAATTGTAGATTGACCACCAGAATTCAACTCCGGATCGTAACCTTTGTAATTATCCCACGAAATCAGGTTTCTGCCACTTAAGTTAACGGTTAAGCTTTTAATAAATTTAACCTGGCCAATATTATAGCTTAAGGAAATTTCTCTTAGTTTAACAAATGATCCATCATCAATACGCCATTCTTCAACATTGTATGCGCCAGCAACGTAACCTCTTGGTAATTGACCAGTTTGTTCCGCTTCTGCAACTTTTCCATTTCCTACGCCCTGACGAGTTCTCCAATCGGCATTCCAAACATCACCACCTTGAACAGCATCCAATTGAATGTGTAGGCTTAATTTTTTATATGTAAAGTCGTTTACAAATGATCCTGTATAATCTGGATTTGGATCACCAATCACCTTACGCAGAACGGTTCCTGTAGGTTGGCCTCCAGCTCTTGAAGTTTCATAAGTTGTAGCTGATGTTTGAGTTCCTCTTTCTGTTTGCGGAATACCCTGAGCATTTAACAACAAACTTCCGTCAGGATTACGGGCGAAAAATGTTCCGTAGAATACGCCTACCGGATAACCATCTGTAATAGATACCGGTGCCCCTGCGTTAGTCGCAATTAACCTTTGCGCACCTGAACCCACAATTTTATTTCTGTTTCTGTTGAAAATCACTGTTGAAATCCATGAGAAATCATCACTTTTCAATGGAACACCTGTTAGCATCAATTCGAAACCTTTATTTTTTAACTTACCTCCAATGTTATCCAGCAAACTTGAGTAACCAGTTGTTGGCGCAATTACCACGCCTAATAATAAATCTTTAACTGTTTTATCATAATAGCTAAAGGTTAAACCTAATCTGTTATTAAAAAACGACATATCTGTACCCACCTCAAGCTCTTGCTGACGCTCTGGTTTTACATTAGTATTTGCCAATGTAGTTAGAGATGTTAATGATGTTTTGCTATTTAACGCACTTGGCGAATACACATTAAAGCGATCGTAAGCGCCAATACCAGTTAAGTTACCTGATTGGCCGTAAGCTGCTCTTAACTTAAACGCATTCCACCAGGAAGAAACACCAAAATCTTTCCAATAATCTGCAGATGAAAGTACATAACTCACATTTGCTTTTGGATAGTATTGTGTTCTGTTTGCCTCGCCAAACACCGTAGATTGGTCGACTCTGATTGCTCCAGTTACGAATAAATGATCTTTATACTTAAAGTTTTGTTGCAAATAAGCACCGCTGATTGAAAACTCTGAACGGCTATCGCTGTTTGGCAAAATGGTACTCGCACCATTTACTACCTGAACAAAAGGTGCTAAACCGCGGCCGTTAAGTAAGCTGAAAAGATCTTTTTGATACTGATAAGAACCGCCCAATTGTGTGGTTGAACTCAACAATTCTGTGATCTTTGTATCATAGGTAAAATTCAACTCGTTGTTAAATAAAGTAGTGGTTGCATTCGCTGCACTTGCATAACCGTTTAATGATGGGTCAAGTGTTGGTCCACCGCCATAAAAACCTGTACTTACGTTGTAAGCAAATGGTGGTATATACGTTGTTCCATTTTGGATCGAATTGTCAACACCCATGGTGTAGTCGATGGTTAAATTTTTAACCGGTGTTAATTTTAAACCTGTATTTGCGATAATGCGATTGGTAAACTGACGTTGCTTAATATCTTCGATTACAGAAACAGGATTAACACGACCACGCTCGCCTACAGCTTTTAGATTACCCAAAGCATCTCTTGCGAAAATATCATGGAAATTTCCGATAATGGTTACAGAGTTCATTGGTGAAAAGAATGAGTTACCATCTGGTTTTTCATTAGCATCACTATGTACATAATTAAAACCAGCAGTTAATTTTGCCCATTTGTTTATGGTTTGATCCAGGTTTGCCCTGAAATTCATTCTTCTGAAATCAGTATTTTTAATAATCCCCTGATTAGAGAAGTAACCGGCTGAAGTGTAGAATTTCGTATTATCATTCCCTCCAGAAACTGATACTGAATTATCTGTTCCTATACCCGTTCTAAAAATATAATCCTGATAATTATATCTGGTTACAGGCGTGGTAGTTGTTAACGTCGGCGTTAAAACATCTTGGGTAACTAAATCAACCGAGCCACCAAATTTTGTCGGCGATTGATTCACCTCAATTTGTTTACGCAGTTCACTTATGGTTAAACTCGTATTAAAACTTACCTGTGGCACACCGGTTTTACCTCTTTTGGTAAAAATTTGAATTACACCGGCATTAGCTCTTGAGCCATAAATGGCCGCTGCAGCTGCACCATTCAAAACCTCAATGCGATCAATATCTGCAGGACTAATATCCACCATTCTGTTTTGGCCAATACTTCCCACAAAGTTTCCACCATCATAATTGGCTGAAGTATTGGTTACCCTGGTGGTAGAGTTATTTACAATTACGCCATCAATAATATACAAAGGTTCAGATGATGAGTTTACCGAACTTACCCCTCTTAATCTTACTGAAATTCCACCTGCAGGATCTCCGGAGTTTTGGCTGATTTGTGCACCTGGCGTTTTCCCTTGAAGGGAGGCTAAAGCATTTCCACTCGGTGCTTTATTCAAATCATCTCCTTTTACAGTACTTACATAACTACCTAATTGTTTCCTCGTTGTTCCTTGCGAAGTTCCGGTTACGATCACTTCATCAAGTCCTACTGCATCAGCACTTAAGGTTGCACTCGATTGTACCTGATCACTTGTGCCTAATGTAATTGGTTGCGTTTTACTTTTATAACCCACAAACGAGAACTGAAGCTGATAATTGCCGGCGCTTAAATCAACAGAAAATGAATAGGCGCCGTTTGCATTTGTACTGGTTGCTAAGTTTGTATTTAAGATTTTAACCACAACGCCAGGAATCGGATCGTTGTTCGTGGCATCGGTAACTTTACCGCCAATGGTATAGCGCTTGGTTTGTGCCTGGGCCATCCCTGTAAATAAAAGCAGCAGAAATGGGATCATCAAAATTGCAAAAAATCTTGTTGACCATTTTAGGTAACTTTTTTCCATAAAATTTG